>NZ_JBVIFS010000036.1:0-67170 GCF_055571215.1 Streptomyces sp. NPDC030995
CCGATCATCGCCTGGACGAGGTGGCCACGGGCGGCAGAACGCTCGTGAGCCCAGTGCATGAGCGCCCTTACGAGCCCGCGTCCCTCGTATTCGCTGTCGGTGGCGACCAGTTCCACCTGGCCGGCGGGCAGGCGGACGCCCCCGATGCACACCTCCTCGTCGAGGAGCGTCGCGGTGGACACGACCCGGTCGCCGTCGACAACCACGGCACAGGCGGACAAGCCCGCGTCCGGATCGGTGACAACCAGCCGGTGGTCGATGGCGTCGTCCGGCTCACCGCGCTCGGACAGGAGCGCGCCGATCTGGTCGAGATCTGCGGGCCTCGCCTGTCGCAGGGCGAGGCCGTCGGCCAACGAAACAGGTACGGAATAACCTCTGGTCATGGTCACAGCCAGACTGTGGCATCGCCCAGCCATCCGGTCCAACAAGTTTTTCGCAGCTCGCCGTCAGCGCCGACGGGCACGGGGCGGTCAACCACTCCGGCTCACGTCTGCTCGCGGATCTGGCCGACGCCACCACGCTGACCAGCGCCTTCAGCAACGCTCTGCACCGGCTGCGGCCGCACCGTACGCCCGTACGAAGGAGAATGCGGGCCGCCTGGCCCAAGCCCTGCTGCGCACCGGCCGCCGCGGGGCAGCCCTCCCCCGATGCCGTTATGGACCGTCGGAGGAAGATTCGCATGGCTCGCATCATCGCGGCCGGTGTCGTCACCGCGGCGCTGATCACCCTGGGGTTCCCGGTGAGCAGCACTGCGGCCGTCGCGCCCACCTGCTTCGGCGTTCCCGCCACCCTCACCGGTACGGGCACGATCAACGGCAACGGCGGCAACGACCTCATCTGCGGGCTCGGCGGCCACGACCGGCTGATCGGCGGGGCCGGCAACGACCGCCTCGACGGCGGCCCGGCCAACGACGTCCTGGACGGCGGCCCCGCCACCGACAGCTGCGACGGCGAGGCGGGCACCGCGGACGTGGCCGTCCGCTGCGAGACGGTCACGAACGTCCCGTGAACACAGCCGGGCCGCGGGCCCGGCTCTACAGCCCGGAGCCACCGGTCGCGTCGACCACCCGCCCCGTAACCCAGCGGCCAGCGTGAGAGGCGAGGAAGCCGACGACGTCGGCGATGTCCTCGGGCTGCCCGATCCGGCCGAGCGCGGCGAGCGAGGCGGCGTACGTCTCGGCCTCGGCGTTGCCGCGCAGCCAGCTCGCGTTGATGTCGGTGTCGATGATGCCGGGCGCCACCGAGTTGACGGTGATGCCCCGCGACCCGAGGGCCTTGGCGAGGTTCAGGGTCAGGGTGTCGAGGGCCCCCTTGGTGGCCGAGTAGGCCAGGATCTCGGGCATCGCGATGGTGGCGGCACCGCTGGAGATGTTGATGATCCGCCCGCCGTCGCGCAGCCGCCCGAGGGCCTCCTGCACGACGAAGAACGGCGCCCGGACGTTGACCGCGAAGACCCGGTCGAAGTCCTCTTCGCCGACCTGGCCGAGGGGAAGCGCCAGGCCGATCCCGGCGTTGTTGACGATGATGTCGACCCCGTCGAGGCCGAGTTCGTCGTAGGCCGTCCAGAGCGCGGCGGCGTCCCCGTGCGCGCCGAGCTCCGCCCGGAGCGCGTGGGCCCGGCCACCGTCCTTGACGATCCGGTCGACGGTGTCCCGCGCGGCCGTCTCGTCGTTCGCGTAGGTGAGCACGACCGTCGCCCCGTCGGCGGCCAGCCGTTCGGCGATGGCCCGGCCGATGCCCCGGCTGCCGCCCGTGACCAGTGCGTTCTTTCCCATGGGGACCCCCTCGATTCAGTAACGGTCACTACAGAAATAACCTAACACGAGATCGCTAACGGTCGCTACGAAAAGATTCGGCCAGCCCCCGGGCCCAGCCCCGGCCCCGGTCCCGGTCCTAGCCGCGCGCGGCTTCGATGAAGGCTCGGATCAGCTCCGGCGACTTCACCCCGCGCTCCCGCTCCACCCCGCTGGACACGTCCACGCCCCACGCGCCGGTGGTCAGGACGGCCCGCCGCACGTTCCCCGGGTTCAGCCCGCCGGCCAGCAGCCAGTGCCCCTCGGGCGCGGTGAAGTCCGCCGACCCCCAGTTCCACGGCTTGCCGGAGCCGGGGTCGGGGGCGTCGAGCAGCAGCAGGTCCTCGCCGTACTCACCGCAGCGCTTCACGTGCTCGGCGGTGGCCCTCAGCAGCGTCCGGCCCTCGGCGCGCAGCGCCGCGAAGTCCTCGGGGCCCTCCTCGCCGTGCAGCTGCACGCCCCGCACGCCGCTCTCCTCGGTGAACCGGCGCACCTCCGCGACCGACTGCCCCCGGAACACCCCGACGGTCAGCACCCCGTCCGGGACCCGAGCCGCCAGCGCCCGCGCGGTGGCGGCGTCGACCGTGCGCGGACTGCCGGGCGCGAACACGAACCCCACGGCATCGGCCCCGGCCGCCACGGCGGCATCGACGTCGGGCTCGGTCCGCAACCCGCAGATCTTGACGAAGAGTTCGCTCATACCGTCCAGTCAACCAAACCCGCCGCGTCAACCGCCCGGGCATCCCCACCCGATGAGGTGCGCGTGGTCGCCGCAGGCGTATTATGTCGTGGACGACATAATACGCGGCGTGGCATGAACGATCTGCACGTGATCGAGCTGGAGCCTGAAGTGCGGAGCTGGCTGGAACTGCTACCGGACAAGCAGTACCGAAAGGTCGAGGAGTACGCGGAGCTGCTGGCGGTCCATGCTGCCCGGACGCCGATGCCCTTCGCTCGACCACTCAGGGATGGGGTGTACGAGCTACGGCCCACGCTCGACGGGGTCGCCACTCGGATCACGTACTGGTTCGCACCGGGACACAGAATCGTGATGCTCACCGTGTTCCGCAAGACGCGCATGCACGAGTCAGCCCAAGTCACCCGCGCGGTCACGGCTCGTATGGTGTGCGAGAAGGAGCACGGACCGGCCCACATGACATATGGCCGCGGCGAGGAAGGGGACGCCTCATGAACCACACCCGCTGGAAGCTGGCCCGGGAGAAGAAGGCCGCAGGTGTGCACGTCGAGTCGGATGAGGTCGAGGCCGAGCGGGCAGAGATCCGCCTCGCGATGGCCTTCGCCAAGGCCGTGTACGACCGGCGCAAGGCCTTGGGGCTGTCCCAGACCGAGCTGGCCGAGAGGGCCGGCCTGACCCAGGCGAAGATCTCCCGCGTGGAGGGGGCGGACGCGGTGCCCACCCTGCCCCTGCTGCGCCGCCTCGCGCACGCTCTGGACGCCTCGCTGAACATCGCCCTGAGCGAGGACCGGGAAGAGGTCACCTTCGTCGCGCGCCCCGCCGCCTGAAACGCCCGAGGGCGGCACCCCCCGCAGGGAGTGCCGCCCTCGTTCGAGAACAGCCGATCAACCAGAGGCCGGAGCCGGGGGTCGATCAGAAGTCCATGTCACCGCCCGGCATGCCGCCCGGGGCGCCGGCGCCGGCCTTCTCGGGCTTGTCGGCGATGACGGCCTCGGTGGTGAGGAAGAGGGCCGCGATGGACGCCGCGTTCTGCAGGGCAGAGCGGGTGACCTTCGCCGGGTCGATGATGCCCTCGGCGATCATGTCGACGTACTCGCCGGTCGCGGCGTTCAGGCCCCAGCCAACCGTCAGGTTGCGGACCTTCTCCACGACGACGCCGCCTTCGAGACCACCGTTGACGGCGATCTGCTTCAGCGGGGCCTCGAGGGCGAGCTTCACGGCGTTGGCGCCGGTCGCCTCGTCACCCGACAGGTCGAGCTTCTCGAAGACCGAGGAGGCCTGGAGCAGGGCCACGCCACCACCGGCGACGATGCCCTCCTCGACGGCCGCCTTCGCGTTGCGAACGGCGTCCTCGATGCGGTGCTTGCGCTCCTTGAGCTCGACCTCGGTCGCGGCGCCGGCCTTGATGACGGCCACGCCGCCGGCCAGCTTCGCGAGGCGCTCCTGGAGCTTCTCGCGGTCGTAGTCCGAGTCGGAGTTCTCGATCTCGGCGCGGATCTGGTTCACGCGACCGGCGACCTGGTCGCTGTCACCGGCACCGTCGACGATGGTGGTCTCGTCCTTGGTGATGACGACCTTGCGGGCGCGGCCGAGCAGGTCGAGACCGGCGTTCTCCAGCTTGAGGCCGACCTCCTCGGAGATGACCGTGCCGCCCGTGAGGATGGCGATGTCACCGAGCATGGCCTTGCGGCGGTCTCCGAAGCCCGGGGCCTTGACGGCGACGGACTTGAAGGTGCCGCGGATCTTGTTGACGACCAGGGTCGACAGGGCCTCGCCCTCGACGTCCTCGGCGATGATCAGCAGCGGCTTGCCGGACTGCATGACCTTCTCCAGGAGCGGCAGCAGGTCCTTGACCGAGCCGATCTTGGAGTTGACGATCAGGATGTACGGGTCGTCGAGGGACGACTCCATGCGCTCCATGTCGGTGGCGAAGTACGCCGAGATGTAGCCCTTGTCGAAGCGCATGCCCTCGGTGAGCTCCAGCTCCAGACCGAAGGTCTGGGACTCCTCGACGGTGATGACGCCTTCCTTGCCGACCTTGTCCATGGCCTCGGCGATGAGCTCGCCGATCTGGGTGTCGGCGGCGGAGATGGAGGCCGTGGAAGCGATCTGCTCCTTGGTCTCGACATCCTTGGCCTGGGCGAGCAGGGCGGCGGAGACGGCCTCGACGGCCTTCTCGATACCACGCTTGAGGGCCATCGGGTTGGCACCGGCGGCCACGTTGCGCAGGCCCTCGCGGACGAGCGCCTGGGCGAGCACGGTGGCGGTGGTCGTACCGTCGCCGGCGACGTCGTCCGTCTTCTTGGCGACTTCCTTGACCAGCTCGGCGCCGATCTTCTCGTACGGGTCCTCGAGCTCGATCTCCTTGGCGATGGAGACACCATCGTTGGTGATCGTGGGGGCGCCCCACTTCTTCTCAAGGACGACGTTGCGACCCTTGGGGCCAAGGGTGACCTTGACGGCGTCGGCGAGCTGGTTCATCCCACGCTCGAGGCCGCGGCGGGCCTCCTCGTCGAACGCAATGATCTTGGCCATCTGAAGTGGTCCTCCCGGACAGCGGTGGATTGCTCCCAGGACCGCGCCCGCGCCCGCGACGGACGGCCTGCGTGCCCGGCGGTTCCTTCCCGCCGGACCCTGCGGGCCTCACCGACCCGGTCCTCGTTCAGTAGCACTCTCAACCCGAGAGTGCTAACGCCAATGATTAGCACTCGACCCCCACGAGTGCAAGCGGCTTGGGGCAACGCCCCGCCGGTCCCTTGGGACAACGCCCCGCCAGTACCGGGCACACGCACGAGGGGCTCACATCCCGTGTCCAGGATGTGAGCCCCTCGTAGGTCTTTGGTCGTTCGTCTTGGTCGATCGCTTCAGGACTAGCCGAGCGCGAGCTTGACCATGTCCGCCTGCGGACCCTTCTGGCCCTGCGAGATCTCGAACTCGACCCGCTGACCCTCTTCAAGGGTGCGGTACCCGTCCATCTGGATGGCGCTGTAGTGGACGAACACATCCGCACCACCGTCGACCGCGATGAAGCCGTAGCCCTTCTCCGCGTTGAACCACTTGACGGTGCCCTGAGCCATGCCTAACTCCCCTATTACTGGCCCTTGCGCAGGAACGCACTTCGCGCTCCCGGGTCAGAACTTGCGTCGGAACGCGTCGACCGAGGCTGAATGTATCTGCGCGAGTGCTGTCTGCAACAGGTCAATCCGACGAGAATTCTGGGCACCGAGAAACATTGAAATAGAGTGAAAAGTTGGCATCTTCCAGGGCAACTCGGGCCCGACATATCTCGCCAAAGCCCCATACCGCGCTTGCACATTGGCCCGATGTCGACCCTCACGCGGCCCGTTCATATGCGGCGGGCAAGAACCGCGGAGGGGACTTCCCCAACTCTACCGTGCCCAATCAAGCAGAATTGCCCCCTCCGCTTTTAGCGGAGGGGGCAATTACGGTTTTTCGCGTTTCATCGAGTTCCCGGCCGGATGTCCAGCCGGGTGCCCGGCGAGGTGTTCAGCAGCCGCCGGCCACGGCGGGGATGATCGAGACACCGGCGCCGTCCGGCGTCACCGCCTCCAGCCCGCCCTCGAAGCGCACGTCGTCGTCGTTGACGTAGACGTTCACGAAGCGGCGCAGCTTGCCCTGGTCGTCCAGGACGCGCGCGGCGATGCCCGGGTGGCTCTTCTCCAGGGACTCGATGACCTCGGCGAGGGTCGCGCCCTCGGCGGAAACCTCGGCCTGACCGCCGGTGTAGGTGCGCAGGATGGTGGGGATGCGGACGTTGACGCTCATGGCGCTACTGCCTTTCCGGTAGAGCAGGGGGTTGGTCAGGTCACGCCAGGCCGGCGGCGCGGAACGCGTCCAGGCTCGGGCGGATGGTGGCGGTCTGCCCGCTGTCCGCGGCCACCGCCTCCAGGGTCTTGAGGCCGTCACCGGTGTTGAGGATGACGGTGGTCAGCGCCGGGTCGAGCTGACCGTTCTCGATGAGCTTCTTCGTCACGCCGACGGTCACGCCGCCCGCGGTCTCGGCGAAGATGCCCTCGGTCTGCGCGAGGATCTTGATGGCCTCGACGACCTGCTCGTCGTTGACGTCCTCGACGAAGCCGCCGGTGCGCCGCGCGATGTCCAGGACGTACGGGCCGTCCGCCGGGTTGCCGATCGCCAGGGACTTGGCGATGGTGTTCGGCTTCTGCGGGCGGACCACGTCGTGACCGGCCTTGAAGGCGGTCGACACCGGGGAGCAGCCCTCGGCCTGGGCACCGAAGATCTTGTACGGCTTGTCCTCGACGAGGCCGAGCTTGATCAGCTCCTGGAGACCCTTGTCGATCTTCGTCAGCTGCGAGCCGGACGCGATCGGGATCACGATCTGGTCGGGCAGCTGCCAGCCGAGCTGCTCGCAGATCTCGTACGCGAGGGTCTTGGAGCCCTCGCCGTAGTACGGCCGCAGGTTGACGTTGACGAAGCCCCAGCCCTCGCCCAGCGGGTCCCCGATGAGCTCGGAGCAGAAGCGGTTGACGTCGTCGTAGTTGCCCTCGATGCCGACCAGGTCGCCACCGTAGACACCGGCCATGACGACCTTGCCCTGCTCCAGGTCGTGCGGGATGAACACGCAGGAGCGGAAGCCGGCCCGGGCGGCCGCGGCGCCGACGGCGCCGGCCAGGTTGCCCGTGGAGGAGCAGGACAGGGTGGTGAAGCCGAAGGCGCGGGCGGCCTCGACGGCGATGGCCACGACGCGGTCCTTGAAGGAGTGCGTCGGGTTGCCGGAGTCGTCCTTGACGTAGAGCTTGCCGGTGACGCCGAGCTCCTTGGCCAGATTGGCCGCGTCCACGAGCTTGGTGAAGCCCGGGTTCAGGCTCGGCTTGGAGGCCACGTCCGCGGGGACGGGCAGCAGCGGCGCGTAACGCCAGATGTTGTTGGGGCCGGCCTCGATCGCGGCGCGCAGGGCCTCGGGGTCACCGGTGGGAAGGTCGTAGGCGACTTCCAGAGGTCCGAAGCACTCGACGCACGCGAAGATGGGTCCGAGTTCGAATCGGGTACCGCACTCGCGACACGAGAGGCCGGTGGCAGGTCCGAGATCGACAGAGGTGGCAACAGTCTGTGCAGCCATGATGGCGAGGCCCTTTCTCCTCATCTTCCCCATGGCGCACTTCGCCATGAGACGGAATTGGCACCTTCCCTAGCCGGGGACCTCGCGCGGATGCGTCGTACGCATGGCGAGAACCGACTGGAGGGTTGCCGGGGCTTCAACGGGCCGTGTCCCTCTGCCCCTCTGGATGAGCGGTATGGCACCGGCACACGCGCTCTATGGCGCGCCGGTGCGTTTGTTCGCGGGGACCCCCGGCATGCGGTGGTCCTTCGCGTTGTTCAAGACTGTAACCGAAGGGCCGGGTGGTTGAGACAGCCGTCCGAACCGCGAGATGGATCACAAATCGGTCCATTCAGGGGACGAAACAGGGAGTGCTGAGGGTGCTGGAAGAGGTGGAGCGCTGGCTGGCCGACCGCTCCTGGTCAGCCGCCGACCGACCGCTCGACCAGCTGCTCGACCGGAAACGGGCGACAGGCAGCACGGTCAGCGTGGTGCTGCCCGCGCTCAACGAGGAGGCCACCGTCGGCGCGATCGTCGAGGTGATCCGGCGCGAGCTGATCGAGGGACTGCCCGTCCCCCTGGTGGACGAACTGGTGGTCATCGACTCGGGCTCGGCCGACCGGACCGCGGAGGTCGCGGCGAAGGCCGGAGCCCGGGTGGTGCACCGCGACGAGATCCTGCCGAGGATCCCGCCGCTGCACGGCAAGGGCGAGGTGCTGTGGCGCTCGCTGCTGGCCACCAGCGGGGACATCGTCTGCTTCGTCGACGCCGACCTGCGGGACTTCTCGGCCTCCTTCGTCTCGGGCATCGTGGGGCCGCTGCTGACCGAGCCGGACGTGCAGTTCGTCAAGGCGATGTACGACCGCCCGCTGGGCGACGCTCCCGGCCAGGGCGGCCGGGTCACCGAACTCGTCGCCCGCCCCCTCCTCAACCTGCACTGGCCGCAGCTGGCCGGTTTCGTCCAGCCGCTGGGCGGCGAGTACGCCGTACGGCGCTCCCTGCTGGAGCGGCTGCCGTTCCCCGTCGGCTACGGCGTCGAGCTGGGCCTGCTGGTGGACGCGCTGCACACGGTCGGGCTGGACGCGCTGGCCCAGGTGGACGTGGGCGTACGGCTCCACCGCCACCAGGACGGGCAGGCGCTGGGCCGGATGGCCGCGGCGATCTACCGCACGGCCCTGCTGCGGCTCTCGCGCGGGCACCTCGTACGGCCGGAGCTGACGCAGTTCGAGCGGGGGCCGGAGGGCTTCGTGCCGCGGACCTACGCGGTGGACACCGAGGAGCGGCCGCCGATGCTGGGGATCAGGGAGTACGCGCTGCGGCGCGTGGCGTGACGCAACGGACGGTTTGAGGCGACCCGGGCCGGGCTAGGTTCGCGACATGGCTTCATCCCAGGTACTCGTCGCCGCCAACCGCGGCCCGCTCTCGTACGCCCTCGACACCGACGGCACGCTCAGCGCCCGGCGCGGCGGGGGCGGGCTCGTCTCCGGGCTCTCCGCGGCCCTCGCGGAGCAGCCGGAGGCGCTGTGGATCTGCGCGGCGCTGTCAGAGGCGGACCGGGAGGCGGTCCGCCGGGGAGTGGCCGAGCCCGGCGTCCGGATGCTGGACATCGATCCCACCATGTACGACGACGCGTACAACGGGATCGCCAATTCGGTGCTGTGGTTCACCCACCACCACCTGTACGACATCCCGCGCGAGCCGGTCTTCGACGCGGAGTTCCGGCGGCTGTGGGACTCGTACACGGCCTACAACCGCGCCTTCGCCGAGGCTCTCGCCGAGGAGGCGGCGCAGGGGGCGTGCGTCCTGGTGCAGGACTACCACCTGGCGCTGGTCCCCGGGCAGCTGCGGGAGCTGCGGCCGGACCTGCGGATCGGGCACTTCACGCACACGCCGTGGGCGTCGCCGGAGTTCCTCCACATGCTCCCGTCCGACGTCCGCCTCGAGCTGGTGCGGGGGATGCTCGGCGCGGACGTGGTGGGCTTCCACACGCGGGCGTGGGCGAACGCGTTCGTGGAGGGCACGGGTGCGGGGGCGGGTGCGGGGGCCGGGACGACTCGTGTGGCCGTGTACCCGCTGGGTGTGGACGGCGACGAGCTGCGCGCCCTCGCCCACCGGCCGGAGGTCGACGCGAAGCTGGCGGACCTGCGGGCGGAGGTCGGCGGCCTGAAGACGATCGTCCGGGTGGACCGGACGGAGCTGTCGAAGAACATCCTGCGGGGCCTGCTCGCGTACCGGGAGCTCCTGGCCTCGTACCCGCAATGGCGGGGCCAGGTCGTCCACCTCGCCTCGGCGTACCCCTCCCGGCAGGACCTGGCGGTGTACCGGGACTACACGCAGTCGGTACGGGATCTGGCGGCGGCCGTGAACGAGGAGTTCGGGACGGAGCACTGGCAGCCGGTGCTGGTGTCGGTGAAGGACGACTTCGCCCGCTCCCTGGCGGCGTACCGGCTGGCGGACGTGGCACTGGTGAACCCGGTCCGGGACGGGATGAACCTGGTGGCGAAGGAGATCCCGGTGGTGTCGGAGGCGGGCTGCGCGCTGGTCCTGTCCACGGGGGCGGGGGCGTACGAGGAGCTCCGCGAGGACGCGCTGACGGTGAACCCGTACGACGTGACGGCAACGGCCGCGGCGCTGCACGCTGCGCTGGCCATGCCGGCGGGCGAGCGCGCGGAACGCACGAAGCGCCTGGCGGCGGCCGCCACGGCCCTCCCCCCGACGGCCTGGTTCACGGCCCAGCTGTCCGACCTGCGCGCGTGACGCTGCGCCGCACAATCAGCCTCGCCGGCGTTTGAGGCGCGGGGGTTCGGGGGCAGCGCCCCCGACAGCGGCGCCGCGCCCGGCAATGAACGCTCAGCGCCGCTTCCCGGGGCTCCGCCCCAGACCCCGCTCCTCAAACGCCGGCGAGGCTGAATTTGGCCGGCGTCAGCCTGCAAGTGTGCGCAGCGCAACCTTGCGCCCGGGCCGGGCAGGGTTGCCGCGCAGCGGCAAAATCCAGCCCCGCCGGCGTTTGAGGCACGGGGGTTCGGGGGCAGCGCCCCCGACAGCGGCGCCGCGCCCTGCGGCACAGGTTCAGGCGCTGGAGATGGCCGTGGCCAAGGTGGCCAGGAAGGCCGCTACCGCGGCGGGGCCCGGGAGGACCAGGTCCGCGCGGGAGGCGAGCTCCGGGACTTCCGCCGAGCCGCTGGCGACCAGCAGACCCGGCCGGCCGTCGGCCCGTCGTTTCTCGACCGCCGAGTACGCCGCCAGGTCACCCAGGTCGTCCCCCGCGTACAGCACCGCCTCCGCGCCCCGTTCCGCCAGGAACTCCGTCAGGGCGACGCCCTTGTCCATGCCCGGGGGGCGCAGCTCCAGGACCGCGCGGCCCGGCTCCACCATCAGCCCGTGGCGGGCGGCCAGCTCGGCCAGGGGTTCGCGCAGGGCCGCGAAGGCCGCCGCCGGGTTCTCCGCCCGCCGGGTGTGCACGGCCAGCGCGCGGCCCTTCTCCTCGATCCAGGTCCCGCGCCACGCGCCGATGGAGTCCAGGAAGCCCGGCAGCTCCGCCCGTACCGCCGCCACCCCGGGGTGCTCGGCCGGGGCGTGCACGATGCCCGTGACCGCGTCCCACCGCTCGGCCCCGTAGTGGCCCAGCACCACCAGGTGCTCCAGGCCCGGCACGCCCGCGAAGCCCCCGTAGCGGACGGCGACGCCCGCCGGCCGGCCGGTGATCACGGCGACCGAGTCGACCTCGGGGGCGAGCGCGGAGAGGGCCGGGACGGCTCCGGGGTGGGCTCGGGCCTGGTCCGGGTCCGGGACGATGTCGGCGAGGGTGCCGTCGAAGTCCAGGGCGATCACGGACCGGCGGGGTGCACGGAGGAGGGCCTCGAGTCCCTCGCGTCCGGCTGCGGTGACGGGCATCGGCAAGTCGTGCGGATGGCTCCCCATACGCACGACCCTAACGGCCCGAACGGGTGACGGCTACGGCTATCGCCGGGCCCGCTGCGCCTCTCGGATCCGCCGCAGCCGGTTCACCGTGCCCGGGGCGTGGGCCAGCGCCCGGGGGTCGTCCAGCAGCGCGTTGAGCAGCTGGTAGTAGCGGACGGGGGTCATCCCCAGCCCTTCCCGGATGGCCCGTTCCTTGGCTCCGGGCCCGGGCCAGGTGCGTCCTTCGTACGCGAGCACCGCGGCCTCCGTGGCCGTCAACTGCCCCTCGTCCGTCATACCGCCAGATTAACGCCGCCCGCTGACACCGGCCCCGCTCCCCTGCCGCCGCCCGCCGCCGCCCGCCGTCGACCGCCGTCAGCGCTGGTCCGCCGCGCGCGCGGCGGTCGCGATCTCCTCCAGCGCCTTCGCCGGCTGCCCGCCCGGCTGGACGGTCTTGCCGATGTTCTGCTTGATGTCCTCGCTGACGCCCGCCCAGGACTTCTTGCCGACCGGGTACAGCCGCGAGGTGGGCAGCGCCGCCAGGAAGGTCTTCAGCTGCGGCGAGGACCCCTCCGTGGCGGCCTGCTTCGCGCGGTAGCCGCTGGTGGTGGCCGGCAGCAGGTCGTACTTGTCGGTGAAGGCCGTCACGTTGTTCGGCTGGTACAGGAAGTCCAGGAACTTCCCGGACTCCGCCCGGTGCCCGTTCTTGAAGGCCATGACCCAGTCCGCGACGCCCATCGCCGGCTGGTCGCTCCCGTCGGACGTCGGCAGCGGCACCATGCCGTACTTCACGCCCTTGGCGGCGGCCTGCTTCAGCAGCGTGGGGTGCCCGTTGAGCATCCCGACCTCGCCCTTGGCGAAGGCCTCGAAGGCGGCCTGGCGGTCCAGCTTGCCCGGCTCGACCGGTCCGGTCAGCCCCTGCCCGACCATCTTGTCCCGCAGGAACTCCAGCGTCTTGACGTTGTCGGGGGAGTCGATGGAGTACGACTCCTCGTTGTCGGTGTAGCCGCCACCGCCCGACAGCATCCACATCATCGTCTCGGCCTGGGCCTCCTCGCGGCCCAGCGGCAGCGCGAAGGGGGTGGGCACGCCCGCGCCCTTGAGCTTCTTCGCCGCCGCCTCCAGGTCCGCCCAGCTCTTGGGCTGCCAGCCGGCCTTGGCGTCCTTCGCGAGCACGCCCGCGTCGGTCAGCAGCTTCTCGTTGTAGAAGAGCAGCCGGGTGCTGGCCACGAAGGGCAGCCCGTACTGGACCTGCTTGACCTTGCCCGCGTCCGCGAGCGGTCCGAGGAAGTCGGCCTCGGTCTTCACGGAGAGCAGTTCCGCCGCCGAGTACAGCTTGCCGGCGGCCGCGTAGTCGGCGTAGGCGCCGATCTGCGCGATGTCGGGGGCCTTGCCGGCCTTGACCATCTCGGCGACCTTGGCGTCGACCTCGGACCAGGAGTAGACGCTGACCTCGACGTTCACGCCGGGGTTGGCCTTCTCGAAGCCGTCGGCGAGGCCCTTCCAGTAGGCGGTCGAGGAGTTCTGCGGATTGTCCCCGTAGTCGGCCGCCACGACCCGGAGGGTCACCTCGTTGTCCCCGGTGAGTCCACCGACGGCTCCGCAGCCCGTCAGCGTCACGGCAGTCAGGCACAGTGCGGCGCCGGATGCGGCCAGGCTCTGGTAACGGCCCTTCACGGTTCTCGATCCACCCCTTGTTGTACGTACGATCCACGTAAGGTCTACACCACTTTGGCGGCTCGTCCACATCCGGATCCCGACCTTGGTCCCGAATTTGTATGGCCGCTCAACAATCCCCCTCAATGGACTAGACCTTTCCCCGCCGAGCACGCGAGACTGTCCCCTGTGAAACCCGTGAAACACGTCATCGCCCTCGATGTGGGCGGCACCGGGATGAAGGCCGCCCTCGTCGCCGCCGACGGCACCCTGCTCCACGAAGCGCGCCGCGCCACCGGCCGCGAGCGGGGCCCCGACGCCGTCGTCGAGACGATCCAGGCCTTCGCCGCCGAGCTGCTCGAAACCGGCCGGGAACGCTACGGCGAGACCGCCTCGGCCGCCGGAGTCGCCGTCCCCGGCATCGTCGACGCCGAGAACGGGATCGCCGTCTACGCGGCGAACCTGGGCTGGCGCGACGTACCGATGCGCGCCCTGCTCAGCACGCGCCTCGGCGGAATCCCGGTCGCCCTCGGCCACGACGTCCGCACGGGCGGACTCGCCGAAGGCCGCATCGGCGCGGGCCGCGGCGCCGACCGCTTCCTCTTCGTCCCCCTCGGCACCGGCATCGCCGGAGCCATCGGCATCGCCGGCCGCATCGAGGCCGGCGCCCACGGCTACGCGGGCGAGATCGGGCACATCGTGGTACGCCCCGGCGGCCCCGCCTGCGGCTGCGGCCAGCACGGCTGCCTGGAGACCCTCGCCTCCGCCTCCGCCGTCAGCCGCGCCTGGGCCGCCGCCTGCGGCGACCCCGACGCGGACGCCGCGGACTGCGCCAAGGCCGTCGAGGACGGCGACGCACGCGCCCGGGAGGTCTGGCTGGCCGCCGTCGGCGCCCTCGCCGACGGACTGGTCACCGCGATCACCCTGCTGGACCCGCGCACGCTGATCATCGGTGGCGGGCTGGCCGAGGCAGGGGAAACGTTGTTCACACCACTACGGAGGGCCGTGGAGGAGCGCGTGACGTTCCAGCGGCTCCCCCACATCGTGCCGGCGGCCCTCGGGGACACCGCCGGATGCCTGGGCGCAGGGCTGCTCGCCTGGGACCTACTCGCCACGGAGGTACCTGCCTGATGTCCGGAAGCGCGCACAGCACTGTTCTCTCCGGCGCCAGGGTGGTGCTGCCCACCGGAACCGTGGCCAACGGCAGGGTCATCGTCGACGGCGACCGCATCGCCGGCAGCGCCCCCGAGGGCGCACGGCTCGTCGACCTGTCCGGGCACTGGATCGTCCCCGGCTTCGTGGACATGCACAACCACGGCGGCGGCGGCGCCTCCTTCACCTCCGGCACCGCCGAGGAGGTCCTCAAGGGCGTACGGACCCACCGCGAGCACGGCACCACCACCCTGATCGCCTCCACCGTCACCGGCGACCTCGACGAACTGGCCCGGCGGGCCGGGCTCCTCGCCGAGCTCACCCAGCAGGGCGAGATCGCGGGCATCCACTTCGAGGGCCCCTTCATCAACGCCTGCCGCAAGGGCGCGCACAAGGAGGACCTGCTCCGCGACCCCGACCCGGCCGAGGTCCGCAAGCTGATCGACGCCGCGCACGGCGCCGCCCGCATGTTCACCCTCGCCACCGAACTCCCCGGCGGCCTGGACTCCGTACGGCTGCTGGCCGAGCACGGGGTGATCGCCGCGATCGGGCACACGGACGCCACGTACGAGCAGACGCGCGCCGCCATCGACGCGGGCGCGACCGTGGCCACCCACCTCTTCAACGCGATGCCCGGCCTCGCCCACCGCGAACCCGGCCCGATCGCCGCCCTGCTGGAGGACGAGCGGATCACCGTCGAGCTCATCAACGACGGCACCCACCTGCACCCGGCCGCCCTGGAACTGGCCTTCCACCACGCGGGCGCGCACCGCGTGGCGCTGATCACCGACGCGATGGACGCGGCCGGCTTCGGCGACGGGACCTACCACCTGGGCCCGCTGGAGGTCGAGGTCAAGGAGGGCGTGGCCCGGCTCGTCGAGGGCGGCTCCATCGCCGGCTCCACGCTCACCCTGGACACCGCCTTCAAGCGCTCGGTGACCGTCGACCAGCTGCCGGTGGAGTCCGTGGTCCAGGCGATCTCCGCCAACCCGGCCAAGCTGATCGGCCTGTACGACGAGATCGGCTCGCTGGAACCCGGCAAGTACGCGGACCTCGTCGTCCTCGACGCCGGATTCGACCTCAAGGGCGTCATGCGGCGCGGCGAATGGATCGTCAATCCCACCGTTTGAGCGGTGATCTGACGGCCAACAGGCCGTACGCGCGGAGGATGGTCGGCCAGGGACACGACCAGGGACTGGGCCGACCGCGATCTCTTTGGCATGATCCCGGCAGCAACAGACCCGGGGGAGCCCATGATCCTGACCGTGACGCTCAACACCGCACTCGACGTCACCTACCGCGTGCCGCGACTGCTTCCGCACGCCTCGCACCGGGTGGCCGCCGTCACCGAACGCCCGGGCGGCAAGGGGATCAACGTCGCCCGCGTGCTGGCCGCGCTCGGCCACCAGGTCACCGCGACGGGCTTCGCCGGCGGCCCGACCGGCTCCGTCGTACGCGAACTGCTCGCGCGCTCGGCGGGCGTGGTCGACGCCCTGCTCCCCTGCGAGGGCAGCACCCGGCGCACCCTGGCCGTGGTCGACGACGCATCCGGCGACACCACCCAGTTCAACGAACCGGGCCCGCTGATCACGCCCGCGGAATGGTCCCGGTTCCTCGCCCGCTACGAGGAGCTCGTCCTCGGCGCCCGGGCCGTCGCCCTGTGCGGCAGCCTCCCGCCGGGCGTGCCGGTGGGCGCGTACGCGGTGCTCGTACGCCAGGCCCGCGCGGCCGGCGTACCCGTACTGCTGGACACCAGCGGCGAGGCCCTGCGCCGCGGGGTCGCCGCCCGCCCCGAGATCATCAAGCCGAACGCCGCCGAGCTGGCCGAGCTCACCGGGTCCCGCGACCCGCTGCCCGCCACCCGTGACGCCCGCCGCCGGGGCGCGCACGCGGTGGTCACCTCACTGGGCGCGGACGGCCTGCTGGCCGCCACCGCCGAGGGCAGCTGGCGGGCGGCCCCGCCGCGGCCGCTGTCCGGCAACCCCACCGGGGCCGGGGACTCCGCGGTCGCCGGGCTGCTGTCCGCCCTGGCGGAGGGCCTGGAGTGGCCGGACCGCCTCACGCGGGCCGTCGCCCTCTCGGCGGCCACGGTGCTCGCCCCGGTGGCGGGAGAATTCGACCCCCGCACCTACGAGGAGGTACGGGGGTCGGTGAAGGTCACACAGGCCGACTAGGGCCTGCCCGGCGGACCGGGCCGGGTCAGCAAGGACTCAGTTCTTCTCGAGCCACAGCTGGTCGAGGACGGCGTCGCACTGGTTGCCCGCCTCGCACGAGATCTTGATCGTGTTGGAGCCCGGCTTGAGCTGCACGATCGAGTACGTGTTGGTCCAGCCCTTGGCCCAGTCGCCCTCGGCGGCCTTGGAGTAGTTCTTCATGCTGATCGGCCGGGTCTGCGCCTCGCCGTTGACCGTCAGCGTGGTGAAGGCGTCCTTGCCGGGCACCCCGTAGGTCATCTTCAGCTTGTACTCGCCCGCCTTGGGCACGTCGAGCGTCCACGTCGCCGCGGCGCCGATCGCGTTCAGACCGGTCACGTACTGACCGTTGGCGCTCTTCGCACCCGGCAGCGTGTTGTCCAGCCGCGCGCCGCCCGTGAGGGACATTCCGGCGCCGCCGAAGTCCGCCTTCGGCAGCGGGGCCTCCGAGGGCTTCGGGGAGCTCGGCGCCGGGCTGGCCGGGTTCTGCGGGGCCTGCGACTGCTGCCCGCCGTTCGCGGAGTCCTCGTTCTTGTCCTTGCCCTTGTCGCCGAAGGCCAGGGCCGCGCCGATGCCGATCACGACCGCGCCGACCACCGCGACGGCCGCGATCAGCAGACCCCGGCGGCTGGAACCGCCACCGCCGCCACCGTGGCCGCCGGAGTGCGAGATCGTCTGGGTCTGGTGCTGCGGGGGCTGTGACTGCTGCGGAACGCCGTAGCCGCCCGCCTGGAGGGCTTCCGGGGCCTGGTACTGGGCCTGGTAGGCCGGGGGCTGCGCGGGGCTCTGCTGGTGCGGGACGGGGCCGCGCTGGGCACCGCCGTTCCTGCGCTCGCCGACCGTCCGCACCTGGTGGTGGGAGGTACGGGGAACACCGGGCTGCGCGCCGGAAGGACCGCCACCCGCGGGCCCCGGGTAGCCGTATGCGCCGCCCTGACCTGGCGGTGTGGCTCCGGCCGCCTGGCCATCCTCGTAGAGGTAGCCGAACGGATCGTCGTCCTCGGGCTTGTTCGCCCCACCGTGCGGGCCGTTGTTCGCGGGCGTCGTCATCGCAGGTCACTCCTTTCGACCCCCGGGAGCCTACCCCGAACACGTGCGCCCACGGGCGACAGATCGCCTCAGCCGGCCCTGCGGTGCGTCTTGGACCGGGACCGCTTCTCGATGTACATCCGCTGGTCGGCGGAGCGCAGCACCTCGTCCGCCGACATGCCGCAGCTGGCCCAGCCGATGCCGAAACTGGCCCCGACACGCACCGCACGGCCGTCCACCCGGATCGGCGGGATGATCGCGTTGCGCAGCCGGACGGCGAGATCGGCGGCGTCCGCGGCGCCCAGACCGTCGGCCAGGACGACGAATTCGTCACCACCCAGCCGAGCGACGGTGTCACCGTCCCTGACGCCCGTCGTCAGCCGCCGGGCGACCTCGATCAGGACCGCGTCACCCGTGTGGTGCCCGAACCGGTCGTTGATCGACTTGAAGCCGTCGAGGTCGCAGAAGAGCACCGCGAGCCCCTTCGTCCCGTCGTCGACGTCGGTCGCGGGCGCCACCATGTGCACGTGATGGTCGTACGGTCCGTCCGTGCGGGCGGCCGGCACCCCGGGGAACTCGAAGGGGTCGGACCCGTTCGCGTGGGCGCCGTGGGGGCCGTGGCCGTCGGATCCGTCCGCTTGAAAGCCGTGCTCACCGCCGGCTCCGGCGCCCGCCTCGGCCCGCACCTCGTACCCGTCGTGCCCCGCGTGCACGCCGTATCCCTCGCGCCCGTCGCGCGCGTCGCGCCCCTCGAAGGCCGCGTCCAGGGCCTCCACCGCGGTGGCCCGTACGGACTGCGGCCTGCGACACAGCCGGGCGCCGAGCCGCGACCGCAGCTCGGCGCTGTTGGGCAGGCCCGTCAGCGAGTCGTGGCTGGCGCGGTGGGCGAGCTGGAGCTCGTGCCGCTTGCGCTCCTCGATGTCCTCGACGTGCGTGAGCAGGAACCGCGGCCCGTCGGCGGCGTCGGCGACCACGGAGTTGCGCAGCGAGACCCATACATACGTGCCGTCGCGCCGGCCCAGGCGCAGCTCGGCGCGGCCGCCCTCGGCGGAGGTGCGCAGCAGGGTGCCGATGTCCTCGGGGTGGACCAGGTCGGAGAAGGAGTAGCGGCGCAGCACGGAGGCCGGGCGGCCGAGGAGCCGGCACAGCGCGTCATTGGTCCGCAGCAACCGGCCGTGCTGGTCCCCGCCCATCTCGGCGATGGCCATGCCGCTGGGCGCGTACTCGAAGGCCTGGCGGAAGGACTCCTCGCTGGCGCGCAGCGCCTGCTGCTCGCGCTCCAGCCGCACGAGGGCGCGCTGCATGTTCGCGCGGAGCCTCGCATTGCTGATCGCAATCGCCGCCTGGAAGGCGTACATCTGGAGCGCCTCGCGGCCCCACGCGCCGGGCCGGCGGCCGTTGCGCGGTCTGTCCACCGAGATGACACCCAGCAGTTCACCGCCGGACGCGTACATGGGTGCGTAGAGCCGGTCCTCGGGGTGCCACTCGTCCTCGAACCGCGGATCGGGGCCGTCGGTGTGCCACTGGGGGACGTCGTCCTCCAGGAGGATCCAGCCCTCGGTGTGCGGGATGAAGCGGAGCCCGTCCCAGTTCTCACCCATCGTCAGACGGCGTTCCCAGGAGGCGCGGGAGCCGACGCGGCCGGTGATGAGAGCTTCGGCGGCGGGGTCGCCCGCGAAGGCGGCGACTACCAGATCACCGTCCGGGCGTACGAGGTTGACACAGGCGAGTTCGTAGCCGAGGCCCACGACGATGCCGTCCACGACGGTCTGCAGAGTGTCCGCCAGGCTCCTGGCCGTATTGAGCTCGGCCACCACCCGGTGCAGCTGCCGCAGGGTCGCAAGACGGACGTACGGCTCCGACTCGGTCTCCATTGCTCGCTCTCCCCGAGACCTCGACAGCAACTCCAGGTTTGTCATCGGCGTTTCGTTGCGGTGTCCCGTCCACTGAATCACAGTGAGCTGTGCGGCAGGTACACAGGGTCAACAAATCTTGCCCTCTGTGACTCAAGTCACATGGGATGAATAACGGTGCGCGGTGGGGCTCCTGACGACTGGGAGCGCTCCCTCACATTCCCGTGAGCAAACGATACGCCCGGGCCTAGGTCAAGGGGCGGGGACGCGACTCGGACCAAGGCCCGATGTACGGCGCGGGAGAGCGAGATTAGCGTTTTCACGTGCTGAAGACGACCCCCGTACCCACCCCGGCCCAGGCAAACCCCCATGCTGAGGGAGTGAGCAACGACGAGTTCCGGACCGCGATGTCCCGGCTGGCGGCGGGCGTGTGCCTGATCACCGCACACGAGACCCCCCTGACGGCGGACGGCCCGCGCGGCGAGGACGTCGGCATGACGGCGACCGCCTTCATGTCGGTGTCCCTGGACCCGCCGCTGGTCATGGTGAGCCTGCGCGAAGGCTCCCGGATGGACGACCTCCTGGAGGAACAGCCGCTGTGGGCGGTCTCGGTCCTCTCCGAGCACCAGCTCCAGGTGGCGGGCCGCTTCGCGATGAAGGGCCGCATCAGCGACCGCCTGCTCTTCGCGGACGTCCCGTACGTCCGCGGCGAGGCCTCCGGCGCCCCCCTGCTGACCGGCGCCCTGGCCACCCTGGAATGCCGCACGGAAAACCGCGTCCCGGCGGGCGACCACACCCTGGTCATCGCCCGCGTCCTGACGTCCAACCTCCCCCACCCGGACGCCCAGCCCCTGACCTACTTCCGCGGCCGCTACCGCCACTTGGGCCACTAATCCAGCCCCGCCGGCGTTTGAGGCGCGGGGTCCGGGGCAGCGCCCCGGCAACGGCGCCGCAGGGCACGGATACGGCTACCAGTCCCGCCCGGTCCGCCCCCGCTTGGTCTCGGCCCGGGCCTTCTTCTCCCGCAGCCGCCGCTCATTGATCCCCCGCGGAATCTTCGTCGCGCGCCGCGACTTCGGCGGCGGCGCAGTCGCCTCCGCCAGCAGCGAAGCCATCCGCACCAGCGCCATCTCCCGGTTGCGGAACTGCGAGCGGTGCTCGGAGGCCCGTACGGTCACGACCCCGCCCACCAGGCGGGACGCCAGCCGCTCCAGCGCCCGCTCCTTCCACACCTCCGGCAGCGCGTTCGTCGCCGCCACGTCGAACATCAGCTCCACGCGCGAGTCCGAGGTGTTCACGTGCTGCCCGCCGGGTCCGGAGGATCGCGAGAATCGCCAGGCGAGCTCGCCCTCGGGGAGCACGACCGAACCGCGGATGACATAGGGACCAGGCATGCCCCCTATGATCCGTCCCCGCCCCGCCCCCGTCACCCGCATTTCACGACGGGAACCCGACGACCCCCTCGTCGCGTTATAGGAGGCAGCGGTACTTTGACCGCCTGTACGTGCTGTACGTGCATGTCGGATGAGGAAAGGGACATTCCCATGGCTGTCAGCCTGTCCAAGGGCGGCAACGTCTCGCTCACGAAGGAGGCCCCCGGCCTCGCTGCCGTCACGGTCGGCCTCGGCTGGGACGTCCGCACGACCACCGGTGTGGACTTCGACCTCGACGCCTCGGCCATCGCGGTCAACCCGACGGGCAAGGTCGTCTCCGACGGCCACTTCGTCTTCTTCAACAACCGGTCCACCCCGGACCAGACCATCGTGCACACCGGTGACAACCGCACCGGCGAGGGCGCGGGCGACGACGAGGCGATCAACGTCAACCTCGCCGGCCTGCCCGCCGACGTGGACAAGATCGTCTTCCCGGTCTCCATCTACGACGCCGAGACCCGCAGCCAGAACTTCGGCCAGGTCCGCAACGCGTACATCCGCGTCGTGAACCAGGCCGGCGGCGCCGAGATCGCCCGCTACGACCTCTCCGAGGACGCGGCGACCGAGACCGCCATGGTCTTCGGCGAGCTCTACCGCAACGGCGCCGAGTGGAAGTTCCGCGCGGTCGGCCAGGGCTACGCCTCCGGCCTGACCGGCATCGCCCAGGACTTCGGCGTCAACGTCTGAGGACGGACTCCTTACTGGCGAAGCCCCCTCCCGGCCGGGAGGGGGCTTCGCCAGCGTGCACCTGGTGATTCTCCAAACGTCCAGTACGGCTCGCCGTACTGGACAACAACCGTTCCTGTGCGCTGTGCAGGGATGAGCCCTGCACAGCGGCACGCCCCGAACGGTCTTGGGCGCACTGGGTCCCGGCTTTCGCAACCCGGCCGGCGACACGCATCCTGTGCGTGGTCCGTTCCAGGAGGTCCGGTTCCTTCACGACCTGGCCAAATGTGCGCGGCCAAAGGCGACGGGGAGGCCCTGAACCATCACTCTGGTGGTGCAGGGGCCCCGCACGCTGGCACCGCACCCGGCGTCCCAGATCGCACCGGCGACGCTACCCGACCGGGCACCACCCCTCGCAAGCCACCAATCCGACAAACACCCAATCGAGCTAACGCACACCCGCTCGCAGCCCCTGGCGAGCAGTACCCCAAGGCCCTCGCGTTCTGGCAGGCCCAGGGCTACCTCACGCTGCGCCGGACCCAGGACATCGACCAGGGCCGCGACTGCACGGTGCTGCGCAAGCCGCTCGAAACCCCGTAAGCCCTGCGCGGTGAGCCCTGCGCGCCGGTCAGCCCTGCGCGGCGGGACGGTAGAACTCCACGGCGATGTTGTCCGGATCCCTGAAGTTGAGATGGAGTCCGGACGGATCCTCGACGATGCCGGAGTGCGCGATGCCCTGCTCGTCCAGCCGGGACTCCCAGGCTTCCAGCGCCGCCCGGTCCGCGACGTGGAAGGCGCAGTGGTCCAGCCCGACCCGCGCCGGGTCGAAGGCGTCCGACCGGTCGGTCGTCCCGTGCGTGCGGAATCCGAGGACGAAGGCCGGGGAGGCGATGGCCACGAAGGGGCCGAACTCGTCCTCCACGTCGAGAACCGTCTGCGTGTCGAACAGCCGGTTGTAGAAATCCGCGCTGCGTTTCACTTCGCTCACGGTCAGGGCGAGATGCCCGATTCCCAGAACCTCAGGCATGGACGCCACCTCCTCTTGGTGGTGAGCCGTCACCCTTTTGATGCTACGCCGCACGGCACCGGGATCAACTGGGACGGGCCTCCCCGTACAGCCAGACGTCCCAGACCTTCTTCAGATCGTGGCCCGTCCGCTCCTGCGCGTAGGCGGTGAAGTCGGCCGTGTCCGCGTTCCCGTGCCGGTGCCCGGCCGCCCAGCCGCGCACCATGTCGAAGAACTTCTCGTCGCCCACCTCCTGGCGGATCCGGTGCAGGACCATCGCGCCGCGGTAGTACACCGGGTCCGCGGAGATGTGCTCGGGCCCGGGCGGGGAGGCCGGCGGGAAGGCGTCCCAGTCGGAGTCGGCGGCCTCGTCGACGGCCGTGTCGCCGTCCAGGAAGGCCTGGAAGTGCTGCTGCGCGGTGGGCCCGCCGTGGTCCTCGGCCCACAGCCACTCGGCGTACGTCGCGAAGCCCTCGTTGAGCCACATGTCCTTCCAGGACTTCGGCGACACAGAGTTGCCGAACCACTGGTGGGCGAGCTCGTGCAGCACGAGCTCCTCCTCCCCGGGCGCACCGGGGAAGACGGGCCTGGTCTGGGTCTCCAGCGCGTACGTGAGGGTCTCGGCGGGCAGCACGACCGCACCCACCGAGCTGAAGGGGTACGGCCCGAACCGGCCGCTGCCCCACTCCACCATCTCCGGCAGCCGCGCGAGCTTCCCCGCGCTCGCGGCCTCCTCCCCGGGCGCGACGGCCTCGTACACGGGGATCCCCGACGGCGTCCGCCCGGTCGTCACCTTGTACTTGCCGACGACGGCGGTGGCCAGATAGCTCGCCATCGGCTCCGGGCTGTGCCACGCGAACTCGGTCCGCCCGTCGCCCGTATCGGTACGGGAGCGCAACTCGCCGTTCGACACGGCCTCGTAGCCCTGCGGGACGGTGAGCGTGATGTCGTAGGTGGCCTTGTCGCTGGGATGGTGGTTGCCGGGGAACCAGGCCATCGAACCGACCGGCTCGCCGACGCCGACCGCGCCGCCGCCCTCGGTGGTGATCCAGCCTTCCTTGGCACCGTCGGCGTCGGTCAGGGCCTTCGGCTTCCCGGCGTAGTCGACCTCCGTACGGAAGACCTCGCCCTGCTTCAGGTCCTCGGCCGGGCGCACGGTCAGCTCGTTGCCGGTCCGGTTGTACCGGGCCCCCGCGCCCTGGACGGTCACGCCCTCGACGTTCAGGCCGCTGAGGTCGAGGTTGAAGGAACTGAGCCCCTGGTCGGCGCGGGCGGTGATGACGGCCGTGGCGTGCAACTCCCCGTCGGCGGGGTCGTAGTCGAGGTCCAGCTCGTAGTGGTCGACCTGGTAACCGCCGTTGCCGGCCTTGGGGAAGAACGGGTCCCGCAGCCCCGACGCACCCGGCCGCCCCTGCACCGGGCCGCCCGTACACGCCGTGGTGAGGGCGAGCAGGGCGGCGACGGCAGGGACGGCGAGGCGGGAGAGAGCACGGTGTTCCACGCACTCGATCCTAGGTCCGCCTACGGCGGTTACTTGTTGAGGGCGTCGACGCCGGCCTTGGCGAACTTCTCGTCCAGGTCACCGCTCGGGGCGCCGGCCACACCGATGCCCGCGACCGGGGCGCCGTTCGACTGCACCGGGGTGCCGCCGCCGAGGAAGAGGGTGCCGGGGATGTCCTTCAGGTTCGGGGTCTGGGCGAGGCGGCCCACGAGCACCGAGGTCGGGGCGTTCCAGGACACGGCGGTGAAGGCCTTGCGCTGCGCCGACTCGTAGGACTGCGGGCCGGCGCCGTCGCCGCGCAGGGTGACGATGGTGTTGCCGTTGCGGTCCACCACCGCGACGGTCACCTTCTGGTTCTCGGCCTGGGCGGCCTGGAGCGCGGCCTGGGCGGCGCGGGTGGCGGCGTCGACGGTGAGGTGCGTCGTCGTGGTGAAGTTCTTGTCGCTCGTCTCGTCCTTCTTCTTGGACGCGGCGGCGGCCGGAGCACCGTTGGCGGCGGGCGTGGCGCTGGCGCTCACGGCACCGAAGGTCCCGGCGCCCAGGGCGACGGCGAGGACGGTACCGGTGAGAACGCGGGTGCGGGTGTTCATCTCTGCTCCTGAGAAGGCGTGAGAACGGGTGACGCGGTGACTCCTCCAACCCTGTCCCCGAACCCCCCTCCACCCCGTCCCCGTACCGGCTCCCCCCGCCCACCACACCGGTTGACCCCAGGGTCAACCGATCGGCCGATGCGGCCGCCTCCCCCGAGGTATTGGCTGCTCACAGCACGCCGCGATATCCAGCCCCGCCGGCGTTTGAGGCGCGGGGGTCCGGGGGCAGCGCCCCCGGCAACGGCGCCGCACCCGCCCCGCACCCCCACCCCCGGCCGACAATGGACGCATGCCCCGACCCCAGGAGCAACCAGTGAGCCCCGCCCCGCCGCGCGACGACACCCGCACGCTGGCGACCGTCGCCCACACCGCCTTCTTCCTCCTCCTCGGCGCCTCCCTGGTCCGCTTCCTCCTGCGCCACCCCGGCGACCCCCGCACCCCGTGGATCATCGCCCTCAGCATCACCCTGGCCCTGCTCTACGTCCTCGGCCCCGCCCTCGGCACAGGCACGGGCACCGGCGCAGGCACCGGCACGGGCACAGGCACTGGCACAGACACCGGCACGGGCACCGGCCCCGGCCCCACCGCCCGCCGCCTCCTCTGGCTCGGCCTGGTCGTCACCACCTGGGTGGTCCTGGTCGTCCTCGCGCCGAGCTTCGCCTGGTGCGCCGTACCGCTCTTCTTCACCGCCCTGCGCACCCTCCCCGCCCGCGCCGCGATCGTCCTCGTCGCCCTCCTCACCACCCTCGTGGTGATCGCCCAGCTGAAGCTCGCCAAGTCCTTCGACCCCAACCTCCTCCTCGCCCCGCCCGCCGTCGCCGCCCTCGCCACCGCCGTCTTCGTCCACATGGAGCGCCAGGCCCAGGCCCAGCGGGCCCTGATCGACGACCTCATCCGCACCCGCAGGGAACTGGCCGCCACCGAACGCCGCGAAGGCACCCTCGCCGAACGCCAGCGGCTCTCCATGGAGATCCACGACACCCTCGCGCAGAACCTCTCCAGCCAGCAGATGCTGCTCCAGGCCGCCGACCGGACCTGGGACGCCGACCCGGCCACCGCCCGCGCGCACGTCCGTACCGCCACCGGCATCGCCGCACACGGACTCGCCGAGGCCCGCCGGCTCGTCCACGACCTCGCCCCGTCCGAGCTCGCCGACGGCGCCGGCCTCGCCGACGCCCTGCGCGCCCTGGACGCCGGCCCGGACATCGACGTCCGCTTCCACCTCGAAGGCACCCCGGCCCCGCTCCCGGACCGCGTGCAGTCCGCCCTGCTGCGCATAGCCCAGGGCGCGCTGGCCAACGTCCGCGAGCACTCCGGCGCCCGTACGGCCGCCCTCACCCTGAGCTTCCTCGGCGACCAGGTCGTCCTCGACATCGCCGACGACGGCCACGGATTCACCGAACCCCGCACCGACGCCGCCGGACGCGGCCACGGCCTGCCCGCCATGCGGGCCCGCGTCCGCCAGCTCGGCGGCACCCTGACGATCGAATCCACCCCGGGCGAGGGCACCGTCCTCTCCGCCGCCATCCCCCTGGAGCCGACCCCATGACGACGATCCTGCTCTGCGACGACCACGTCGTGGTCCGCGCCGGACTCCTCGCCCTCCTCGGCAGCGAACCGGACATCGAAGTCCTCGGCGAGGCGGGCAGCGGCGAGGAGGCCGTCGCCCTGGCCGCCAAACTGCACCCCGACGTGGTCCTGATGGACCTCCAGCTCGGCGAGGGCATCGACGGCGTCGAGGCCACCCGCCGCATCACCGCCCTCCCCCGGCCCCCGCACGTCCTGGTCCTCACCACCTACGACACGGACGCGGACATCACCCGGGCCATCGGCGCGGGCGCCACGGGCTACCTCCTCAAGGCGGAACGCCCGGAGGAGCTCTTCGCCGCCATCCACTCGGCGGCCCAGGGCCGCACCACCCTCTCCGCGCCCGTCGCCAGCCGCGTCATGGCCCACATGCGCGGCACCCGCCCCACCCTGACCGACCGCGAACTGGACATCCTCGGCCAGCTCGCACGCGGTCTCGGCAACCGCGAGATCGCCCGGGCCCTGTTCATCAGCGAAGCCACGGTCAAGACCCACCTGGGCCGCATCTACGACAAACTCGGCGTCGACACCCGCGCGGGCGCGGTCGCGGTGGCCAAGGAGCAACGCCTCCTCCCCTCGTGACCTGCCCCTCTCACACCGTCGGGAGTGCGAGGCGCCCCGGGACCCGTGACACCATCGGGTACGTGCTCGACATCGGCTACTCCCTCTCCCGGCGCTTCCCGGACCCCCCGCAGACCGACTACCGCTCGGCGGACGTCCACTCCCTGCGCCACGACCTGTTCTGCGGGGACGTCTACCTCGCCGACACCGACAAGGACCGGGAAGTGTCCACAGCCTGGGGATGGGTCCCCGTCCTCGACTTCGCGTGGGCGCTGTGCGACATCGTCGAGCAGCTCGACCAGGACCCGCGCGGCAACCGCTCCGCGAACCGCCAGCACGCCGAACTCGACTTCACCGAGTCCACGGACCGCATGCTCTTCGAGCGCCGCTTCGGCTGGGTCGACATCGAGGCCGACTGGATGCCGCCCGAGGAAGCCCCCCTCACCTTCAGCCACCGCCTGCTGCGCCGCGAAGCCCGCGACTTCCTCCACGACGTCATCGCGGACCTCGTCGACATGCACGACGGCCTGGCCGACAACCCCATCATCTGGACCCTCCAGTCCCGCTTCCCCCGCGTCCCGGCCTGAGCACTCCAGCCCCGCCGGGCAAATCCAGCCCCGCCGGCGTTTGAGGCGCGGGGGTCCGGGGGTAGCGCCCCCGGCAGCGGCGCCGCACCGAACCCCCCGCCCGCTACGGAACCACCCGCACGCCCAACTGCACCGCAAGCGCCGGCGCCAGCTCGAACAGCTGCCCCGGACTGATCACCGCCCCGGCCAGCGCCTCCACCCCGCGCGCAATCTCCAGCACGCTCGCCGCCCGTAGATCCACGTCCGCCATCCGCACCCCGCTGAAGTCCACCCCCCGCAGCGCGCAGTCCCGGAACTCCACCCGCTCCAGCACCGCACCCCCGAAGTCCGGCTCCACCAGCACGCACCCCTCGAAGACCACGTCCCGCAGCCGCGCCCCCCGCAGGTTCAGGTAGTCGATCTTGCCCCCGCGGACCACCACCCGCTCCAGCACGCCCCCGTGCATCCGCACGCCGCCGAGCCGGGCGTCCACCAGCTCCACGTCCCGCAACGACGCCTCCGACAGGTCGGTCCCCACCCCCCGCACCCCCTCCAGTACGGAGTCCAGGAACCTCGCCTTCGCCAGCCCCGCCTCGTCCAGCACGCACCGCCGCACCGCGCAGTCCATGAACCGGGCCCCGACCCCGTCCTGCCCCGCCAGGTCCAGGTCCGCGAACTCCAGCGCGTCGTAATCCCCGTCCGGCTCCAGCTCACCCCCCTCCCACACCGACAGCTCGGGCAACCGCACCTCCGCCCGCCGCGCCGCCTTCACCGTCTGCTGCTGCCCTTTTCGCACCATTCCCCCATCGTGACCGACCCCACTGACAAAGAGGCCCGCCCCTTCCCTGGCCTAGGCCGTCTCTTTCGGATCTTGTCGGCCGAGCCCGCGGCGTCTGGTGCCGTGCATGGCAAGGCGGAGGGGCGTGCCGCGTACTGGACGTACTCGGGCGCCCCGACAACGCGGCCAGGTGCGGTGCCAGGCGTCGCGGGCCCGACAAGATCCGAAAGAGACGGCCTAGTGCCCGCGGCCCGTGGCGGAGGCGAAGCCCAGCCAGGTGTGGCGGTTGCCCCACCAGCACCAGCCGACCTTCGGGGCGTTGCGACGCTCGCGGCCGTCCCGCCCGGTGCCGTTGCTGATCCAGATCGCCGGGGTGCGGGCGTCCAGGGCGCCGTTCGCCTTGCGCAGCCGGGAGCCGATGGTCATGAAGCAGCGGTCGCGTTCGAGGACCGCCGGCTGCTGGAGCACCCAGTGGATGCCTTCGGTGAGCAGCAGCGGGGTGCGGTCCTCCTCGGTGAGGGCGGGCAGTGCCTCGTCCGGGCTCCAGTTGGCCATGCGGTCGCCGCGGTCCAGGCCGGTGACGAGGTAGAGGGGGGCGTCGGGCAGTTCGACGGCGCAGGGGGCGAAGCGGTCGACGTCGGTCATGTCGGCGACGACGAAGCCGGACTTGCCGTCGTGGCGGAGCAGCGGTGCGAGGGCGGAGGCGGGGGCGCGGTCCGGGTGGACGGCGAGCAGGGCGTCACCGCCTCCGCGACCGGCATCCAGGGCGAAGGTGCGCAGCTCGTCGGCGGACATCCCCGCGAGCTCGTGCACCCCGAGCCGGATCAGGCGATCCGCCTGGGTGGCGAGCGGCGGGAGAGGGGGCAGGGTGCTGGCGGTGGACGAGGTATCCGGCAAGGTACTCCTCGATTCGTGGTCCGGAGCGGTAGGCCTGGGGGCCAACGAGGCGGCCCGCCGGAATGTTCCCGGCGCGGCGGCTCCACGACGGACGAACCCCCGGGACGGGCCGGCGCCGCATCACCGGCCCTGCGGCGGGCTCACCGCGCCCCGCCCAGCTCCGCCCCGTCCAGATCCACCCCGCCCGGCTCCGCCCCGCCCAGCTCCGCCAACGCCCCGTCTGTCAGCCGGTACACCGACCACCCGTCCTGCGGCCGCGCGCCCAAGGCCTCGTAGAAGGCGATGGTCGGCGCGTTCCAGTCCAGGACCGACCACTCCAGCCGCTCGTACCCCCGCTCCACGCAGATCCGCGCCAGCTCCCGCAGCAGCGCCTTCCCGTGGCCGCCGCCGCGCACGCCCGGCCGTACGTACAAGTCCTCCAGGTAGATGCCGTGCACGCCCCGCCACGTCGAGAACGACAGGAACCACATCGCGAAGCCGACGACCTCCCCGTCCTCCGCCTCCGCGACGTGCGCGAACACCGCCGGCCGCTCCCCGAAGAGCGCCTCCCGCAACTGCTCCTCGGTGGCCCGCGCCTCGTGCGGCACCTTCTCGTACTCGGCGAGCTCGCGGATCATCGCGCGAATGACGGGGACATCGGAAACCACAGCTCTACGAATCATCCCCGCAGCCTAATTCGACCGCCCGTCACCGCCGGAGCAGTGCCTGCGCCACCGCCAACTGCCGCTCCCCGACCCGCTCCTCCCCGTCCTCCACGTCCCACAGACAGTTCTGCAGCACCCGCCCGAGCGTCCAGGCCCGCGCCCGCTCCCGCTCCACCCCTGCAGCCTCCGACAGCAGGTCGAACCGCCACCGCACTTCCTCCGCACGGAAGTTGTTGACGATCGCCGGCAGCAGCTCGAATCCCGGATCACCGGCCAGCGGTTTCGGATCGATCGCCAGCCACGGCTCCCGGCCGCCCGCCAGCACGTTGTCGTAGTGCAGATCCCAGTGCAGCAGCCGGTCCCCCGGCTCCCCGGCGACCTCCGCCACCGCCGCCGCGCAGTCCCGCACCAGCCGCCGTTCCCGCCCGTCCACCAACCGCCCGAGCGCCGCCGGTACGTCCTCCAGCATTCCGGCGGCGACCTCTCCCAGCCCGCGCAGCCCGGCCGGCGCCGCCACCGCCGAGAGCCGCGCCAGCAACTCCCCGACCACGCCCACCGCCCGGCGCGAATCCCGCCGCGCCGGCCCCGACAGAGGCCGCCGCGCGTCCAGCCGCTCCAGCAGCAGCGTGCCCGTATCCCCGTCGTGTTCCAGCAGCCGTACGGAGCCCTCGCCGCCCCACGCGCGCAGCGCGACCGGCTCCCCCGCGCTCTCCTCGTCCGGCTCCAGCAGCTTCAGCACGGCCGCGCTCCCGTCGGCCCGCACGACCGGCAACACCAGCGCCGTCACGCCGTGCATGCCCGGCCCGGTCCGCCGCAGTTCCCACCGCTCCAGGAAGTGCGCCGCCCGTGCGGGCAACGCCGCGATGAACTCCCGCCCCGCCTCACCGTTGCGGCGGATCTGCGCCCGCACGAGCCCGTCCGGAACCTCACGAAGATCCGTAACATCCGGATCCTCCGCAACATCCCCGATGTCGACCACGACCCGACGGTAGCGCGACCGATCAGCCGACGCCCGCGTCCTTCAGCGTCTGCGCGAAGGCCTGCGCGTCGAACATCGACCTGCCCTTCGCACCCACCGCGCGCCCGTCCACCCGTACCATCGGCGTCCCCTGTGCCCCCGTCGCCTCGAAGGCCTGCTCGGCCTCGTCGACCCACCCCTCGTACGTCATGTCCGCGACGGCCTTGTCGAAGGCCGGCCCCCGCAGCCCCGGCACCTTGTCCGCGATCTCCAGCAGCAGACCGTCCGTGAACTTGCCCTTCGGCTGGCTCGCGAACACCGCCGCGTGGAACTCCGCGAACTTCCCCGCGTCCACCGACGCCCGCAGCGCGTTCACCGCCTTCACCGACCCGCTCGCCCCGCCCTGATCCAGGAAGGAGGCCAGCAGGTACTCCACCTTCACCTTGCCGTCCGCCGCGAGCTTCATCAGCGTCTCGCCGCCCGCCGCCTCGAAGGTCGCGCAGTAGGCGCACCGGGGATCCACCAACACCTGCGCCGTACGCGGCGCATCCGGGTTCCCCACCACGATCTTCGCCCCGTCGGCCTTTGCCGGGAGCGTGGCCAGCACGTCCGCGATCGGGCTGGTCCGCACCCCGGCGGAGGCGGCCGACGTCTCCTTCCCGCCCCCGGCCCCGTCGCCCGCACCGCAGCCGGCCGCGGCCCCGCCCAGCAGCGCCGCCGCCGCGACCGCCACGACGACTCGTCCCGCCCGCCCTGCCCTGCGTATGCCAGCCATCAATCGAACCTCTCACCCGAAAACACGACAAAACCCCCACCACCCTACGTGCCCCGGCACCCCACCCACATCGGCCATTCGACCCCCCATCCCGCCCCAAGGCACGACAACCCGTCCCTGGACACCCCCGCGAGACCACGTGTAGCAATCCCCCCATGACGATCAACGGCGGCATTTCCTTCTGGTACGCGACCGACCACACCACCCCGGACGCCCCACCCCGCGCGCCCCTCACCGCCCACGCCACCGCCGACGTCGTCATCGTCGGCGGCGGCTACACCGGCCTCTGGACCGCCTACTACCTCAAGCGGGCCGCCCCCGACCTGCGCGTCACCGTCCTCGAACAGAAGTTCTGCGGCTACGGGGCCTCCGGCCGCAACGGCGGCTGGCTCTACAACGGCATCGCCGGCCGCGACCGCTACGCCGCACTCCACGGCCACCCGGCCGCCCGCCGCCTCCAGCACGCCATGAACGAGACGGTCACCGAGGTCATCGACGTCGCAGCCAAGGAAGGCATCGACGCCGACATCCACCAGGGCGGCGTCCTCGAGGTCGCCCGCACCCCCGCCCAGCTCAGCCGTCTCAAGGCCTTCCACGCCGCCGAGCTCGCCTTCGGCGAAACCGACCGCGAGCTGCACGACGCCTCCGCCACCCGCCGCCGCATCGACATCGCCGACGCCGTCGGCTCCAGCTGGAGCCCCCACGGCGCGCGCATCCACCCCCTGAAGCTGGTCAAAGGCCTCGCCGCCGCGTGCGAGCACCTCGGCGTCGTCATCCACGAATCCACCCCGGTCACGGAGATCTCCGCCGGGAAGGCCGTCACCCCCTACGGCACCGTCCGCGCCCCGCACGTCCTGCGCTGCACCGAAGGCTTCACCGCCGCGCTCAAGGGCCAGAAACGCTCATGGCTCCCCATGAACTCCTCGATGATCGTCACCGCGCCCCTCCCCGCCGAGGCCTGGGCGCAGTTGGGCTGGTCGGGCCGGGAGGTCCTGGGCGACATGGCCCACGCGTACATGTACGCCCAGCGCACCGCCGACGACCGCATCGCGATCGGCGGGCGCGGAGTCCCGTACCGCTTCGGCTCGCGCACGGACAACGACGGCCGCACCCAGCCCGCCACCATCGAGGCACTCACCACCCTGCTCACGGCCTTCTTCCCGCAGCTCACCGGTACGGAGATCACCCACGCCTGGTCGGGCGTCCTCGGCGTCCCCCGCGACTGGTGCGCCACCGTCACCCTGGACCGCACGACGGGCCTCGGCTGGGCGGGCGGTTACGTGGGCTCGGGGGTCGCCACCGCCAACCTCGCCGCCCGCACCCTGCGCGACCTGGTCCTCGGCGAACCCACCGAGCTGACCACCCTCCCCTGGGTGGGCCACCGCGTCCGCCGCTGGGAGCCGGAACCTTTCCGCTGGCTCGGCGTTCAGGCCCTCTACGCCGCCTACCGCGAGGCGGACCGCCGCGAAACCGCCACCCACAGCCCGAAGACGGCCCCCCTGGCCCGCCTGGCAGACCGCATCTCGGGCCGCCACTGACCCCGGGCGGGGGTACGCCGAAGGCCCCGGACCTGAGCGGTCCGGGGCCTTCGTGCGCGGAGCCCCCTGTCGGGTTCGAACCGACGACCCCCGCTTTACAAGAGCGGTGCTCTGGCCAGCTGAGCTAAGGAGGCAGGGCCGCCATCACTCTACACAGGCCCCTCTTCCCCAAGCCATCAGATTGGCCACGGGCACCGCGCCGGACGGGTCAGGAGCAGCCGGGCACCGTACCGGCGCAGTTCGTCGGCAGGTTCTTGACGATCTTGCTGTCCGTGAGGGTGACGACGGCGCCTTCCCCGTTGTTAATGCCGCCGCCCACGCCCGCGGCGCGGTTCTCCGCGACCGTCGTGTGGTCCAGCGTCAGCTGGGTGACGCCACCCGCCGTCTCCGCCACGTTGTTGATGCCGCCGCCGTCGCGACCGGCCTGGTTCGACTCGACCTTGCTCTTCTTCAGCGTCGCGGTGCCCGCGTTGTTGAGGCCGCCGCCGTCGTTGCCGGCCCGGTTGTCGGCGATGGCCGACTCATGGACCTCCAGCGTCGCCTCCTCCCCGTTGCTGACGCCGCCGCCGTCCACACCGGCCCAGTTCTCGACGACCTTGGTGTACTTGAGCTTCGCGGTGCCGAGGTTGTAGATGCCCCCGCCGCTGCCGTCGCGGGCCTCGTTGTTGGTGATGAGGCCGTGCTCGACGGTCAGCGTGCCCGCGTTCGCGATGCCGCCGCCGTCCGCGTCGGCCGCGTTGCCGGCGACGGTGCTCTTCTTGAGCGTGAGGGTGCCGGCCGCGTCGTTGCTGATGCCGCCTCCGTCCCCGGCGGTGTCGTTCGCGTTGGTGACCACGTTGGTCAGGACCTCGCTGTCGACGAGCGTCACGCTGCCGCCCGTGTTGTGGATGCCCCCGCCCTGCCCGATCGCCAAGTTGCCGGCGACCTTGCTGTCCTCCAGGCGCAGGGTGCCCGCGTTGCCGATGCCGCCGCCGTACCCGTCGGTGCGGCCGCCGGTCACGTTGGTCCCCTTCAGGAGGAGTTCACCGCCCTCGTTCACCGAGATGATCCGGAAGTACGACACGCCCTCGGTGATGGATCGGATCAGCGTCGAGTTGCGACCGACGATCTTGACCTTCCCGGTGATGGCCGGCAGGGCGGTGCCCGAATCCTCGAAATCGTCCGTGAAGCGGTAGGAGCAGTCCCTGGCCAGGTTGACCGTGCCGCCGTCGGGGTTCTCATTGGCCGCGCCGACGGCGGCGAGCAGTGCAGCGACGTCACCGCATGCCACGTTCACCTTCAGGGGAGCCTGGGCCACGGCGGCCGGTGCGACCGCCATGCACAGGCCCACGCTCGCCGCAACAGCAGATCCAATGAGTACGAGACGATTGTTCATTCGCTTCTCCCTCTCGGTGCCAAGCCGGGCCGGCGCCACCGCACGGGAGGCGCCCCCAGGACGCACCAGAGGTATCGCCTGAGCCCCGCCGCGTCCCGCACCTCGGTTCGGACCCTCCGGAAGTCCATGCGAACGGCTGCCACCCGTACGGATTCAGCGAGCGGGACTTCCGGGGCCCCGGGGGTGCTGACAGAAGGCGTCCGGGCAGGTAGCGTCGGGCGGAGTCCGATTTACTGGACTAGACCTTCCACTCGGATCGTCCGGCACGTTCCTGCCGGTAGAAGGGATTCATCACCATGGCTTCTGTCACTTTCGACAAGGCGACCCGGCTGTACCCCGGCGGCGACAAGCCCGCCGTGGACCAGCTCGAGCTGGAGATCGAGGACGGCGAGTTCCTCGTCCTCGTCGGCCCGTCCGGCTGCGGCAAGTCCACCTCGCTGCGCATGCTCGCCGGCCTGGAGGACGTCAACGGCGGCGCCATCCGCATCGGCGACCGCGACGTCACGCACCTGCCGCCCAAGGACCGGGACATCGCGATGGTGTTCCAGAACTACGCGCTGTACCCGCACATGTCCGTCGCCGACAACATGGGCTTCGCGCTCAAGATCGCCGGTGAGGACAAGGCCACCATCCGCAAGAAGGTGGAGGACGCGGCGAAGATGCTGGACCTGACCCAGTACCTCGACCGCAAGCCGAAGGCGCTCTCCGGCGGCCAGCGCCAGCGCGTCGCCATGGGCCGCGCCATCGTGCGCAAGCCGCAGGTGTTCCTCATGGACGAGCCGCTGTCGAACCTCGACGCCAAGCTCCGCGTCTCCACCCGTACGCAGATCGCGGCGCTCCAGCGCGACCTCGGCATCACCACGGTCTACGTCACCCACGACCAGGTCGAGGCCATGACCATGGGCGACCGCGTGGCGGTCCTGAAGGACGGGCTGCTCCAGCAGGTCGACACCCCGCGCAACATGTACGACCGCCCCGCGAACCTCTTCGTGGCCGGCTTCATCGGCTCCCCGGCCATGAACCTGGTCGAGGTCCCGATCACCGACGGCGGCGTGAAGTTCGGCGACAGCGTCGTCCCGGTGTCGCGCGAGGCGCTGTCCGCGGCGGCCGACGCGGGCGACCGTACGGTCACGGTCGGCGTGCGCCCGGAGCACTTCGACATCGCCGAGTCCGGCGGTCTGACGATCGTCGTGAACGTCGTCGAGGAACTCGGCGCGGACGGCTACGTGTACGGGACCACCACGTCCGCCGAGGGCTCGCAGGACCTCGTGGTCCGCGTCAACGGCCGCCGGGTGCCCGAGAAGGGCTCCAGCCTGCACGTGGTGCCGCGGGCCGACGAGATCCACGTGTTCTCGACGTCCTCCGGTGCGCGCCTCTCCGACTGACGGCGTTCGCAGGATTCGCAGGGTTTGAGAGGGGCGTCCCGCCAAGGGGCGCCCCTTGGCCGTCCGTTGCCATGCTCCGGCCCCGGTTCCGACCCGACAGGAACCCCGGCAGGAACCCCGACAGACCGGACCATTCGGCCCCAACGTCAACCCTTAATTCGAAAAGCCACGTCGAACCATCCCCCGACAGGGTGACTAAATGTCGCCAAATCTTCACCGAGCGCTACTCTCGCCCTCGTGACCCACACTGCCCGCCGTATCGGCCGTTCCCTCGCCCTGGTCCTGCCCGTCGTCCTGGTCCTGTCCGGGACCCTCGCGGTCACCATGGTCCCCTGGGCGGACACTTCCTCCTCCCAGATCCTGACCGCCTCCGCCGAGGACGTCTCCGTGCCCGCGAAGCCGCGTGCCGCGCACGACGTGCTGCGCGACAAGCTCGTCGGTGAACTCCAGCAGGGTCAGGAGCCGGACGACGTCCTCACCCACCTTCAGCAGGAGGTGAACCGGCGGCCGTCGCTCGCCGAGCACTGCGTGGGGATCGCGCGGGCGCTGGGGCGGGCCGCCGTCGACGCGTACGGCCCGACGAAGGCCCAGTCCTTCGCCCGGCCGGTGTGCGACACCTCGTACGCGTCCGGTGTCGCCTCCATGGGCTGACGCACGCCACGTCCCTACGCTGGCCGCCATGGCCGACAACCACCGCCCCGCTCCCGCCCCTTCCACCGCCTCCGCCGTTCCTTCCGCAGCCGCGGACCCCGCCGCCCCCACCCAGGCAGTCGTCCTGGCGGGCGGCCAGGGTTCGCGGCTGCGTCCGTACACGGACGACCGTCCGAAGCCGATGGTGGAGATCCCCGGGACGGGGCTGCCGATCATCGGGCACCAGCTGGCCTGGCTGGCGGCCGAGGGGGTCACCGACGCCGTGGTCTCGTGCGGGCATCTCGCCGAGGTGCTCCAGGAGTGGCTGGCGGGGGCGCAGTTGCCGCTGCGGGTGACGACCGTGGTGGAGGAGGAGCCGTTGGGGCGGGGCGGCGGTCTCAAGCACGCCGCGCGGCACCTCCCGCACCCGGACCGGGCCTGGTACGCGACCAACGGCGATGTGTGGACGCGCTTCTCGCTGCGCGAGATGGCGGCTTTCCACACGGAGCGCGGTGCGGTGGCGACGCTGGCGCTGGCCCGGCCGCGGATTCCGTGGGGGGTGGTGGAGACGAACGAGTTCGGGCAGGTGCTGGACTTCATCGAGGCTCCGCCGTCGCCGTATCCGGTGAATGCCGGGGTGTACGTGTTCGGGCCCGAATTCGCCTCGCTGCTCCCGGATTTCGGCGACCACGAGCGGACGACCTTCCCGCGGCTGGCGCGCGAGCGGCGGCTGGCGGGCTTCCCGCTGCCACAGGGGGCCTACTGGCGGGCGATCGACACCGCGAAGGACCTGGCGGAGGCGGCACGGGAGTTGGCGGCGCAGACGGGCTCCTGACGGCCTCAGGGGCGTACGAGAGGTCGCCCCGGCCTCACCGCCGTACGGTGCTTCGCGCGTCCGGCGCACGCGGAGGGGCCCGGCACGCTCGCACGCGCCGGGCCCCTGTTCCTTCCGAGCCGTGTCGGCCGATCAGTCGGTCGGCCTCAGCCGAGGAGTCCTCCGACCAGGCCGGGCTGCTGCTTCGTCGGGGTGCCGCCGCTCGTGCTTCCCGAGGTGGTCGGCGCCTTCGGTGAGGTGGACTGCCGCGGGGTACTGCGCGGGGTCTGCCTGCTGGTGGTGCCCTTCGTCGCGGTGGGCGACTCGGAGCCGGTGCCCGCGGTCTCCCGGGACGGGGCACTGGAGGCGCCCTTGCCGGACTTGGCGGAGGGCTCGGTGGCGGAGGCCGAGGGGGACGGGGCCTTGGAGGGCTGCTGGCTGGGCTGCTGCCTGGCCGGGGGCTGCGGCAGCGGGCGGCCGGGCAGGTAGTTGCTCGGGGCTTCGCCGGGCCCGGGCACGGTGACGACGGTGGTGGAGCGGACGGCGCCGCCGAGGAGCGAGCCGACGAGCAGGGTGAGCCCGCAGACGACGGTGGCCATGACGGCACCGCGGCGCAGGACGCGCCGGCGCAGCCGCCAGATCTCGGAGCGGGGTCCGAGGGTGCGCCAGGCCTCGCCGGCGAGGCGCCCGTCGAGGGAGTAGACCGGGGCGCCCGCGATGATCAGCGGGCTCCAGGCGGCGAGGTAGATGATGTCGGGCGCGTCGTAGGCGGGGACGGTCTTCCAGCTCACCGTCATCAGCAGCGCGGCGGAGAGCAGCGCCCCGAAGCAGGCGGCGAACCGCTGCCACAGGCCGAAGACGGTCAGCACGCCCACGATGACCTGGAGGAAGGCCACGCTGAGGCCCGCGCCGACCGGGTGCGCGAGCGCGAAGTCGCGCAACGGTTCGGCGAGCGCCCAGGGGTGGAGGGTGCGCAGCCAGGTGACCATGGAGCCGCGTTCGCCGCCGTCGAAGTAGACGGGGTCGCACAGCTTGCCCATGCCGGCGTAGATGGAGATGAAGCCGAGGAAGACGCGCAGCGGGAGGAGCACGACGCCGAGGTTCATGCGGCGGCCGGGGTAGTACGAGGCCTGGCCGCGGGTGTCGTTGCCGGCCCGCCGGGAGTCGGCCCCGGGCCCGGAGCCCGCCCCGGAGCCGGGCGGGCCCCCGTGGGGAAAGTCCCGTACGGCGGCCAGCGGGCGGGTTTCGGCGGGGTCGCCGTAGCTGCGCTGGCCGATGACGGTCGGCGTGGCGAGGGTGTTGTCGGCGAGGTCGTGGGCCAGGTCGATGCGCGGGATGACCTGGGTGGCGCCGCCGCCGTCGTACTCGTCGAGGCCGCGCCCCGCCTCGCGTACCGCCTGGAGGAGTCCGCCCATGGCCGCGGCGTCCCCGGCGTCGGACTTGCCGCTCCAGACGACGGGGGCCCGGCGGCGGCCGGCCCCTGCGGCGGCGACCACGGCACCGCCGAGGACGGGCGCGCGGCCGGGGGCTCTCGCGGGCTTGGAACGCGCGCTCGGGCTCGGTGCGAGCCGCACGCGGAAGCTGGCGTGGTTGACGATGACCTGTGCGGGATCGCACGGCACCTTGACCATGCTCAGCGCGGGCTGGTCGTCGAACCCTGACGTTCTGGTGTCCACACTCATCTAACCGAGTGATCAGTGTTTAGGACACTGCCTTGACGGCAGGGATGTGTCCGAGACCCGTCAAGATCAAGCCACCCCGCCCGAAACGGGCGGGGTGACACGCTCACGGGTCACTTTCCGTGAGCCAAGTGGATCAAGGGGCCACGGATCAGACGCGTCCGCGGTCCGCGCGGCGGCGGGCCGCCTCGTAGAGCACGACGCCCGCGGCGACACCGGCGTTGAGGGACTCGGCGCCGCCCGGCATCGGAATGCGCACGAGGTAGTCGCAGTTCTCGCCGACGAGGCGGCCGAGGCCCTTGCCCTCGGAGCCGACGACGATGACGACCGGGCCGCCGAGCGCGTCCAGGTCGCTCACCGTGTGCGTGCCCTCGGCGGCGAGGCCGACGATGGTGATGCCGGCCTTCTTGTAGTCCTGGAGGGCGCGGGTCAGGTTGGTGACGCGGGAGACCGGGGTACGGGCGGCGGTGCCGGCCGAGGTCTTCCAGGCGCCGGCGGTCATGCCGGCGGCGCGGCGCTCGGGGATGACCACGCCGTGGCCGCCGAAGGCGGAGACGGAGCGGACGATCGCGCCGAGGTTGCGCGGGTCGGTGACGCCGTCGAGGGCGACGATCAGCGGGTCCTCGCCGCCGTCGTAGGCGGCCGCGGTGAGGTCCTCGGGGTGCGCGTACTCGTACGGCGGGACCTGGAGGACCAGACCCTGGTGGTTGAGCCCGTTGGTCATGCGGTCGAGCTCGGGGCGCGGGGCTTCCATCAGGTTGATGTTGCCGCGCTCGGCCGCGAGCTGGAGGGCCTCGCGCACGCGCTCGTCGTTGTCGATGAACTGCTGGACGTAGAGCGTGGTGGCCGGGACCCCGTCGCGCAGCGCCTCGAAGACCGGGTTGCGGCCGACGACCATCTCGCTGGTGCCCTTGGGGCCGCCTCGGCGGGGGGCCGGGCGGCGCTTGGCGGCCTGGCGCGCGATGGCGTTGCTGATGCGGTTCGCCTTGTGCTTCTTGCGGTCCTCGGCCTTGGGCGTGGGGCCCTTGCCCTCCAGGCCCTTGCGCCGCTGGCCACCGCTGCCGACCGTCGCGCCCTTCTTGTTGGACGTGCGGCGGTTCCTGCGCTGGCTGTTCCCGGCCATGACTTCTACCTGTTTTCTTTGATGCTGCGATATGTACGTATGAAGAGTGTGCGGCCCGGAGCGCCGGGCAGCACACCAAGCTCAGCTACCGGGCTCAGCGGGGGCCGAGCGTCCAGCGCGGTCCCGTCGGGCTGTCCTCGATGACCAGCCCGGACTGCTGGAGCTGGTCGCGGATGGCGTCGGCGGTCGCCCAGTCCTTGCGGGCCCGGGCGGACTCGCGCTGTTCCAGGACGAGGCGTACGAGGGTGTCGACCGCGCCGTGCAGGTCTTCGCCCCGGTCGGCTCCGTTTTCGCCGGCCCAGTGGGGGTCGAGCGGGTCGAGGCCGAGGACGCCCAGCATGGCCCGCACCTCGGACAGGCGCGCGATGGCCGCGTCCTTGTCGTCGGCGGCGAGCGCGCTGTTGCCCTGGCGGACGGTGGTGTGGACGATGGCGAGCGCCTGCGGGACCCCGAGGTCGTCGTCCATGGCCTCGGCGAAGGCGGGCGGGACCTCGGCGGCGGGCTCGACGGGCTTGCCGGCCTTCTCGATGACGCGCTGGTAGAAGCCCTCGATCCGGGCGAAGGCCGACTCGGCCTCGCGCAGCGCTTCCTCGCTGTACTCGATCATCGACCGGTAGTGCGGGGTGCCGAGGTAGTAGCGCAGGACGATCGGACGCCACTTCTGGACCATCTCGGAGACGAGCACCGAGTTGCCCAGCGACTTGGACATCTTCTCGCCGGACATGGTGACCCAGGCGTTGTGGACCCAGTAGCTCGCGAACGCGTCGCCGAAGGCCTTGGCCTGGGCGATCTCGTTCTCGTGGTGCGGGAAGATCAGGTCGAGGCCGCCGCCGTGGATGTCGAAGGCCTCGCCGAGGTACTTGTGCGCCATGGCGGAGCACTCCAGGTGCCAGCCGGGACGGCCGCGGCCCCACGGGGTCTCCCAGGAGGGCTCGCCGGGCTTGACGGACTTCCACATGGCGAAGTCGCGGGCGTCGCGCTTGCCGGTCTCGCCGGTGCTCTCCGGCTGGCGGATGTTGTCGAGCTCCTGGCGGGAGAGCGAGAGGTAGCCGGGGAAGGACTTCACGTCGAAGTAGACGTTGCCCTCGGACTCGTAGGCGTGGCCGCGCTCGATGAGGCCGCGCATCATCTCGACCATCTCGGTGACGTGGCCGGTGGCGCGGGGCTCGTAGGTGGGCGGGAGGCAGCCGAGCGCGGCGTAGCCGTCGTTGAAGGCCCGCTCGTTCTCGTAGCCGATGGACCACCACGGGCGGCGCTGCTCGCCGGACTTCGCGATGATCTTGTCGTCGATGTCCGTGACGTTGCGGATGAAGGTGACCTCGTAGCCCCGGTACTCGAACCAGCGGCGCATCATGTCGAAGTTGAGGCCCGACCGGATGTGCCCGATGTGCGGGGCCGCCTGCACCGTGGCGCCACAGAGGTAGATCGAGACACAGCCCGCGGTGAGCGGGGCGAAGTCACGGATCTGCCGGGCGCTGGTGTCGTACAGGCGAATAGTCACGGCATCCAGGGTAGTGCGCGTATAGCAGTGCCCCGCGACCCTTTGGGGCCGCGGGGCCCCTTTGTTGCCGAAGATGTGCTGTCGCCGGGGGTATTCAGGCCCGGTTCGTCCGGTAGACGAGGGCCGTGGCGATGGCGGCGAGGCCTTCGGCGCGGCCGGTGAGGCCGAGTCCGTCGGTGGTGGTGCCGGACACGGAGACGGGGGCGCCCGCGGCGGCCGCGAGCGCCTTCTGCGCCTCTTCGCGCCGCTTGCCGATCTTCGGGCGTACGCCGATCACCTGGATGGCGATGTTGCCGATCTCGAAGCCCTCGGCGCGGACGATACGGGCGGCCTCCGCCAGGAGGGTGACGCCGGCGGCGCCGGACCACTCGGGGCGGGAGGTGCCGAAGTGCGCGCCGAGGTCACCGACCCCGGCGGCGGAGAAGAGGGCGTCGCAGGCGGCGTGCGCGGCGACGTCGCCGTCGGAGTGTCCGGCGAGGCCGTCCTCACCCTCCCACAGCAGCCCGGCGCACCACAGCTCACGGCCGGCCTCGAAGGCGTGCACGTCGGTTCCGATGCCGACGAGCGGGATCAGCGGACTAGTAGGCATCGGTGGCCCTCCTGCGGGCGAGTACGGCCTCGGCGAGGACCAGGTCGAGCGGGCGGGTGACCTTGAAGGCCTCTTCGTGTCCCGGGATCACGACGACGGGAACGCCGAGGCGTTCCACCATTCCGGCGTCGTCGGTCGCGCCCTCGCCGTCGACGGCGATCTCGGCGTGCGCCCGCAGGAGGGTGGCCAGGTCGAAGCCCTGCGGGGTCTGCACGGCGCGCAGCCGGGCCCGCTCGGGCGTGGCGACGACCGGCTCGGGCTCGCCTGGCTTGCCGGGCTCGACCTCCTTGACGGTGTCGGCCAGCGGCAGCGCGGGCACCACGGCGGCGGCTCCGTCGCGTACCGCTTCGACGACCGAGTCCACGGTGTCCACGGGGACGAGCGGGCGGGCCGCGTCGTGGATGAGCACGGAGGTGACGTCCTGCGGCAGCGCGTCCAGGCCGGCGCGTACGGACTCCTGGCGGGTGTCCCCGCCGGGGACGACGAGGACCTCGGTCCTCTCGGGCAGCGCGTGCTCGCCCAGCAGCAGGCGCACCTCGGCGGTTTCGGCGGGCGGGGCGACGACCACGACCAGGGAGACCGCGCGGGAGCGGGCCATCGCGCGGACGGCGTGGACGAGCATCGGGGTGCCACCGAGGGCCCGCAGGGCCTTGGGGGCGCCGGGGCCCAGGCGTACCCCGCGGCCGGCGGCCGGGATCACCGCGGCGGTCCGGTGGGTGGGCGTTGCGTCAGACATCAGTAGCTCCGAGCCAGGTTTGTGACTTCGGCCGACATGGGTATGGCCTGAAGGGTGCCGGGTGCGACGCCCTCGCCCCTTCCGTGACGACCGGTCGAACAGGCTGCCCGGACCCGGCACGCCAATCACGCCATGGGGATGGCGTGATCAAAGAAGTAGATCAAAGGTATGGGTACAGACATGCCGCAGCGCCCGGCAACAGGCCTCTCGTGGAGGAGAGACCTTGTCATCGGGCACCGCGGCACAACTGTGTACGGGGCCTCGCGTCAGGACGCGAGAACCTCGTCGAGGAGGGCCTCGGCCTTGTCCTCGTTCGTGTTTTCAGCGAGCGCGAGCTCGCTCACCAGGATCTGGCGCGCCTTCGCGAGCATGCGCTTCTCACCCGCGGAAAGCCCGCGCTCACGCTCACGACGCCACAGGTCACGCACCACTTCGGCGACCTTGATGACATCGCCAGAAGCGAGCTTTTCCAGATTTGCCTTGTAGCGCCGGGACCAGTTCGTCGGCTCTTCTGCATACGGTGCGCGGAGCACCTCGAAGACCCGGTCCAGCCCGTCCTGGCCGACTACGTCGCGAACGCCGACGAACTCCGCATTGTCCGCAGGCACACGAACCGTCAGGTCGCCCTGGGCGACCTTGAGCACCAAGTAGGTCTTGTCCACGCCTTTGATCTGGCGAGTCTCAATGGCCTCGATCAGCGCGGCCCCGTGATGGGGATAGACCACGGTGTCGCCAACCTTGAACGTCATGTGACAGGTACCCCTTCCGTGGCTATCCAGGGTAACACGAGAACTGACCGTTATGAATGGCGTTTTCGCAGGTCAGGGCACATCTCGGGGCTTGACAACAGCAACAGGAACGTGCTGCGGAGGGCTCCTGGAAGGGGGTATTCGCAGGTCGGGGGCGCTGCGCGGACCGGGCGAAAGGGCCACGCTACACCTGCCCGGCACCCCCATCAGTGTGATGTACGTCCCGTTTTGCCGGTTTCGGAGTCGGGAAACCGAACTACTCCGTTCGACTGGCGGCGCCCGTACGGAGTCGGTTCCGGCCCAATCCTCGAATTGATCACGAAGTGGTGTTCGAGGGAATCCGGAAATTGATCACGGGGTGGTCGGCGCACGATATGCGCGAGGCACATGATCGGCGAGGCGAACGGCCCGCGGAATGCAAGATCGCGGGACGCCTCCCAGGGTGACGGCCGCGCTGCGGAGGGTCGGGTGCGGGGGCGGGGCGGCGGCTCGGTAACCTAAGCGCGCTGACACACCCTTAGAGCGGCTTTACCTCGGCCGTTCCTGGGGGCACCCCCAGCGGTAGCTGGGGGAGACCACCCTCCCCTTCCGTTCGTCCAAGGAGATGCCGCCGCCGTGAGCCGCAGCCTTCGACGCGGCGCCCTCGCCGCCACCGCCGTCGTGTTCTCGATCGCCTCGCTGGCCGCATGCGGTGCGGGCAACGACGCGCAGACCCTCCAGATCAAGCCGGACAACGCCGCCGTCACCAAGGGCGAGATCAAGATCCAGAACGCGCTGGTGATCACCCAGGGAGAGAAGGACAAGAAGGGCCCCGCGGCGGTTTCGGCGACGGTCTTCAACTCGGGCGCCAAGGCACAGACCCTTGACGGCATCACCCTCGCGGGCGGCAAGGGCAAGGTCGTACTGAAGGCCGCCGAGGGCACCGGCAAGATCACCGTGCCGGCCGGCGGCTCCGTGGTGCTGGGCGGCAAGGGCAACGCCTCCGCCGTGATCGAGGAAGGTGCCGAGGCCGCCAAGAACGGCGACGTGCAGAAGGTCACCTTCCAGCTGAGCAGCACGGGCGGCGTCGAGCTGGAGGCCTTCGTGGTCCCGGGCTCCGGCATGTACGCGGGCTTCGGCCCGTCCGCGGCCCCCGCCGCCGGCCCCACCCCGTCCGGCTCCGGCAGCCCCTCGGGCACGCCGTCCCCGTCGGGCGCGGCCACCGGTGCGGCCTCGGGCAGCCCGTCCGGGGCCCCCTCGGGCAGCGCCGCCGGTGCGCCGTCGGGTTCTCCCTCGCACAGCGCGGGCCACTGACCCACGTGGCGCCGTAGCGCCGTACGCATATGGGAAGGGCCCCCAGCCGCATCAGCGGCTGGGGGCCCTTCCCGTACGGCCTTCTGTCGGCCCGCTACGGCTTACGGCTCGAACTTGTAGCCCAGGCCGCGGACCGTGACCAGGTAGCGCGGCGCGCCCGGGTCCGGCTCGAACACCATCCCGCGTGCGCCCCTCGCACGGCGCGGCCCCAGGGGGCCTCACCGGCTTCGCGACGCTGTGCCGGCCTCCGACCGGCCCCGGACCGCGGACCGCCGTCGGCCTACGGCTCGAACTTGTAGCCCAGGCCGCGGACCGTGACCAGGTAGCGCGGCGCGCCCGGGTCCGGCTCGATCTTGGCGCGCAGGCGCTTGACGTGGACGTCCAGGGTCTTGGTGTCACCGACGTAGTCGGCGCCCCAGACCCGGTCGATGAGCTGCATGCGGGTCAGTACGCGGCCCGCGTTGCGCAGCAGCATCTCCAGCAGGTCGAACTCCTTCAGCGGGAGGTCCACCTTGCCGCCGGCGACGGTGACCACATGGCGGTCGACGTCCATCCGTACGGGGCCGGCCTCCAGGGCCGCCGGGGTGACCTCTTCCGGCTCGCCGCGGCGGCGCAGGACCGCGCGGATGCGGGCGACCAGCTCCCGCGAGGAGAAGGGCTTGGTGACGTAGTCATCTGCTCCTATCTCCAGCCCGACGACCTTGTCGATCTCGCTGTCCTTGGCGGTCACCATGATCACGGGGACGTTGGAGCGGCCGCGCAGCTGCCGGCAGACCTCCGTGCCGGGCAGGCCGGGGAGCATGAGGTCGAGGAGGACGAGGTCGGCGCCGTTGCGCTCGAACTCGTCGAGCCCGTCGGGCCCGGTCGCGGCGATCGCGACCTCGAAGCCCTCCTTGCGGAGCATGTAGGACAGGGCGTCGCTGAAGGATTCCTCATCCTCGACGACGAGCACTCTTGTCACGGAAGGACCTCCGGGGCAGGGATGGCTGGTGCGGGTTCTGGTTCAGGCAGGGGTCGGGTGGGTGCGGGGGGCCGCAGCCGGGGACGTTGCGGCTGCCTCGGGGAGTCGCAGGGTGAACGTGGAACCTTGACCCTCCGAGCTCCATACCGACACCTCCCCGCCGTGCGAGGCCGCCACGTGCTTCACGATCGCAAGGCCGAGGCCCGTTCCTCCCGTGGCTCGGGAGCGGGCCGGGTCCACGCGGTAGAAGCGCTCGAAGATGCGCTCGCGGTCCTTTTCCGGGATGCCGATGCCCTGGTCGGTCACGGCGATCTCGATCAAGTCTCCACCCGGCGCCGTCACCCTGCGCCCGGCGATGCCGACGCGGGTGCGGGCCGGGCTGTAGTTGACGGCGTTCTCGACCAGATTTCCGAGGGCGGCCGCGAGCTGTCCGCGGTTGCCCCAGACGCGCAGGTCGGCGGTGCCGCCCGCAGCCATGGTGATCTGCTTCGAGGACGCCGTGTGGCGGCAGCGGTCGATGGCCTCGGCCACAAGCGTGTCCACGCGCACGGGCTCGGCGTCCTCCAGCGGGTCGTCGTTCTGGACCCGGGAGAGGTCGATGAGCTCCTGCACGAGGTTGATGAGCCGGGTGGACTCGATCTGCATGCGGCCGGCGAAGCGGCTGACCGCCTCGGGGTCGTCCGCGGCGTCCATGACGGCCTCGGACAGCAGGGAGATCGCCCCGACCGGGGTCTTCAGCTCGTGGGACACGTTGGCCACGAAGTCGCGGCGTACGGCCTCGATGCGGCGGGCCTCGGTGAGGTCCTCGACCAGGAGGAGCACCAGGCGGGAGCCGAGCGGGGCGACGCGCGCCGAGACCGCGAGGGCCTCGCCACGGCCGGTACCGCGCCGGGGCAGGTCAAGCTCGACCTGGCGTATCTCCCCGTCGCGGCGGGTGTCACGGGCCATGTGGAGCATGGGCTCCACGGCGAGCTTGCCGCCGCGGACCAGGCCGAGGGCGTACGCCGCCGAGCTGGCCTTGACCACCGCGTCGCCCTCGTCCAGTACGACGGCGGAGGAGCGGAGCACGGAGAGGACGGTGTCCACGCCGGGCGGGAGCACCGCATTGATGTCGGGGCGCATGGAGCTCCGGGTGGGGCGGGCCTGGTCGCGCTCGCTCCAGCGGAACGCCAGCATGGCGATGACGCCGGTGCAAAGACCGGCGATCGCTGCAGCTGCGGCGACCGCCGCGTTCACGTCCATGGATCCAGGTTAAGCAGGCGCGACGACACTTCCACAGCCGTTCGGGTGGCAGCTCGAACAGTCGTCGCCCAGAGTTCACCCTGGCGACGGGGTTGATTCACTTGGGGTGCCGGAGTCGGACGCGTTTGCGGCTCAACGTGTCAACGTGGGGCAAGAGGCCGCCCCGGCCCGCCCCCGGGCAGTACCGCAGTACGTCAAGGCCAAGAGAGGGACACCAGACATGCGCGACGCGTACCACGAGGAACTGGACTCGATCGGAGAAGGCCTGGTCGAGATGGCCCGGCTCGTCGGTTCCGCGATCGGGCGGGCCACGACGTCCATGCTCGACGCCGACCTGAAGCTCGCCGAGAGCGTCATCGCCGCCGACCAGAAGGTCGACGACCTGCAGCACGACCTGGAGGCGCGTGCCATCGCGCTGCTGGCCCGCCAGCAGCCCGTCGCCACCGACCTGCGCATCGTCGTGACCTCGCTGCGGATGAGCGCCGACCTGGAGCGCAGCGGCGACCTGGCCCAGCACGTGGCGAAGCTGGCCCGGCTGCGCTTCCCGGACACGGCCGTGCCGCGGGACCTGCACGCCACGATCCTGGAGATGGGGCAGCTGGCGCAGCGCCTGATGGCGAAGGCCGCCGAGGTCATCATCACCAAGGACGTCGACCTGGCCCTCCAGCTGGAGCAGGACGACGACGAGATGGACCAGCTGCACCGCACGCTGTTCCAGCACCTGATGGACGACCGCTGGAAGCACGGCATCGAGACGGCGGTGGACGTGACGCTGCTGGGCCGCTACTACGAGCGCTTCGCGGACCACGCGGTGTCGGTGGCCAAGCGCGTGGTCTACCTGGTGACGGGCGAGCACGCGGACGACCTCCAGCAGCCGACCCAGGTCGAGGGCGTCTGACCGCTGGGTCCGGAAGCCGGGGCGTCCGGCGGCTGAGGCGTCCCACAGCTGCGGGCACCGAGCCCCAATGCGCCGTTGACGCGCCGGTGCCGCTGGGCATGAATGGGGCGAGGGCGGTCCGTCGTGCGAAGTCCCGTACGCCGCCTGCGAGGAGGAACCATGCCCGATTCCCCCGTCCCCATCACCCCGGAGCAGGAGCAGCCTTCGAGGCCGGAGCCCCTTCGGCTCCCGCTGCTCGCGGCCTGCGGCTGCGGTTCGGGCTGCGGCTGCGGCTGCCAGTCCGGCGCCCCCTGCCAGTGCGGCGGCTGACCGCCACCGCCGGCGCTACGCACGAGAAGGGCCCCGTCCGACTTCCCTCGGCCGGGGCCCGACGCGTGCGCGCACGCCCCTACCTGAGCAGCCATTTCGTGGTCAGCTCCATGACCTCCGCGCGGCTGCGACCACCGTGGTCGGCGGCGATGAAGTAGCCGCCGATCCGCACCGAGAAGGTGAGCAGGCAGCGGACCTCGACGTCGTCCTCGTCGGAGCAGATCGCGCGGAACAGCGAACGCAGGTACTCCATGCGCCGGTTGTCGGCGCGGCGCAGCCGCTCGGCGACGGCCTCGTCGCGCCGCGCCCACTCGCGGATCGCGAGCTCGGCCGCGGTGCCCTTGACCGCCTCCGCCTCGGCGCCCCCGGCGATCGCGAACAGCCGCTCCAGCTTGGCCCTGGCGTCTCCCCCGCCGCTCTCGACCTGTGCGATGACCCCCTCGGTGCCCTCGCGTTCCCAGGTGTCGAGCATCTCGGTGAGCAGCGCGCCGCGGTTGCCGAAGTACCCGTAGAAGCCGCCCTTGCTGACGCCGAGCGCCTGCGCCAGCGGCTCGATCCGGACGGCCTCGGGGCCACCGGCGGCGAGTGCCCGCAGCCCCTCCTCGATCCACTTGCCGCGCGGGGTGCGGGTGGCTCCCATGGTGTGTCCCTCCTACGCGAACCCCCTCTATACGGTGCCGTATAGATGAGTGCTAGCCTCGATCTATACGGCATCGTATAGATAGGGGCTTGCTCATGAGACTCCCCAGAACCGCGCACACCTCCCGTCCCTGGCGGATCCACGAGATCGCCGGCGACTACCAGGTCGAGGACGTGTGGGCCCTACCGACACCGGGCGGTCCCGACGACCTCGCCCACCTGGTGGAGCAGTTCGCCGACGGCGACGAGGCCGTCTCCTCCCCGGTCCCGCGACTGCTCTTCGCGGTCCGCTGGAAGCTCGGGGCGCTGTTGGGCTGGGACAAGGCCGACGCCGGCATCGGCACCCGGGTGCCGACCCTGCGCGACCGGCTGCCGGCGGACCTGCGGGAGGGACTGCGCGGGCCCGACCTCAAGGCGGTTCCGTTCACCTCCGTCTACCAGACCCACGACGAGTGGGTGGCCGAGAGCGCCAACCGCACAGTGCAGATGCTGATGCACATCGGCTGGGTCCCGGACCCCACCGCGCCCGGCGGTTACCGCGGCCAGATGACCGCCCTGGTCAAGCCCAACGGGCTGCTCGGCGCCGTCTACATGGCGGGCATCAAGCCCTTCCGCTACCTGGGCGTGTACCCGGCGCTGCTCCGCTCGATCGGCCGCAAGTGGCAGTCGACCGCCCCCGAGCGCGCGGCCTGACGGCCCCGGGCCGGCAAAGGCCCCCTGCCCGCGGGAGCACCGCGGGCAGAGGGCCTCGGCCGACCAGCCCTACCCGCCCTTGGCGGCCTGGCGTTCTTCGGGCGTGACGCACAGCGCGTCCCCGTCCCACTTGTCCCGCCAGACATAGCCCGGCTTGCACGTACTCGGCCCCGAGTCTCCGCCACCGGGCTGCCGGTTCGGGTTCTGGTCGTGGACCCGCTGGCGCTCTTCCGGCGTGACGCACAGCGCGTCCCCGTCCCACTTGTCCCGCCAGACATAGCCCGGCTTGCACGTACTCGGCCCCGAGTCGCCCCCGCCCGGCTGACGGTTGGGGTTCTGGTCGTGGACCCGCTGGCGTTCCGCCGGCGTGACGCACAGGGCGTCGCCGTCATAGCTGTCACGCCAGACGTAGCCCGGCTTGCATGTGTCCAGGCGGTTCGGGTTGTCGTCGGTGCGGATGCTCATGACCGAGGGCTGGGTCGAGGGCGCGGTCGCCGCGGATGCCGGCAGCGCGATGACTCCCGAGATGAAGGCGGCCGAGGTCAGGGCCATCCCGAAGCGCGCGATCCGCCGCTTCGACTGGAAGGTGGCCGGGGTGCGAAGGTCGTACGACATGACTGCTCCTTGAAAGTTGTGTCCGTTCTCCTGTCTGGTCCCGCTGTCGTTCCGGCGTGACCACACCTCCAGTAGGCGGGGTGGCACCCTTCCCGTCACGCCACTGAAAAACGGGACTTGACTGCACGCAGCGGGCCTGTAGGCAGACGACGAAAAGCCCCCTACCGGCGGGAAAACCGCAGGTAGGGGGCCGTTTCGTGCGTAGGTGTTACTTTTTGCCCTGGGTCTGGCCGCGCGGCAGCGCCCCTCACGTCCCCGACGGCCGTGGCTGCTCCGGCGGAACCGAGCTCTCGGCAACCGCCATCCACTGGTCCAGGTCGGCCTGGGTGAACTCGGTCCACGGTGGGATCTCGGGGAGCTGGCGCAGGAGGTCGTAGGCCTCGGGGATGTGGGAGCCGCGGAGGACCGGGCAGTGGCAGCCGGCGATGACCTCGGCGTTCAGGTGCTGGAAGTCGGAGACGACCGTCCCGAACTTTTGGGCGTCCAGCAGCGCGACCCAGGGGGAGACCAGCCTTCCGCCGAAGAACTGGCCGTCACGGAACTCGTCCGGCGACAGCGCTGCCGTTTCGGGCATGGGGGTCGGCACGTTCGTGGCGAAGGTGTCGACGGCCCACAAGACGTTGGTCTTCGGGTCGAAGAGGGCGCGGGTGGTGGGGTTGTCGTACAGGGGCGGTCGTTTGGCGAACAGGGTGCGGTCGCCCGCGTCGATCGTGTCGCCGTCGGTCATGAAGCGGCACCGATTGATGGGGGTCTCCCACTCCTCGGCCATGCGGCCGATGGAGAACCATGTCGTCAGCAGGGTCGCGTTCGGGCATGCGGCGAGGACCGCCAGGAGGTTGCCGGCGTGGTCGCGGTCGTCGTGGGTGAGGAAGATCCACCGTACGTCCAGGGGATCCACGACGGACCAGGCCGCCTCCAGCCACTGGGCGCGCACTGCGGGCGCCCCGGTGTCCACGAGGACCGGTTCGGCTCCCCGGATCACCATCGAGTTCATCGGGAAGTGGCCGACCGGCGGGGCCTCGAGGGCCCACGGGATGACGAACGTCTCCTCGGCGATCTTGTACGGCTGCAGAAGGTTGAACGTTTCCATGGTTGTCATCGCTGCTCTCCCTAGAACGGAGTCGCCGCAGCGTCCCTGAATCCAGTGCAGCCCCCGCGCCGGGCTGTCGTCAAGCGCAGCACTCGTGACGGCCGGCTTCGGTGAGCGACAAACCAAAGCCCCTGACCTGCGCCATGCGCGCAGGTCAGGGGCTTGATCGCTCTTCTTACTTCTTCTTGCCCTGGTTCTTGACGGCCTCGATGGCGGCCGCCGCCGCGTCCGGGTCGAGGTAGGTGCCGCCCGGGTTCAGGGGCTTGAAGTCGGCGTCCAGCTCGTAGACGAGCGGGATGCCGGTCGGGATGTTCAGGCCCGTGATGTCGGCGTCGGAGATGCCGTCCAGGTGCTTGACCAGACCGCGCAGGGAGTTGCCGTGCGCGGCGACCAGGACCGTGCGGCCCGCCAGCAGGTCCGGGACGATGCCGTCGTACCAGTACGGCAGCATGCGCTCGACGACGTCCTTGAGGCACTCGGTGCGCGGACGCAGCTCGTTCGGGATCGACGCGTAGCGCGGGTCCTCGGACTGCGAGAACTCCGTGCCGTCCTCGAGGACCGGCGGCGGGGTGTCGTAGGAGCGGCGCCACAGCATGAACTGCTCCTCGCCGAACTCGGCGAGGGTCTGGGCCTTGTCCTTGCCCTGGAGGGCGCCGTAGTGGCGCTCGTTCAGGCGCCAGGAGCGGTGCACCGGGATCCAGTGGCGGTCGGCGGCCTCCAGCGCGAGCTGCGCCGTGCGGATGGCGCGCTTCTGGAGGGACGTGTGCAGAACGTCGGGCAGCAGGCCGGCGTCCTTCAGCAGCTCACCGCCGCGGACCGCCTCCTTCTCGCCCTTCTCGGTGAGGTTGACGTCCACCCAGCCGGTGAACAGGTTCTTCGCGTTCCAGTCGCTCTCGCCGTGGCGGAGGAGGATCAGCTTGTACGGTGCGTCGGCCATGCGTACGAGCCTAATGGACGTGCGGGCGCGCTCGCGCGCGGTGTGGGGGCGCCGGGGACCCGTCCCGCCGATTGACGGCGCGCGTCAATTGACTGGCGCGGGGAGACCGCCACTCGTAATGTGCGTGGAGGTCAAGTGACGCTTACACCTCCGGGGGGATTCCTTATGTCCGTTGCGAGTCTGAGACGGGCTGCCCAGGAGAGCGTGTCGGGACTGCCCCGCGAGTTCTGGTGGCTGTGGACGAGCACGCTCGTCAACCGGCTCGGGGCCTTCGTCGCCACCTTCATGACCTTGTACCTGACCGTGGACCGGGGCTACTCGGCCTCCTTCGCAGGCCTCGTGGTCGCCCTCCACGGACTCGGCGGCGTGATCTCCTCACTGGCGGCCGGGGTGATGACCGACCGGCTCGGGCGCCGGCCCACGCTGATGGCCGCGCAGGCCTCGACCGCGTTCTCCGTCGCGCTGCTGGGCTTCATGGAACATCCTGCGGCGATCGCGTCGGTCGCGCTGCTGGTCGGCATGACCTCGAACGCCTCGCGGCCCGCGGTCCAGGCGATGATGGCGGACATCGTCCGCCCCGAGGACCGGGTCCGGGCCTTCGCCCTCAACTACTGGGCGATCAACCTCGGCTTCGCCGTCTCGGCGACGGTCGCCGGGTTCGTGGCCCAGCACAGCTACCTCGCCGGATTCCTGGGCGAGGCCGCGCTGACGCTGGTCTGCGCGGTGCTCGTGTACGTGAAGCTGCCCGAGTCCCGGCCCGAGAAGGGCGACGCGGCGCAGTTGGCCGCCGAAGCGGAGATCAGCCTGGGCACCGTGCTGCGCGACGGGCGCTACATGGGTGTGGTCGGGCTGTCGTTCCTGATCTCGCTGATCTTCATGCAGGGATCGTTCGGGCTCCCGCTGGCGATGGGCTCCGCGGGCTTCTCCACCGGCGACTACGGCCTGGTCATCGCCGTGAACGGGATCCTGATCGTGCTGCTCCAGATCCCGGTCACCCGGTTCATCGAGCACCGCGACCCGCAGAAGCTACTGGTCGTCTCGGCGCTGCTCGCGGGGTACGGATTCGGGCTCACGGCCTTCGGCGGCTCGATCGGGATCCTCGCCCTGACCGTCTGCGTCTGGACCCTGGCCGAGATCATCAACTCGCCGACCCAGATGGGCCTGGTCGCCCGCCTCTCCCCGCTGCACGGGCGCGGCCGCTACCAGGGCATGTACACGATGTCGTGGGCGGTGGCCTCCCTGGTGGCCCCCCTGCTGGCCGGCGCGGTCATCGACCACTTCGGCGCGGGCTGGCTGTGGGGCACGACCGCAGTCCTGGGCACGGCGGCGGGCGTCGGCTACTGGATCCTGATGCGGAACCTCCCGGAGGGTGTGGGCCCGGAGACCACCCCGGCGTCCACACCGCTCCCGGCTGCCGGGGACACTGAAACTACGACGGCTGCGTCAGGTGCTTGAAGGCGTCCAGGTTGTAGGTCGGTTCGCCGCGGGAGACGCGCCATTCGTACTCGCGGCGGATCGCGCTCGCGAAGCCCAGTTCCAGCAGGGTGTTGAAGGAACCGTCCGCCGCCTCCAGCACCGTGCCGAGCAGCCGGTCCAGCTCCTCGGGGCTGACGACCGACAGCGGCAGCCTGGCCGTCAGGTAGACGTCTCCGAGGCGGTCCACCGCGTACGCCATCCCGTACAGCTTGAGGTTGCGCTCCAGCAGCCAGCGGTGGACGCCCGCCTCGTTCTCGTCGGGGTGCCGGATCACGAAGGCGTTGACCGACAGTGAATGCCGGCCGACCCGCAGCGAGCAGGTGGTGCTCAGCTTGCGGGTGCCGGGGAGCTGGACGACGTAGGAGCCCGGCTCGGGGCTCTCCCAGCTCAGTTCGGCGCCGTCGAGGGCGCTTTCGATGGTCTCGGCGATCTCGGCGGTGTCAGCGTCAGCCATGGTGGGAGCGTACGCGACGGCGATGATCGTGCATGGCCGCCGTGTAGACGTCGGCCGTGCCGCTCGCCGCGGTGTCCCAGCCGAAGAACTGCGCGTGCCGCGCGGCCTGGGCGCCCATCCGGTCCGCGAGCCCGGGCTCGTCCACGAAGCGGCGCAGCTCGCGCGCGTAGTCCACGGGGTCGTGCCCCGGTACGAGGATCCCCGTGACCCCGTCGTTGACCGCGACGGGCAGCCCCCCGACCTGGGCGGCGAGCACCGGCGTACCGGCGGCCTGGGCCTCTATCGCGACGAGCCCGAAGGACTCGCTGTACGAGGGCATGACCAGCACGGACGCCGCCCGGAACCAGTCCGCGAGCCCGTCCTGCGCGACCGGCGGGTGGAAGTGCACGAGCTCGGTGACGCCCAGCTTCGCGGCGAGCTTCTGCAGGCCCTCCGGCTTGGCGAGGCCGCTGCCGCTGGGGCCGCCGACGACGGGCACGAAGAGGCGCCGGCGTAGCGAGGGGTCCTGGTCGACCATGACGGCGACGGCGCGCAGCAGGATGTCCGGGGCCTTCAGCGGCTGGATCCGCCCGGCGAAGAGCGGGATGACGGCGTCCTGTGGCAGGCCGAGGCGGGCGCGGGCGGCGGCCCGGCCGTCCCCCACCGTGAAGCGGTCGAGGTTCACGCCGGGGTGGACGACGGCGACCTTGCCGGGGTCGGCCTCGTAGTGCCGGACGAGCTCGTCGGCCTCTTCGGCGGTGTTCGCGATGAGCCGGTCGGCGGCGGACACGATCTGGGTCTCGCCGATGACGCGGGCGGCGGGTTCGGGTGTGTCGCCCTCGGCCAGCGCCGCGTTCTTGACCTTGGCCATGGTGTGCATGGCGTGGACGAGCGGCACGCCCCAGCGTTCGGCGGCGAGCCAGCCCACGTGGCCGGAGAGCCAGTAGTGGGAGTGGACGAGGTCGTAGTAGCCGGGGCGGTGGCCGGCCCAGGCCTGCATCACGCCGTGGGTGAAGGCGCACAGCTGGGCCGGGAGCTCCTCCTTGGCGAGGCCTTCGTACGGGCCCGCGTCCACGTGCCGTACGAGGACCCCCGGAGCCAGCTCGACCACGGGCGGCAGCCCGCCGGTGGTGGCCCGGGTGAAGATCTCGACCTCGATGTTGATCGCGGCGAGGCGCTTGGCCAGCTCCACGATGTAGACGTTCATCCCGCCGGCGTCGCCGGTGCCCGGCTGGTGCAGCGGGGAGGTGTGCACGCTGAGCATGGCGACGCGGCGCGGCTTGCGGTGGTGGCCGACGGCCGGCAGGCGCAGCCGCGGCGGCTCGTGGCGGGTGGCGCGGGCGGCGGCGAGGCGGCCGCTGAGGCGGGACACGTACTGGCTCAAGGGAGCGGTTCCTCTCGGCTAGGACGGCCGCGCGCGCGACGCTCGGACGGCATGACGGCGGGGGCACGGAAGGCGCCCTGCAAGGAGTGCAACCCGGATGGCGGTCCCCCGCATTCCGGGGTCAGCGATTTTCCTGACGGTTTCCCGGCGATTCCTCGGGGGATCGCCTCGTACCTCTAGGGGCGCGGCCGGGGTGCGGCCGGATTTTCCTGCCGTGCGGGCCCTCCGCATACCCTCGGCTCATGACCTCCCGCACCACCCCGCCCCCCGGCCGCGCGCCCGGCCGCGCCTCTGGCCGCCCGGTGGGCTCGGTGACGCGCGGGACGACGAATCCGAACCGGTTGCGCCGGATGGACCGCTGGATCGCGGCCACGCACGGGGCCGCGCTGCGGCGCGCGCAGGCGCCGGTCGCGGTGGACCTCGGCTACGGGGCGGCCCCCTGGACCGCGGTCGAGCTGCTGACGCGGCTGCGCGAGGCGGCGCCGCGGGTACGGGTGGTCGGCATCGAGATCGAGCCGGCGCGGGTCGCCGGGGCGAAGCCGTACGAGCGGGAGGGGCTGAGCTTCCGGCACGGCGGCTTCGAGGTGCCCCTGGACGGCGGGGTGCGCCCGTCGCTGATCCGTGCGGCGAACGTGCTGCGCCAGTACGACGAGGAGCAGGTCGCGGAGGTCTGGGCGCGGCTGTGTGCGCGGCTGGCCCCGGACGGGCTGCTGGTGGAGGGGACCTGCGACGAGATCGGGCGGCGGCACGTGTGGGTGGCGCTGGGCCCGGAGGGGGCGCGCACGGTGACGTTCGCGACCCGGCTGGGCTCCCTGGAGCGCCCCTCGGACCTGGCGGAGCGGCTGCCCAAGGCGCTGATCCACCGGAACGTGCCGGGCGAGCCGGTGCACGCGTTCCTGCGGGACTTCGACCGGGCGTGGGCGGCGGCGGCTCCGTACGCCTCGTACGGGGCGCGGCAGCGCTGGATCCGCACGGCGCGGGCGCTGTCCGGCGACTGGCCGCTGGCGGACGGGCCGGGGCGGTGGCGGCAGGGGGAACTGACGGTCCGCTGGGAGGCATTGCGCCCGCTGGGGTGAATGCGGCGTGGCGGGGAACCGGGGGTGCGTGCGGCCCGTTGAGCCGTCGGGAGTGAGGTGCGGGTGTCCGTTTTGTCGCGGACAGGCCTCCGTTGGGGCGGACAAGATCGGACAGCCATCCACAAGGCTGTTGGATTTCATCGAGTCGTGGCACCATCCCGAAGGCAGTGGAAAGTTACTGATGAATAGTCAGATCTGATACCAGGTCTGACTCGGGTGCCTGGGGGAACCATGGGGGCCGTAAGGCGACGTCGAGGCGCAAGCTCTCTCGTGCTGCTGTGCGCGCTGGCGGTGCTGAGTGCGCCGGGTCTTGCGGCGGGCACGGCGTATGCGACTCCGCTGCCCGAGCCCGGCGTCAAGTCCCTGGAGCAGGTCCGCAAGGAGATCGAGGAGCTCTACCGGCAGGCGGGCACCGCCACCGACGCCTACAACCTCGCCGAAGCCGAGGCCAAGGCCCAGTCGGACAAGATCGTCGAGATCGCCAAGCAGGTCGTCGCCGGCCAGGAGCGGATCACCACCCTGAAGAGCCGCGCGGGCGCCGCCGCCCGCGCCCAGTACCGCTCGGGCGGGCTGCCCCCGGGCGCGCAGCTGGCGCTGAGCGACAGCCCGAGCCAGTTCCTCGACGGGGCGGACCGGCTGCGCCAGGGCGAGAAGGCCACCTCCGACCTGCTCTCCGAACTGAACCGGACCCAGACCGACTTGCAGCAGTACGCGCAGGAGGCGAGTACGCGCTGGGCGACGCTGGAGGCCAACCGGATCAAGCAGGAGGACTCCAAGAAGCAGGTCGAGCAGAAGATCAAGGCGGCGGAGGAGCTGGAGAGCAAGCTCCAGGCCGAGGAGAAGGCCCGGCTGATCCAGCTGGAGCAGGAAGCCCAGTACCAGGCGCAGAAGGCGTGGCTGTCGACGGGCGCGATGAAGGAAGTCAGCGGCACCGCTTCGGAGGCTGGAAAGCGCGCCGTGCAGTTCGCCACCGCCCAGATAGGCAAGCCGTACGTGTGGGGCGCCGAGGGCCCGGGCTCGTACGACTGCTCCGGGCTGACCTCCCAGGCCTGGCGGGCGGCGGGCAAGGGCATCCCGCGCACCTCGCAGGAGCAGCTGCGGCTGCTGCCGAAGGTCGCGCTCAAGGACATGCGCCCCGGCGACCTGATCATCTACTTCGACGACGCGACCCACGTCGGGATGTACGTCGGCGACGGCGCGATGGTCCACGCCCCGCGGCCCGGCCGGAACGTGACGATGGCGGGCGCGGGCTCGATGCCGATCAAGGCGGTGGTCCGCCCCGACGCGTAGCCCCTGCGGGGTTGCTCGGCGTACGGGTGTGGCGCGGCCGCGGGGGTATGGTGCTGCCGCGCCGCTGCTGGGGCTCCGCCCCAGACCCCGCGCCTCAAACGCCGGCAGGGCTGGATTTCAGCCCGCCGGCGTTTGAGGCGCGGGATGGGCTGCCCGAGGCAACCATCTGGCCGGGCCGTACGTCTCGGTAGGCGGGACGGAACACGGCCCCGCCGTGACGTTTGTCATCCAGTGAGGCCGAATTTCCCCCGCGATAACGGCATATGCCGGAGGCCCTGACTCACAGCGGCATTCCGCTTGCCCGGCCCGGCAGCTAGGGTCTGGCGGACGAGCTGCACCCTCGGGGGGAGGGAAGGAACCGGAGACGATGCCCGTACCCGTACCGCGGCAGAGGGACACCCCGGCCACGGAGAGCGGTCAGGCCGTTCTGCACGGCGTGGCAGCGCTTGTTGCCGCACCTGCCGCACCCGCCGCCACCGACGTCGCGCAGGCGACCCCGCAGGCGACCCCGCTGACCCTCCTCGTCATCGAGGACGACCCCGCCGGCGGCCTCACCGTCCCCGAGATCCTCGACGCCGACGGCCACCGCATCCGGCTCCGCACCGCCCGCAACCTCACCGAGGCCGAGCGGCTGCTCACGCCCGACGTGCACTGCATCCTCCTGGACCTGGCCCTCCCGGACACCAGCGCCCGTACCCCGGGAGCCGCGGCCACCGCCAACGGCACCGGCACGACCACCGCCGTGGACCGGCTGGCCGCCCTCCGCCAGGTGCTGCGCATCGCCCCCCGCCACGCCGTCCTCGTCCTCACCGGCGAGGACGACGTCGAGCGCGCCGCCGAGGCCGTCAGGGTCGGCGCCCAGGACTACCTCTTCCGGGACGAGCTGGACGGCAGGCTGCTGAGCCGCGCCATCCGCTACGCGGTGGAGAGAAAACGGGCCGACATCGCCCAGTACAAGCTTGCAGAATCGAAACTGCGCGCCCAGGAGAACGCCCGCCTGGAACGCGGTCTGCTCCCCACCCCGCTGCTGGAGGGATCCGACCTCCGCTTCGCGGCCCGCTACCGCCCCGGCCGCAGCCGCGCCCTCCTCGGCGGCGACTTCTACGACACCGTCCGCACCCCCGACGGCACCGTCCACGCCATGATCGGCGACGTCTGCGGCCACGGCCCCGACGAGGCCGCCCTCGGCGTCGAGCTCCGCATCGCCTGGCGCGCCCTGACCCTGGCCGGCCTGTGCGGTGACGACCTGCTCGCCACCCTCCAGGAGGTCCTGGAGGTCGAGCGCCCGGGCGACGAGATCTTCGCCACCCTCTGCACGGTCGACATCGCCCCGGACGGCCGCCGCGCGGGCCTGTGCCTCGCCGGGCATCCGGCCCCGCTGATCTCCCGGCCGGGCCGCCCCGCGCGGCTCCTGCCGTACGAGAACAGCGGGCCCGCGCTCGGCCTGCTGCCCCGGGCCCGCTGGCCCCGCCGCCAGGTCGAGCTCGGCGGCACCTGGAGCCTGATGCTCTACACCGACGGCCTGATCGAGGGCCGGATCGGCGAGGGCAAGGAGCGCCTGGGCCAGGACGGCATGGTGGAGATGATCAACCGCCACCTGGACCGCGGTCTGAGCGGTGAGGCCCTGCTGGAGGCCTCCGTCACCGAGGCCCGCCGCCTCAACGGCGGCGAGCTCACCGACGACGTGGCCGTGGTCCTGCTCTCCCGCGCGGAGGGCTGACGGGGGACCGGCTATCGCCCGGCGCTACCGCCCGCCGTTGTAGGGCCCGTACGGCCCGTCGCTGCTGCTGCCGCCGCGTCGGCCGCCGCCGCCCGAGACCTGCTTGAGGGCCGGGCGTACGTCGACGAAGAACACGATGGTGGCGACCAGGCCCGCGATCTGCAGGAACAGCATCCCCAGGAAGAAGTCCACGAGGACCGTGATGCCGAGGATGACCAGCCAGAAGGTCTTGGTCTGCTTGTCGGCCGCCCGGTACGCGTCCTCGCGCGCCAGCAGCGCGAACACGAAGGCCACGACGGCGAGCACCAGCATGGCGAGCCCGAGCATCGGGATCACGCCTTGATCGAACTCGTCCATCAACATCGCTTCGACCGCCTTCTCCTGCTTGCGCTGCGCACTTCCGATGCCGCCTGACTCCACGCTACCGGCACGGGCCCCCTCATGAACCACAACGGGCCGGGCGCCTGAAGGGTGCCCGGCCCGTTGTGGTTCATACCGCTCTGCTGCCTCAGCTCGCGTCGCCCGGCGCGGCGGCGGCCTTCTTGGCCGTGCTCTTGCGCGCGGTGGGCTTCTTGGCCGGCTTCTCCTCGTCGGCGACCGGCTCCGTCGCCGGCTCCTGCACGGGATCCGCCTGCGCCTGCGGCTCGACGGCCACGGCGATGTCGACGATCTCCTCGGAGACCTCGCCCCGCCAGGCCCGCACGGCCTGCTCGCCGTGCTCGGCGACCTTGTCGTACGTCTCCTTGGCGCGCACCGCGTACTCCGCGGCCACGCCGACACCGCGCAGCGCCAGGTCCTGGGCGGTCTCCCCGATCTTCTTCGGGTCGATCGCGCCGAGCACCTCGGCGACCTTGGCGGTGACCGCCTCCTGCGCCTCCTTGGCCGCTTCCCGCGCCTTCTCCTGCACGGCCTTCGGGTCGGTGTTCTTCACGGCCTCGATGCGCGCGGGGGCCTCGGCGCGCAGCTGCTCGATGAGCCCTGGCACCTTCTTGGCCTGCTGCACGGCCAGGTCGGCGGTGCCGGCGGCGAAGTAGAGGGGGGTGGGGTCGGTGAGGGTCTTCTTCAGGTCATCGGCGATGGCCATGTGCTGGTCCTCCCGGATCAACTTCAGTTCGTTTCCGACGGCATCCCGTCGGCGGGCGCGGCGGGCGCATCGAGCGCGTTCTCCTTGCGGAACGACTCGTAGATCTGGAGCAGCACCTGCTTCTGCCGCTCGTTTATGGACGGGTCGGCGAGGATGACGGCCCGCGTCTCCACCTCGTCCGGATCCCGCTCATCCAAGATCCCGGCCTGCACGTACAGCGTCTCCGCGGAGATCCGCAGCGCCTTGGCCAGCTGCTGGAGGATGTCCGCGCTCGGCTTGCGCAGCCCGCGCTCGATCTGGCTCAGGTACGGATTCGACACCCCCGCGGCCTCGGCCAGCTGGCGCAGCGAAAGCTGAGCCTGCCGACGCTGCTCACGGAGGTATTCGCCGAGGTTTCCGACGTTGAGCGATGCCATGGTCCGATCCTGCCCGACCTTGCTAACTTTTGCAAGCGCCGTGCTTGCAGCAGCTCGCACCCGGCGGATCCTCACTCGTGTGACTGAGCACAGTAGGTGTCGTATTTGCGCGACAACTGTCGCCATCCGGGTCCAGTCGGAAATTGTGGGGCGGTTTCGGGCTGCGGCACCATAGATTGACGCTATGCCCGCTTTTGCGCATGACGAGGCCACGGCCCGGCGCGCTCTCGACGTCATCAACCAGCTGCTGGCCGCCCGCGACAGGATGGCCTCCGGAGTGGGCGGCATCGGCTTCCTCCGCGAACACGAGGCAGTGGCACCAGTCGCGTGGAGCTGGTGGATGCTCATTTCGGACTCCGCCCGCGTGGTGGCGGAGGCGGCCAAGAACGGTAACGGGTTCGTCGTCGCACCGGTGATGCGGAACCTGATGACGCACGCGGTGGCGATGGCCTGGCTCGTCGACGGCGGCGACGCCGCGGTGCAAGCCGTTGACGCCTACAGCGACGACCAGCTCCTCAAGCTGATCACTAACGCGAAGCGAGCTGGGTGGGGCGTCGAGGGAGACGAGGTCGAGGCAAAGGTCCGTGCCGCTGTCGACGAACGCAACGCCCACCCGGCCCCTGAGGTCGTCCTGCTGACGAACGAGATCCGCAACACCGCCGACCTGATGGCGGCGTTCGGGGAGCAAGAAGGCTATCTGCCCTACCGGCACCTCAGTTCCTACTGCCACACCACACGAGAGACGGCGCAGCTGTATCTCCATCGCACACGGGCCGGCGGCTGGGAACTGCGCAACAAGCCCAGGGAGAGTGGCCTGAACGACGTCATTTGGACGGCTGTCTGCCTGATCCAAGCCGGCCGGATCCTTGACTCCATCCTCGGCGAGCAGTTGCTGGCCGAGGAGCTTGACCAGGCCACCGCGTACCTCGGCGTCTCTGGGGACATCGTCCCCCGGCGTCGTCTTCGCCGGGGCGCCGCCAACTGAGCTGGGCAACGCCCAGCTTCGGCGAGGGGGAGCCGATCCCGTCGCCACGGCGGGATAGCGCCATATCGGGGCATGCCTATCGACGCCGCCTCACCAGCAGATCCTCCAGGTCGCAGTCGCAACCCGGCCCAGCGGCCGCAGCAGCCGCATCGCCCTGTCCGGCTGGAGCTTCGAACGTGGCAGCAAGTGCAGCCCGGCCCAGGTGCAGTCGACGCCGAAACGGCGGCCCACAATCTTGGCGATCCGGCCAGCGTCCAGCACTGATCCAGCCAGCCAAACGCGGCCGGACCGGCCTGATCGGATTCGACCTCCAATCCCCCTAACCCCAGCCCTTAGAGATCTCTAGTCTCCTGAGTCGTTAATTCGTGTGCAGTATGCAGCTAGGGTGTTGAGGATGTCGTCGGCGGTCTTCGCCCAGACGAACGGTTTGGGGTTCCTATTCCACTCGTTAATCCAGCCGCGGATGTCCCGTTCGAGTTCAGCGACGCCGTGCTGGGCTGAGCGGCGGAGTTTGCGGCAGGCCAGTTCGGCGAACCAGCGCTCGACGAGGTTGAGCCACCCTCCAGCCGATTCAACAAGAATCGGGCCCGCCACTTGCGCACCGTCTCCCCGCGAGACACCTAGATCGAGCGCCGTGCGGTCGTCCCGCCCGGCGCGGGCGCCAGCACGATCCTCGACCGCAACACCAATGCCTGAGACGCCGTCCGCTTACGCAATCAGCCGCGCAGCACCTGGCGTTCGTGATCGGACAACTCCAGCGACAACGGCTTCGGACCAGGCGCCACCCCATCCTGTGACCACCCTTGACCTTTGGACTCAGGACACTAGCGCGTGGAGGTGCCGAGGATCTTCCCGAGCGTGATGGCCACGTCGAATTCCCGATCCCATGTGAGTGCGACGAGGTCGTCGAACTCCGCCTCAGGGCGGAGCAGATTGAGGACGTCGGCTTCGAATACTGAGCCCGGTTCTGCGAGGTCGAGCGCCTCGTCGTGGAAGCGGCGGTACGTGTTGCGTGACCGGAACATTACCGAGTACCCACCGTCTACGAGCTCTCCCACGGAGACATCCCACTTCGCTTCAAGCGCCTGCAGTGCGCCGGCGACGTCGTCGGCGTTGAGCGGCTCGGTCAACAGATCCACTCCAACCGCTTCTCGGGCCGAATCCAACGGAAGCGTCTCGTCCCAGAGCACCGAGAGGTGGCGCTCGAAACCGATGTGCTCGCGAACTGTTTTGTCGAACTCCAGGTAGTCGGTGTCCAGATTCGTACGCATCCAGCGGGTAATCCAGAGGATCGGGGCATTGATCAGATTCGCCCGCAACGAGCCACTTCCTCCACCGTAGACAGATTCGCGGATGCTCGTCAGCAGCTCTTCGCAGTGGTAGTCCTTGCAGAATCGGAACAAGTGAGCCGACCGCCGTGGCAGACCACCCCAGCGCGAAGACTGAGGGAGGGGGAAATCAGCCAGAATCGCCTCCAGCTCGCGTTGGAGTCCCGGCTTGGCGGCCGACAACACGAGAGCGTCGTCATTCTCGTCCCACCGCCCGGCGCCCTCATAGTCGAACTTCGCCTTGCACGAGGCATATATGACGGCTTGAGCACATGTATTGAACAGCTCCGTGCTCACCCGGTATGCAACCTCGCAGTGATAGTTGAGGTTGAATCGGTCGAGCTCTCTGTCGGCGACCCGCTCGAAGACATGCTTTGCCGACAGCACGTCTCTGGCGGCACGGCCGAGGATCCGCTCGACCTCGCCGGACGAGCTGTCTGCGGACGCTTCGGTGGGGCGCAGATCATCGGAGATCTCCTCGATTGCCGAGTCGAGCCGCTGAAGGATTATCCGAAGCATGCCGCGTACGGTGTCGATGCGGAGCCGCTGCGCCTCATCTTGGAGCAGCATCTGTTCAATGATCAGGTCGAGGTCGGCCAGGAAGGGGTAGCGGTCGCGCACAAGCGTGTGTCGTCGCCCTCGGGCGTTCTGCTTCGTGAACATCTCGGTTATGACGAGGCCGAGCGCAAAGATGTCCGCCGGCTTGCCGATACCGAGGGCGTTGTTCCTCACCATCTGCTCGGGAGCGAGGTAGTTCCGGTTCACCAAGAGGTCCCCGCGATTCGTGAGCGAGGAGTCCTTAAAATGCGCGATGCCGAAGTCGGCCAGGACGAGCCGACGCGCATCAGGGTCGACGAGGACATTCTCAGGTTTGATGTCGCGATGCACTATGCCGTCGCCGTGCACGTACGCGAGCGCATCGCAGAGCTGGCGCACGTAGCCGAGAAGCACATCAGCTTCGGTTTCGTCGTTGATCACGTTTCGCAGCGTCATAGGGTAGAAGTCCATGACGTAGTAGAAGAAGTTCGCGTCCTCTGATCGCGCGTGGATACTCACGACGTTCGGGTGGCTCGATGTCTGCCCGTACTCGATCTCCTGCTTGAAACGCTTGTTGCGAGCGGAGTCCGCGTCGCGGTCCTTCTTAATCCGTTTGACTGCGAGCACCTGACCATCGGGCTTACGGCGGACCTTCCACACCACGGCTGATCCGCCCTCTCCCGGAGCTGAATCGCGCTCATAAGTGACTCCGTCGATGATGAACGGTTCATTCTTCGGCATGAATCCATCCTACTGACCCTCGGGGCGGTGACGTCGGCCAATTGCCGCCAGGCCCAAAGCGTTCTCCAGCGGGGCGAGGTAGATGCCCACCACGTTGCGGACCTTGGTCACGGAACTGCGGGTCGGTCGACAGCTTCCAGGTCTCCACGATGTGTGGCTTGAGGCCGAACGTCCGCCAGATCCGCGAGACGGCCGACTGCGACATGCCCTCCGCCTCGGCCGTTGAACGTGTCGACCAGTGCGAATCACCCGTCGGTGGCGCCTACTGAACTTGATTGGGTGCTGTCGGACCGTTCGCCTGATGGTGGTCGGTCCGTTCCGGTAGCCCTGAACTGTGAGATACGCGCAGGGCGGCGGGTTGACCGACATCGGAAGGGCCGCGAGGGAGCGGGTCCGGCTGCAGGCCGTGACACGCTTCCAAGGCGGGCAGAAGAACAGGGACATCGCTGCGACGCTGCGGGTCAGTGAGCGGTCTGTGGAACGGTGGCGCCGTCAGTGGCGCGAGCGCGGTGAAGCGGGGGTCCTGTCGAAGGGATCGCCGGGGCGGCCGAGGCTCGGCGAAGCACAGATCGCGAGGCTGGAACGGGAACTGGAGCGTGGGCCGCTGGTCCACGGCTGGGCCGACCAGCGGTGGACACTGGCCCGGATCAAGACGCTGATCGGCCGGCTGTTCCACGTGAGCTACACCGTGGAGGGCACGTGGCTGCTGCTGAAGCGGCACGGCTGGTCCTGGCAGCAGCCGGCTCGGCGGGCGATCGAGCGTGACGACGCGGCGGTCGAGGTCTGAAAGAAGGAGACCTGGCCGCGGGTAAGAGCACCGCGGCGGCATGTGACGGCTGGATCGTCTTCGAGGACGAAGCCGGGCAGTCGATGACGCCGCCGCGAGCGAGAAGCTGGGGACGCAAGGGCTCAACGCCAGTGGTCCGGGTCCGTGGCCGGGGCTCGGGCCGGGTGTCCATAGCCGGGCTGACCTGCTACAAGCCGGGGAAGCGGTCCCGGACGCTCTACTCGGTCCGCGAGTACCGGGGCCGCAAGGGCGAGCCGAAGGGCATCGGCTGGCGCGACCTGTGCGACCTGCTGGTCAGAGCACACATCCAGCTCGGCGGCCCGATCGTGCTGGTCTGGGACAACCTGCGCATGCACCTGGTCGAGGCGATGCGCCGATTCATCGCCGACCACGCGGACTGGCTCACCGTCTTCCAACTTCCGAGTTACGCAACGGACTTGAACCCGCAAGAGGGCATCTGGTCACTGGTCAAACGCGACATCGGCAACCTCGCCGCAGCCGACCTCGGCCAGATCACTCGCGCCGTCAAGCGCAGGCTCAAGCAGATCCAGTACCGTCCGGACCTGGTCGACGGCTGCCTGACCAGCACCGGCCTGATCACGGACGACTGGCCGGCATCACGCATTCAAGCTCAGGCAATAGCTTCGAGCGTTTCTAGACAGTGACTAAAATTCGCCCTTGAATGACAGTGTGGCGGTCAGTAAATTCAGCTGCCCGCCGGACTGTTGTCCGGCGCCGTAGGTCGATATGCAGGGAGACAGGGATGCGCAGCAGGTTTCGAACCTGCCGCTGACTCGTGAAACGCGGGCCAGCGGGGTTCTTCATTAGCTTGGTTGCCCTGACAAGGCACCGTCCGAGGGAGACGTATGCCCTCAGTCGGACACCAGGTGACCCCGCTCGCGTATCCGAGGAGTACACCTTGCTGGACCGTTTGATCGACCTCCTGTCTCAGACCCGGACCCTCCGCGCCCTGCTGGACTTCTGCACCATCGTGGTCCGTCTGCTGCCCGCGTTGGTCGTGATCGTGGCGCTCATCCCCTCGTTCGTCGTCTTCGCGTTCATCTCCGCCGGGGCACGCAGGTCGGTTCTCGACATCGTGGACCGCCTCACGAACTGGACCCTCGCCCGCTACTGAACTCGATTGAGTGATGTCGGTGCCGTTCGCCTGATAGCTGGCCGGCGGCACCGACCTGGCCCTGTGAGCGTCGAGTCGACGGACCCGAAATCGGTCGAAGCCCGAAGCTGCTGGTCAGCTACGGTGGCGGCATGCCTGAAAGTCTGCCCGAGGATGTAGCCGACGTGCTTGGCCTCGTCCTGAACCCGGACGAGCCGATTCACGTCGCCCTCCGACGGCAGGTGCCCCAACTCAGGGTGCAATCCCGCTGCAAGTGTGGGTGCGGCACTGCCTACTTCGACCTTGACGCCGACGCGTTGGAGCCCGCGCCAACGGGACCCGGCACCGTCGTGGCTGCCGACGTGCAGCTGTTCACCGAAACCGGCGAGTGCCCTGGTGAGGTCTTGGTCTTCGCGCAAGGCGGCTACCTCTCATGGCTGGAGGTCTGTTCTTGGAGCGATGACGTCGAGGTGAACCTCTCCGCGGCGCGGCGCTGGCTACAGCCGTCGTCCTGAACCCGAGCCGGTAACAGCCGACGTCTCGGACCCTGACGCCGCCACCACGAGTCGACCGACATCACGAGCGTCCTGGCGACTAGGGCCTGTGTGATGTCGTGATCATTCGGCGGTCTTCAGTAGGTCGTCGACCCAGATCATTGAGGCGCGGAGGTGGAGGCCGGCGAGGTAGCT
>NZ_JBVIFS010000037.1:0-65170 GCF_055571215.1 Streptomyces sp. NPDC030995
TAGGGAGGGGGGCGGGGGGAAAGGAGCCCCCCCCCCCCCCCCCCAAAAAAACCAAAAACCCCCCCCCCCCCCCCCCCCCCCCCCCCCCCCCCCCCCGGGGCCCGGCCCGTCGGGAAGGCGGGTGCCGCTTACTTGGCGGGGTCCACCTGGAAGGCCTTCGCCAGGTCGTCGAGGACCACGTCGGCGCCCTGGAGGGAGACCGAGGTCATCCAGATGGCGTCGTCGACCTCATGGACCTGGTTTTTCTGGACCGCGTTCAGGCGCTGCCACAGCGGGTTGGCGAGGAACTTCTTCTTGCGCTCGTCGCCGCCCGAGAAGGTGGTCATGAAGATGTGGTCGCCATCGGCCTGCTGGATCTGCTCTTCGCTGATCTCGATGTTGAACTTCGCCTCGTCGCGCTGGTTCTCCGGCCGCGTCAGACCCATGTCGTTCAGGATGATGCCGCTGAAGGTCTTGGGCAGGTAGATGCGCGTCGGACCGTCGAGGAAGCGGACGACCGAGAAGGTGGGCTTGCCGTTGGCGCCGCCACCCTTGGCGTTGATCGCGTCACCGATCTTCTTGGCGCGGGTCTGGTACGCCGTCAGCTTGCCCGCGGCCTTCTCCTCCTGACCCAGGGCCTCACCGAGGGAGGTGATGTTCTCCTTCCAGATCGGGCCGGTGGTCTTGACGAACACGGTCGGCGCGATCTGGCTCAGCCGGTCGTAGAAGTCGGCGTGACGGACGGTCGCCGAGACGATGAGGTCGGGCTTGAGGGCCGCGATCGCCTCCAGGTTGGGGCTGTCGAGCGGGCCGACGTCCTTGGTGTCCTTCACCGCGTCACCGAGGTAGGCCGGGAAGCCCTTCTGGTCACGGTACGATCCGATGCCGCCGACCAGCGGCGCGTCGAGCGCGACAACTGCCTCGACCAGGCTGTTGTCCAGCGCCACCACGCGCTTGGGCTTGGCCTTGATCTCGGTCTTGCCCTTGTCGTGGGTGACGGTGCGGGGGAAGCCGGCCGACTCGGCGGCGGACGGCTTCGACGACTCGGCGGCCGACTTCTTGTCGTCGCTGTTGCCGCCGCAGGCGGCCAGCGAGAGGGCCATGGCCGCCGTGAGCACGGCAGCGGCGATCCGGCCCGGACGGCGACGCTGAGTGAAGGTGTTCATCAGTTCTCAGTTCTCCAGAGGGAACATTTGTTCTTAGGTAAGGCTTGCCTGAGTAAACGCGTTGTGAAGAGTAGCCGCTCTGCGTGGCCAAATCCAGACGGGGGGTGCGGGGGAAATTCGGTTAGGCATCCCTTACCTTGTGTAAGTGTCTCTGAAGCCCGTCACCGCCGGCGCCGCCGCGGTCCACGCCCCAACCGTTCCGCCACCTCCACGAGTTCTCTCCCGAACCCTGGTGCTCACGGCGCTGCTCGCGACCTTGGCCGCCATGGTCTGCGCCTCCCTGGCGATCGGCACCAAGTCCGTGCCGCTCTCCGACGTCCTGGCCGCGATAACCGGCAGTGACGCCGGCGACGCCGTGGTGGTCCGTGAACTGCGCATGCCCCGCACCTTCCTGGGGCTGCTCGTCGGCCTCGCGCTGGGCGCCGCGGGCGCGGTGGCCCAGGACATCACCCGCAACCCGCTCGGTGACCCCGGGCTGATCGGCATCAGCGCGGGCGGCTCGTTCGCGGTCGCCGCGAGCATCGGCATGCTGGGGCTGACGAGTTCGTACCAGTACATCTGGTTCGCCTTCCTCGGCGGAGCGTTGGCCGGTCTCATCGCCTACGCCGTCGGCGGCACCGGCTACGGTGGCGCCACTCCCGCGAAACTCGCCCTGGCCGGCGCGGCCGTGACCGTACTGCTCGACGCGGGCACCAACACGCTGATCCTTCTCGACGTGAGCACCCTGGACCAGTACCGGTTCTGGGCGGTGGGCTCCCTGGCCGGCCGTGACGCCCAACTGGGGATGGAACTGCTCCCGTTCGTCGTCATCGGGCTCGCCCTGGCCCTCGGGCTGAGCGGCCGGCTCAACGCGCTCGCGCTCGGCGACGACCTGGCCAGCTCGCTGGGCACCCCGGTCAAGTCCACCCGCGCCCTGGGCGCGCTGGCGGTGGTCCTGCTGACCGGCGCGGCCGTCGCCGCGGCCGGTCCCGTGACGTTCATCGGCCTGGTCGTCCCGCACGTCGTACGGGCCTTCACCGGGCCCGACGCCCGCTGGCTGGTGCCCTGCTCGGCGCTGGGCGGGGCCTCGCTGATGCTCGCCGCCGACGTGGTGGGGCGGATGGTCGCCCGGCCCGGCGAACTGGAGGCGGGCGTGGTGACCGCGCTGCTCGGCGCCCCGTTCCTCGCGCTGCTGGTCAAGCGCGGCAAGCTCAAGGAGCACACCCGATGAGCCGTCAGAAGACCGGGCGGCGCATGCGGTTCGAGATCGGACCCGTCGGCGTTGCCGTGCCGCCCCGCGTCGCGCTCATGGTGCTCGCCCTCGTCCTGACCGGATTCGCGGGCCTGGTCGCCTCGGTCTCGCTGGGCACCTTCGCGATCCCGGTCGGCGACGTACTGGGCTCGGTACTGGGGACCGGATCCGGCGCCGCCGACCTGATCGTCCACCAGCTCCGCCTGCCGCGCGCCCTGACCGCGCTGCTGGTGGGGGCCGCGTTCGGGCTGGCCGGCGCCGTGTTCCAGGCCGTCACCCGCAACCCGCTCGCCAGCCCGGACCTGATCGGCATCGCGGCCGGTGCCGGGGCCGGAGCGGTGGGCGCCATCCTCATCGGCGGAGTCACCGCGGCCGGCGCCGGCACCTTCGGGGCGGTGCCGTTCGGGGCCCTCGCCGGCGCCCTGCTGACCTCGGTCGCCATCTACCTGCTGGCGTACCGGGACGGCACCATCACCGGCTACCGCTTCGTCCTCGTCGGCCTCGCCGCGAACGGCGCCCTGATCGCCCTGACCCGCTGGATGCTGGCCCGCGCCGACATCGACCAGGCCTCCCGCGCGATGGTGTGGCTCACCGGCAGCCTCAACGGGCGCGGCTACGAACACGTCCAGTGGGCCGGGCTGGCGCTGGCGGTGCTCCTGCCGCTGACCCTCGCGCTCGCGCGCCCGTACCAACTGCTCCAGTACGACGACGACACCGCGCGCAGCCTCGGCATCCCGCTGCGGCACGCCCGGATCGCGCTGCTGATCCTCGCCACGTGCCTCACCGCGCTGGCCACGTCGGCGGCCGGGCCGATCGCCTTCGTCGCCCTGGGCGCCCCGCAGATCGCGCGGCGGCTCACCGGCACCGCGGGCATCCCGCTGGTCACCAGCGCGCTGACCGGAGCGGTGCTGCTCATCCTCGCCGACCTGGGCGCGCGGCTCGTCCTCGCCCCGACCGAACTGCCCGTCGGCGTGCTCACCGGCGCCGTGGGCGCTCCGTACCTGCTGCTACTCCTCGCCCGTACCAACCGGGCCGGAAAGGGAGGCTGACTTGACCGCCCCGCTGACCGAGACCCAGCCCGCCGCCGTCTCGCCCACCGCACTGCGCGCGAACGGGCTGCGCCTGGGCTACGGCGACCGGATCGTCTCCGAGGACCTCGACCTCGACATCCCGGCCGGAAAGGTGACCGCGCTGGTCGGACCGAACGCCTGCGGCAAGTCCACCGCCCTGCGGGCCCTGGCCCGGCTGCTCAAGCCGGCCGGCGGCGCCGTCCACCTGGACGGCGAGGACATCGCAGGCCTGTCCGCACGGGAGTTCGCCCTGCGGCTCGCCCTGCTGCCGCAGACCCCCAGCGCGCCGGACGGGATCTCCGTACGCGACCTGGTGGCCCGCGGCCGCACCCCGCACCAGCGGTGGTGGCGCCAGTGGTCCTCCTCCGACGAGGCCGCGGTGGACGCCGCCCTGGCGGCGACGGGTTCGGCGGAACTGGCGACCCGGTCCATCGACGAGCTGTCGGGCGGCCAGCGCCAGCGCGTGTGGATCGCGATGGCCCTGGCCCAGCACACGCCGGCCCTGCTGCTGGACGAGCCGACGACCTACCTCGACCTCGCCCACCAGGTCGACGTCCTCGAGCTCGTCGCGGACCTCAACCGCACCGAGGGCCGCACGGTGGTCATGGTCCTGCACGAGCTCAACCTCGCCTGCCGCTACGCCGGGCATCTCATCGCGATGCGCGACGGCCGCGTGATCGCCGCCGGTTCGCCGTCCGAGATCGTCACACCGGACCTGGTCCACGAGGTCTTCGGCCTGCGGGCCGCGGTCATCGAATGCCCGGTCGCCGGCACCCCCCTGGTCATCCCGATGGGCGGTCGCCGAACCGACATCGCCTGACGTCGCCTGACGTCGCCAGGCATCGCCGGGCATCGCCCGCCTGGCATCGCCTGACGTCGACTCACGTCGTCTCACGTCGCTCCACGCGGACGCGGGCGGCCCCTCTCAGCCGACTTCGTCGAGCAGCCGCTTCGCGGCGACCGTCGCGCCGTCGGTACGGACCGTGCCGGCCACGGCGGTTGCCCGTGCGCCGGTCCCGGGGGTCAGGGCCGCCCGGAGCGCGTCCGACAGGGACTCGACGGTCGGAGTCGGACCGTCGTGCGCCACGCCGATGCCCAGGTCGGCCACCCGCCCGGCCCAGTACGGCTGGTCCGCCCCCTGGGGCACCACCACCTGGGGCGCGCCCGACCGGGTGGCGGTCGTCGTCGTGCCCGCGCTGCCGTGGTGTACGACGGCGGCCGCCCGCCGGAACAGCGCCTGATGGTTGACCTCTCCGACGACGAAGCAGTCGTCCTGGTCGTCGATCGGGCCCAGTTCGGCCCAGCCCCGGGAGAGGACCACACGGCGGCCCTGCGCGCGGACCGCCTCGATCGCCACCCGGGCGAGGTCCTCCGCTCCACTCATGGGCATGCTGCCGAAGCCCACGTAGACCGGCGGTGCGCCGGCGTCCAGGAATGCCTCCAGCTCGGTGGGCAGCGGGCGTTCGTCGTCCAGCATCCAGGCGCCGGTCTGCACCACGTCGAGGCCCGTCGGCTGCCACGGGGACAGGACCGGGTCCGTGGCCAGCCAGGGCCGGCCGGAGAAGGCGTAGTCGCGGACGTTGTCCACCGGTGGCAGGCCGGCCGACGCCCGCTGGGTGTTGAGCATCTCGCCGAACATCGTGTTCGCGATCTGGGCGTCCAGGTCCCACAGCGCCCGGTTGTCTGTCGCGCCCGGCGGCAACGGCTGTCCCCGCCGCGCGGGCGGGCGGCGGTACGGCGACGGCAGGCTGACCGGCTGGTGGCTCGCGTGCACGTAGCGGATGCCCAGCTTCTCGGCCACCGACCGTGCGGCCGCGGTGGCCGGCAACGGCCCGGTCGCCACCAGGGCGTCACATCCCTCGGCCGCCGCGGCGGCCGCGCCGAACTGCGCGGCCATCAACTCGGCCGCACGCTGCGCCAGTCCCACCGCCGAACCCGGTATCACCGTGGTCACCAGCGGGCGCACCGGCGCGCCGGTCGGCACCAGCTCCACACCGACCTCGGCCAGCCGCTCCACGAACTCCTCGTCGGGCGGCGCGCACACCCGTACCTCCGCGCCGAGCTCCCGCAACCGGACCGCGAGTCCCGCCATCGGCTCGACGCCCCCGCGCGACCCGTACGTCGACAACAACACACGCATGTGTGACTCCATTTCCGCAGGTTGTAGACCTCTATTCTCCGCTGTGGACGGATGACCTGAAGCGATTGCGGTATTCGGTCGGTGTCGTGTTGAGCTTCCGCCGAAACGCCCGGATGAGGGTGTCGGTCGTGTTGAATCCGCAGGTGGACGCGATGCGTTCCAAGGTGGCGTCCGTGGACTCCAGCTGATTGCGCGCCACTTCGACGCGGGCCGCTTCGATGTAGGCGGCCGGGGTCATGCCGATTTCGGTCTTGAAGATGCGGGTGAGCTGTCGCTCGCTCACGTGCGCCTCCCCGGCGAGATCGGCGACGGTGAGCTGCTCCGCGAGGTTGCGCGTGATGTAGTGGCGGAGGTCGTCCATGCGTCGCGTGGTCGAGATCGGCTCCAGCGGGACACTGAACTGGCTCTGGCCGCTCGGCCGTTTCAGGTACATCACGAGCTGCCGGGCGACGCGCAGGGCGACGGCCTCGCCGAAATCGTCGGCGACGAGCGCGAGTGACAGGTCCAGGCAGGCGCTGATGCCCGCGCCCGTCCACACGTGGTCCTCGCGAATGAAGATCGGATCGGCGTCGACCTCGACCGCGGGGTGATCGGCGGCGAGTTGCTGCGCGGTCGACCAGTGGGTCGTGGCGCGCTTGCCGTCCAGCAGCCCGGCCTCCGCGAGGATGTGCGCCCCCACGCAGACGGAGGCGACGCGCCTTGTCGTGCCGGCGAGGGTCTTCACCCATGCGACCACGGCGGGATCGGTGACCGCGCGCACGCGGCGCCGGCTGTCGACTTCGACCGCGCCGGGCACCAGGAGGGTGTCGATGCTCCTGCCCGACACCTCCTCGAAGGTGACGTCCGGAAGGACACGGACGCCGGCGGCGGTGGTCACGGGGTCCATGCTCGCGGCGGCCAGCACGACCTCGTAGCCCGTCGCCTCACCCACCTCCCGCTGCAACAGGGAGAAGACCTCCGGAGGTCCGGTGACGTCCAGCAGGTCGACGCCCTCGAAGAGGACGACCACGACGAATCGTCTGACGGTGCTCAAGGTGTCTCCGTTCGGCCGGGCGATGCCTCGATGTCCGTATCTGCAAGTTGGATGACATTGCCGACACGACCGGCCGATCGTAGCGTTCATTGCACAGCCACCGCGCGGCGGCCCTCACCTTTCGACACGACTCCCCAGAAGGGCACCTCACATGGCTACGACGACCCTGCGTGAGCTGAGCGGCTTCGACCAGACCCCCGCGTCACTCGCCGACGGGACGCTGATCCTGATCGACTACCAGAACACCTACACCCGCGGCGTGATGGAGCTGACGGGATGGCAGTCCGCCCTCGACTCCGCGACCGCACTGCTGGCCAGGGCCCGGAGCGCCGGTACGAAGGTCATCCACGTCGTGAACGACGGCGGCGAGGGAACCCCGTACGACATCCGCACCGAGATTGGCCGGATCCACCCCAGCGTGGCCCCCGTCGAGGGCGAACCGGTCGTGGTCAAGAGCGTCCCCAACGGCTTCGTCGACACGGACCTGGGCGAACACGTCGACGCCGCCGGCAACAAGAACCTCATCCTCGCCGGCTTCATGACCAACATGTGCGTGACCTTCACCGCGGAGGGCGCCTTCCTGCGCGGCAACCAGCCCACGGTGGTCGCCGACGCCTGCGCGACCCGCCCCCTGCAGACCGTGGTCGCCGACCTCACCGCCGACCGGATCCACCACGCCGCACTCGCGACGATCGCCGACCTCTACGGAATCGTCGTCCCGTCCCCCTCCGCCTTGAGCTGAGACCGGGGGCCAGGGACCGGGCGATCCGGTCTCGCCGCACCTGCGGGCCCGGACGACCGAGGCAGTCCGGGCCCGCCGGTGCGCCGAGCGCACTCGGGGCGCACGGCGGCGTACGGGCGGAGCATGCGGGTTCACTCAGGTCGGATTGGCGCGATCCGGTTTCTTCGGGCGCCGCCATGGCTAAGCTCGCTGCCACTGTTGCAGGTTCACACATCCGGGACGGTGGGGGATGAAGTTTCGCATTCCGGCGAACGGTGACGAGGAGTCACTCGTTGACCTTCAGTCGTGGCTGGCCAAGGATCCTGGTACCGCCCGGCTGCAGGTCACCGCGGTGGCAGGACACGGCCCCACGATGGGCGCGCTGGAGGCGCTGGACGTGATCCTGGGCAGCGCGGTCGACGTGGCGAACTTCGCCCTCGCCTACGTGACCTGGCGTTCCGTGAAGGGCAACGAGCAGCGGGGATCCGGCGCCGACGCAGAGGCCGGCGGCCAGAGCCTGGTGCACGGCGACAGCACCGTGAACATCGGCCACCTCTCGCCGGAGCAACTGGCCGATCTGCTGCGCCGACTGAATGACGACCAGGCCACGGGATCGGACGAGTGACCTCCGACGCCGGCCGATCGCGAGCCGTCCTGTTCGGCGTCCACGATTTCCGCGAGCTGGCCCGGCTCGACGGCGTCCGGCACAACGTACCGGCCTTACGCCAGCTGCTCACCAGCGACGATGTCAGCGGACTGGCCGAGGAGGACTGCACCGTCGTAGCGCACGACGGGACGCAGCAGCAGCTGCTGGACGCCCTGCACGACGCCGCGACCGAGGCCACCGACCTCCTCCTGGTCTACTACGCAGGACACGGGCACTTCGGCGGACGCGATCGCTCGTTCCTCCTCGCAACGCGCGACTCCAGCGCACAACGCCCCTACCACTCGGTGAAGTACAACGAAATCCGCGACCTCGTCTCGGGGTCGACCGCGCAGCGAAAAGTCGTCATCATCGACTGCTGCTTCAGCGGCCGGGCACTGTCCATGTCGGACGACCAGACCCCGACGCAGCTGGACATGGAGATCACCGGTGCCTGCGTCCTGACCTCGGCCGCGGAGACGGAACGCTCCCTGTGCTTGCCGGACGGCAGCATCTTCACCATGGAACTGATCGGGCTGTTGCGCGAGGGGCTCAGCGGCGAGCTGACGGGCGGGCGCCGGGGTGAGCATCTTCGCGACCTCACCATGACCGACGTCTTCAATGCCCTGCACACCAGGCTGCAGGGCAGGACGGTCGAGGGCCTGCGGGTACCCCAGCCCAGGATGAGCACCCGCGACCTCGGTCACCAGATCGTGATCGCCCGCAATCGGGCCTACACGGGTGCGCCGGAAGGCAGTGCAGGGTACGGAGTCGCGTCTCCTTCCGAAGAACACGAGTGGGTGACGGCGGCTCGTGACCACCCTCTGTGGAACTTCGTCGCCGACGAGCGCGGGCTGCCCCTGCTGCGCGACACCGCCACCGCTCTGGCCGCACGGGCCGCCATGACGACAGCGCGGGACAGCGCGGCGCTCGCCGGCGACCCGTGGCAGCCACTGTCCTTCACCGACCGGCTCGCCGAGTGGACCGACAGCCTGCTGCTCGACAGCAGTCTGCGCCCGGAGGAGCTGGAGCTCTCCGCCGCGGAGGTGTTCCTCCTCGTCACGCACCCGTACCTGCACGCCGCGTTCTGGAAGCACAACTCCACCCATTACAGCGCGATCGACCCCACGAACCTCGCCTGCGCGCAGAACACCTCCCCGGCCCGGCGAAGCTACGAGTTGTTCCTGCGGCGCCAACCCCGGCTGGTGCGCCAGGCTCTGCGGAGCAAGGACCGCGACGCCGCCGAGGCGATCGGCTGGTGGTTCTTCCACCGTTGGCTCGTCCGGCAGGCAAGGCTCTACGATCCCGCCTCGGTGGAAACCCTGCTGGACCGCCTGGCGGTGCCCTTGGGCAAGTGCTCGCCGAGGGAGAAACGGCTCGTCGAGGATGTGCTGGAGCCCCGGCTGCTGGCCCAGCTCCTGCGCGCCCCCCAGCTCCCCGGGCTGCCCGAGGAGGCCGCCGCCAGGCCCCGGAACATGGGAGTGGCGGAGACCGCGCAGCGGGTCCGGGCCCACCAGCTGGCGGAACTGCTGCGCATCGCCCATCGCTTCGCCATCGACCCGATCGCCCTTCCCGACATGCTGGTGGACCACATCGGCATCGGCTACGCGGTGGACCTGCCGGGCCTTCACGCCACACTGGACGGCTTCCGATGGGAATCGAACGGCCGGACCCGGGTCCTGAGCGCCACCTGCAGCCACCTGCAGCCACCTCGCCGTCGACCTCGGCCTGCGCCAGCACGCCGCCGCCCTCGACACCCTCCTCGCCCGGATCGACATCAGCACCGGGGACGAGGAGCGGCCGACACTGCTGCGCAACCTGCCGCTGCACGTCACCGCCGAACAGGTGACCCCGGCCGCCGAGGCAAGCGGCCGTTGGGCGTACGAGTCGACCGAACTGCGCTTCCGGCTGGCCGACGACCGCATCCAGGAACTGTTGATGGGTGAGGAGCTGTACGGAGATCCTGCCCTCGCCATCCGCGAGCTGTACCAGAACGCCCTGGACGCCTGCCGTTACCGAGAGGCGCGTACGAAATACCTGCGGGCCACCGGTGCCCAGCCGGCACCGTACAAAGGCAAGATCACCTTCACTCAGGGCGTCGACGAGAAGGGCCCCTACCTGGAATGCCGTGACAACGGGATCGGCATGGGAGAGGTCGAACTCCGGGATGTCTTCTCGCACGCCGGCATGCGATTCGCGGACCTGCCGGAGTACATCGAGGAGCATGCAAGATGGGAGGACCACGACATCTTCATGTACCCCAACAGCCAGTTCGGCGTGGGTGTGCTCAGCTACTTCATGCTGGCGGACGACATCACCGTCACCACGTGCCGCCTCACCCCTGACGGACTGCCTGCCGAGCATCTCCGCGTCGAGATCGCAGGCCCCGGCTCCCTGTTCCGCATCCAGCGTCTGGAGCGCTGCTCCGAGGCCTACACCAGCGTGCGGCTCAGGCTTCGGTCGTCCGACGTCGTGTCCTGCGTCGACGTTCTGCGCCGCATCCTGTGGCTGTCCGACTTCGATGTCACAGCGAGCGACGACCAAGGCGATACGCAGATCTGGGAGGCCAACGTCCTCTCCGACAAGGCCCCACTGGGCTCAGGCGATCCCCACGTCCCGGACGCCGTTCGCAAGGACGGGGCGGTCACGGTGGCCGGCTCGACACCCGCGGTGTGGTGGTGCAGTACCAACGGAGCGGTACTGGCCGACGGCCTGTGGGCCGGCGAACACCGCTTCGGTGCGGTGGTGAACCTGTCGGGGCGGCACACGCCCCGCCTGACCGTGGACCGACGGCGGGTGATCGACGCGGACACCACTGAGATCGAACGGCTGCTGCGTCAGGAGATTCCCAGCCTGCTCGGCGCGAAGGACGCCGTGTTCCGGCACGGCTGGCTGGCTCAGGTCCTCGACGAGAGTCCAGGGCTCGCCGACGAGATCTTTGCCGAAGCGGTGCGAGTCCGCTTCAGCCCATGGCTCATTGCGGGCCGAGAGGTGGACATCACCAAATGTGGATATTTCCCGGAGGACGCCGGCATGCATCCGGCCTCCGAGGAGGATGATCGCTGGTCGCTTCGCGGGAAGAACCTCAGGGTCGACAACTTCAGGGTGGAAGCTCTGACGGACGCGGGCTTCTTCCCGGGGTTTGTCACCGTGAGACCCTCCGCCTCCATTCTCCCCGTACCATCCGATATTTACCTTCTGATACCGGCATGGGATACATCCGTACCAAATCGGTACCGGATCGGGTCAGCGTTCTCCCATGTCTCGAACGTAAGCATCGGGCTGATCGCGCGGGCCGCCAGGAAGACCGGACGGACCGCCGAGGAGGTCAGCGCTCGCCTGCGGCAACTCGGCTTGCCCGCCCCCGCCCCACCCCTGCCGCATCTCGAAGCCGACGACCGCTTCCTCATCAGCGAGAGCGCCACAGGAGGCGCGCCCTGGCTCGACCCCGGCGAACCGGTGCATTTTGCTCACATCGTCCAAGCAGCGGCCAAGACCAGACACACCACCGACCACGTCATCAGCCGCCTGACCAAGCTCGGCTACCGCACGCCCACCCCTCCGATACCACAACACGAACCTGACGACCTGCTCATCCTCAGCCGCGACCTGGACGCGGAGAGCCCCTGGCTCAACCCCGAGAACACTGTCAGTGCCGCTCACATCGCGCAGGCCGCCGGCAGGACCGGACGGACCGCCGAGGAGGTCACCGCCCGCCTGCGGCAACTCGGCTTCCCCACCCCCGCCATACCCTTGCCACACCTCGAAGCCGACGACCGCTTCCTCATCAGCGAGAACCTCACAGGAGGCGCGCCCTGGCTCGACCCCGCCCAACCGGTGCATCCCGCTCACGTCATCCAAGCGGCGACCACGATCAGACGCACCACCGACCAGGTCATCAGCCGCCTGACCGAGCTCGGCTACCGCACGCCCACTCATCCGGTACCACCACACGAACCTGACGACCTGCTCATCCTCAGCCGGACAAGCAGTGGACGAGCACCTTGGCTGGACCTCGACAGAAGGGTTCATCCCTCTCGAATCGTGCAGGCCGCCTCAGTGACCGGTCGTACTGTCGACCACATCACCTACCGTCTGACGCAGTTCGGCCTGCGCACTCACGCCACCCACCTGCCTCTTCCCGAACCGGACGACCTGCGCATCGTCAGCCGTGATCTGGACGCCGAAGCACCCTGGCTCGACCACGACGATCCGGTCCACCCCGCTCACATCCTGGATGCCGCCAAGGTCACGAACGGGTCCCCCCACGCCATCGCCACCCGCCTGAAAGAGCTCGGGTACCGACTGCCTGACTTCATCACCCTGAGCGCCGGGGCCCCTGCTCCGGTCCCGTCAACCACCGAGCGCGCCGTGCCCGTTCCGGAAACGGCGACCCCCGCGGACGAGTCACCGTAAGGCGGAGGCGGCAGACCGCCGTGGCCTCGTCGCGTTCGCCGGGCAGGCGACTGGCCCTGGCCCTGGCCCTACTGATCGGCGCGCGACGCGCCCGCCCGGCGGCCGTGATCGCGCGTGAAGGCGTCGAGAGTCTGCTGGAACGGGCCGCGGGTGTGCAGGAAGCGCTCGTCCAGGATGTCGGCGAGGTCTTCGAGCGCGGTGCGCAGCACGGCGGCGCCGAGCCGGGCGTCCGGGTGGCGGGCGCCCGCGGCCTGCTCGGCGATGTCCAGGGCGTAGTCGATCTGGTGGGCGAGGGAGGTCCGGTCGTCGACGTCATGGAAGTAGTAGGACTCCGCGTACTGGAGGAAGTCGACGGCTACGACGGAGAACTGCGCGGCGAGGCTGTCCAGCATGGTGGCCCCGGCCGGGGAGTCGACCTGCTCCCGCGCCGGATGGGTACGGCGGAGGTGGGAGAGCCGCAGTGCCAGCGCCCGGCGGCGGGCCAGCGCCGGATAGATGCCCAGGGTCCAGGAGACCGTCGCGGACAGCAGTGCAAAACCGACCATGGCTTCCAGCGGGGCGAGAACGCGCAACCACCCCTCGGCCGGCGCGATGTCGCCGAGGCCGAGCGTGGAAGCGGTGACCAGCGAGATGTACACGGCATCCAGCAGGCTCCCGTACTCGGCGGGGCGCAGCCCGCCCGCGTAGACGAACGCGTCGGGCACGTGCGGCCAGTAGATCAGCGCCCACCCCGCCACCACCGTCACGGCCCACAGGGCGACGACGAACACCATGGCGAGCGGGCCGGCGAGACCGGAAGCCCCGCGCCGGGAGGAGAAGACGGAGGAAAGCCGCCAGAGCGCCGTCATGACCAGGCGGCTCAGCCCCCCGTGGCGCGTCGGATGCCACAGCGTGTGGAACACGTCCCGCAGGATGAGCAGAACCAGGGCCGCGCCCGCGACCGACACCAGCCACTCCATCCGGCACCCCTCGTCCTGTCGCACCCCTCCCAGGCTCCCGCACGACCACCTCCGCTCGCCGGAGCACGCGCCGTACCACGCCGTGCCATGCCATGCCTGTAACGAGGACTTCCTCCCCCAGCTCTGCCCCGGGGCCCATTGGTCCCCTTGGGGCCACGTTGAGGGCCGATCGGCCCATCCCCGGACGCGAAGCGGCCTCCGACAATGAAGGCGATGGCGACGACACCTGTGCGCACGCACGAATTCGACGCGGCAGCCGTCCTGGCGACGATGGAAGCCGACCCCGCTTTCGGCGCCGCGATCGGGCATTGGGTCGCCCAGGTGCTCGCCCAACGGCTCCACACCTCCCGTGTCCGGCTGCTCGATCTGTACGCGCCGTACGGCAGCGGCACCCATCTGTGAGCAGGCCGGCACGCAGGAGCACGACACCCGAGGAGGAGCGCGCGATGCCCGCGTCCCGGTACACCGTCGGCGACGTCATGACCCGTACGGCCGTGGCCGTCGGCCGTGAGGCCTCGTACAAGGATCCGCGACGCGGTTCTCGCAGGGCTCGCTCCCCCGGCGCGGCTCGAGTGCGCCGTGTCGGACGGTGTCGTCACCCTGCGGGGCCCCTGCGGGATCGCGCCCTGGTGCCGCTGCTGGCCCGGGCCGTCCGTGCGGTCGAAGGCGTCGTGGACGTACGCATGGATCTCGAAGGCCGCGACGGCGCCGGCGCAGCCGCGTGACGCCGCCCGTCAGGAGGGCTTCTGCCCGCGCCTCGCAGGGTGCGGCCGCCGACACACGAGACGTACGGAGAGCGGCCGACCGCAGGGGCCTGGATGTCCGACACAGCAGCGTCAGCGACGACCCCCATCAGGGTGTTCCTCCTGGACGACCACGTGGTCGTACGCCGCGGCCTGCACGATCTGCTCGACGGCGAGCCCGGCATCGAGGTCGTCGGCGAAGCCTCCACGGCCGAGCAGGCGCTGGCCCGCGGACCGGCGCTGCGCCCGGATGTCGCCGTACTGGACGTCTGCCTGCCCGATGGCGACGGGATCACGGTGTGCCGTGAGCTGCGCTCGCGCATGCCGGAGCTGGCCTGCCTGATGCTGACCTCGTTCGACGACGAGGACGCGCTGCTCGACGCGATCATGGCCGGCGCGGCCGGGTACGTCCTCAAGCAGATCAAGGGGTCCGACCTGGTCTCGGCGGTACGGACGGTCGCCACGGGGCGGTCCATGCTGGATCCGGCGACGACCGCCCGCCTCATGCGTTCCCTGCGGGAACCCGAGGCCGCGAAGCCACCGGAGGACGAGCGGCTTCCCGCCCTCTCCGAGCGGGAGCACGCCGTGCTCGAACTGATCGGCGAGGGCCTGACGAACGTGCAAGTCGCCAAGCGGCTCTACCTCTCCGAGAAGACCGTCAAGAACCACATCTCCCGGCTGCTCGGCAAGCTGGGCGTGGAACGCCGGGTCCAGGCCGCCGTCATCGCCGCCCAGGTCCACGAGCACGACAAAGACCGGCGCTGAACCCAACGCGCGCGACGTGCCTTCATCCGGGTTGCACGACGGCGCGCAGCCTTCTCACTGCTCCACCACGCGCCGCCCGGTGACCCGTGCCGGCCTGACCTTCATCCAGTGCATGCGGGGCCCGCCCGCCCACGGCAGCGAGCGCGCCAGGGCGTCCAGCCGCCCGAGTTCCTCCGCGTCCGTGACGCCTTCCGCATCCCCTACGGCCAGGACGCTCCAGCCCAGCCTGGTGGCGTCGTCGATGTGGTCGACCTCGAAAGCCACCTCCGTCCCGTCGGCCCGCGCGAGCACCGCGTCACCCAGGGTCCGGAAGGCGATGTCCCGGCCGGCCATCACGTAGTTGACCGGGAAGATCGCCGGACCCTGCGGAGTGACGACGCCGATCCTGCCGATGCCGTGAGTCGACAGCTGACGCAGGGATTCCTCGTCGCTCAGCGCGATCAGTCGCACATTGCGCAGGGCCGTCCCCCTGCCGGGCGGAGACTCGGTCGTCGCCCCGGTCAGTTCCGCGACGGTCGTCCCCAGCGCGTCGGCCAGACGCAGGAGGGAGCCGATCGCCGGGGACGCGGCGTGATCCTCCATGTACTCGACGTACGAGGCATCCGCCCCGCAGCGCTTGCCCACCTCTTCTCGGGTGAGACCGAGCTCCTCGCGCCGGGTGGCGATGCGCCGCCCCAGATCAGTGCGCCCAGTGGGCGTCGGCCGTGACCGCGTCCTGCCCATGATCCTCACGCCCTCTCGGGACATTGTTCTCTTCCAGGGTTTCGCGGACCTGCGCCGCCGCAACCGGGAGAAGCCGGGCTCCGACGCCGCGGACGTCCGGCACGGCTTCCGGGGACCCCAACGGATCAGGCCTTTTTGACCACGCTCGACTTGAGCTGCATGGCGCCGAAACCATCGATCTTGCAGTCGATGTCGTGGCCGTCGACCCCGTCGACCAGGCGTATGTTGCGCACCTTGGTGCCCGCCTTGATCCCCGACGGGCTGCCCTTGACCTTGAGGGCCTTGACGACGGTCACGGTGTCGCCGTCGTTCAGCACGTTCCCGACGGAGTCCTTGATCACCCGCTCACCGGAGGCGCTCGCGTCATCCGCCCCGGCCGCGGCGGGAACCCGCTCGTGGTGGCGGACCAGGATATTCGAATTGCAAACTTCTGCAATTCGTTACATCTCTGAGGCGCTTCGTCCGCAGGTAGCCGCAGGCGCCGACCGTGTGGGCCTTGCCGGCCTGCTGGTTGCACCAAACCGCCTCGGCCACATACCGGCCGGTGTCGCACAAGTGGTCCAGCCCTTGGGGGCGTTGGTCACACCCGCTCCGGACTGGAGCGCGAACGACGTGAGGTCCACGGCGGCACCGGGCAGGGCAAGAGCACGTCGGCGCCGATCGTCGGCGCCAACTGGCGCGCTCGAGCGGGTCGCTGGTCGACTGGCGCCTGAAAACGATCAAGGGGCCGTTTCAGATTGCTCTGAAACGGCCCCTGACCTGCGACTTCGAAAAGTCGGGACGACAGGATTTGAACCTGCGACCCCTTGACCCCCAGTCAAGTGCGCTACCAAGCTGCGCCACGTCCCGTTGTGCCTTCGACCTGCGGGTTTCCCCGTGCTCGGCGGCACATGCAGAACATTACCCCACGCCGAGGGGTGCGTATGCACGGGTAATCGGCGCGGGGGAGGATGGAGTGGTGGACGCACGGGATCGGGACGTTGAGGGGCGGGCGCGCAGTGCGCGGCCCAGGGATGGGCTGGGGCGGCCGTTGCCGTACGGGGCGCCGGGGGTGGAGCGGCAGCCCGAGGGGGTGGTGCGCTCGCCCGGGGAGACGGTGCGGGAGGCGCAGCGGCTGCTGGAGGCCGGGATGCCGTTCCACGCGCACGAGGTGTTCGAGGATGCCTGGAAGTCCGGGCCCGAGGCGGAGGCCCCGCTCTGGCGGGGCCTCGCGCAACTCGCCGTCGGGTTGACGCACTCCGCGCGCGGCAACGCGGTCGGCGGGGCGCGGCTGCTGCTGCGCGGAGCCGGTGCCCTCGCCGGGGTTCACGACGCGTACGGGATCGACGTGGCCGGGCTGGTCGGGTGGGCCCGGGAACTGGCGGGCCGGGTGGAGGCCGGGGAGCGGATCGACGCCGCCGGCGAAGCGCCCCGGCTCACCGGCCCGCCGGGCCCTGCCTGACCCCGCCTGATCGCCCGGCCCGGCCAGGGCCTACGACGCGGGCTGGAGCAGGTCCCAGCGGTTGCCGTACAGGTCTTCGAAGACGGCGACGGAGCCGTACGCCTCGTGGCGCGGCTCCTCCAGGAAGCGGACGCCCTCGGTGGTCATGCGGGCGTGGTCGCGCGCGAAGTCGTCCGTGTAGAGGAAGAAGCCGACGCGGCCGCCGGTCTGGTCGCCGACCCGGGCGCGCTGGGCGTCGTCCTTGGCGCGGGCCAGCAGGAGGGCGGATTCCGTGGCGCCCGGCGGGCGGACCACGACCCAGCGGGAGCCGTCGGGGCGCGCGGTGTCCTCGGCCAGGTCGAAGCCGAGGGCGCGGGTGTAGAAGTCGATGGCCTCGTCGTAGTCGCGGACCACGAGGGCGGTGAGGGCGATGTGGGATGGCATGCCCTTATTGTGCGCCGAGGAGGATCACCTCCAGGGTCCGGGGGCCGTGAACGCCCTCCACGCGGTCGAGTTCGATGTCGCTGGTGGCGGACGGGCCGGAGATCCAGGTCAGCGGGCGGGTCGGGTCGAGGCGTTCGAGGGCTTGCGGTACGGAGTCCACGAGCTGCTCGGGGACGCGGACCACGCAGATGTGGTGGTCGGGGATCAGGGTGATGCGCCGGCGCCCCTGTTCGGGTCCGCCGTCGAGGACGATGGTGCCCGTCTCGGCGATGGCCAGGGCGCAGCCGGTGACCACGCTGTCGACCCCGTCCAGATCGGCCGGGGTGGAGACGGCTCGGTCGTGGACGCGGGTCGGGTCGGCGGCCGCGAGCCAGTGCGGGGGCAGCGCGGGCGGTACGAGGACCGTCCGGGTGCCGTGCTCGGCCAGGAGCCGCATGAGCAGGTCCGAAAGGCCGTCCTCGTCTGTGCGGTGGACCTTCGCCCGGTACTCGGCGAGGTGGGCGGCGAGCAGGTCGGCGCTCTCGTCCGGGGTGCGGACGCCGTGGACCCGGAGGTAGTCCCGGGGGATCTCGGTGCCGGTGCCGGTGCCGGTGTCGGTGCCGGTGCCGGCGTCGGTGCCGGCGTCGGTGTCCGGGCCGGAGGCTGCCCGGCGGATGCGGGCCAGGATGCGGTCCTTGCTGGTCACTGCCCCGTCCCCCGTTCTCGCGCCCACCAGTCGCGGAAGGATTCCGCGGGGACGGAGGGAAGTTCGCGGGTGTCGGTCCAGGCCCGTCCGGGGCCGGGGAGTCTGCGGGGCGCCAGCCGGCGGGCCCGGGCCAGCAGGCGCTCGCCCGCGCGCAGGGCCCGCGGCCGGTCCAGGAGCAGCCGGGCGGCGCGCATGGCGGCCCGTTCGGCGGTGTGGCCGTGCGCGGGGCGGATGGTGACGCGGATGCCCTCGCGGGTCACCGGGCCGCCCTGGGCCACCCGTTCGCGCAGGTGGACGAGGACCTCGGGGATGTCGATGGCGACTGGGCAGACCTCGTAGCAGGCCCCGCACAGGGTGGAGGCGTAGGGCAGTGAGGCGTCGATCTCGCTGCCGGTGCCGCGGAGTTGGGGGCTGAGGATGGCGCCGATGGGGCCGGGGTAGACGGAGCCGTAGGCGTGGCCACCGGCACGTTCGTAGACCGGGCAGACGTTGAGGCAGGCGGAGCAGCGGATGCAGCGCAGCGCCTGGCGGCCGGTCTCGTCGGCGAGGGTGTCGGTGCGGCCGTTGTCGAGGAGGACGAGGTGGAAGGCGGCGGGCCCGTCGCCGTCCGTGGTGCCGGTCCACATGGTCGTGTACGGGTTCATCCGCTCGGCCGTCGAGGAGCGCGGCAGCGTCTGGAGGAAGACCTCCAGGTCGCGGAAGGACGGGACGACCTTCTCGATGCCGACGACCGAGATCAGGGTCTCGGGCAGGGTCAGGCACATCCGGCCGTTCCCCTCGGACTCGAAGACGACCATGGTGCCCGTCTCGGCGACCATGAAGTTGGCGCCGGACACGGCGACTTTGGCGCGCAGGAACTTCTCGCGCAGGTGGAGGCGGGCCGCCTCGGCCAGCTCACGGGGGTCGTCGCCGAGCGGTTCGGGGGCGGGGCGGCCCCAACGGCCCATCTCGGTGCGGAAGATGTCGCGGATCTCGGCCCGGTTGCGGTGGATGGCCGGGACCAGGATGTGCGAGGGCCGGTCGTGGCCGAGCTGGACGATGAGCTCGGCGAGGTCGGTCTCGTACGCGGCGATGCCGGCGGCCTCCAGGGCTTCGTTGAGCCCGATCTCCTGGGTTGCCATGGACTTGACCTTGACGACCTCCCGCTCCCCCGTGGCCCGTACGAGATCCGTCACGATCCGGTTGGCCTCGTCCGCGTCCGCCGCCCAGTGCACGGTGCCGCCGGCGGCCGTGACGGCCTCCTCCAACTGCAACAGGTAGCGGTCGAGGTGACGGAGCGTATGGTCCTTGATCGCCTTCCCGGCGGCCCGCAGCCGGTCCCAGTCCTCCAGTTCGGCCACGGCCCGGGCCCGCTTGTCGCGGATGGTGTGCGTGGCGTGGCGGAGGTTGGCGCGCAGCACTTCGTCCCGTACGGCCTCCCGCGCGGCCGAGGGGAAGGCGGGCATGCCCAGGTACGTACCACTCACCGCAGCGGTTCCTCCTCGGTCGACGCCAGGATCTCCGCGAGGTGCACGGCCCGCAGCGGGGCGTCCGCGCGGCGCAGCAGCCCGTCGAGGTGGGCGAGGCAGGAGTTGTCGGCGCCGCACAGCACCTCGGCGCCGGTGGCGGCCGCGGAGGCGATCTTGTCGGCGCCCATCGCGGTCGAGACGTCCGGGTTCTTGACGGCGAAGGTGCCGCCGAAGCCGCAGCACTCCTCGGCGCCGGGCAGCTCGACCAGCTCCAGACCCTTGACCGCGGCGAGCAGCCGCCGCGGCCGGTCCCCCAGGCCCAGGCCCCGCAGGCCGTGGCAGGAGGGGTGGTAGGTGACGGTGTGCGGGAAGTACGCGCCCACGTCGGTCACCCCGAGCACGTCGACCAGGAACTCGGTCAGCTCGTACACGCGCGGCGCGAGGGATTCGGCCGCCTCGGCGAGTGCGCTGCCGCGCCCCTCCCCCGCCGCCTTCCGCCCGATCCGCGGGTAGTGCTCGCGGATCATCGCGGCGCAGGACCCGGAGGGCGTGACCACGTACGCGTAGCCCGCGAAGACCTCCGCCGTGCGCCGCAGGAGCGGTTCGCTCTCGCGGCGGTAGCCGGTGTTGTACTGCGGCTGGCCGCAGCAGCTCTGGCCCTCCGGGAAGTCCACGTCGACGCCGAGCCGCTCCAGGAGGCGTACGACGGCGATGCCGGTCCGGGGGTAGAGCGCGTCATTGACGCAGGTGACGAACAGGGCGACACGCATGACGGGCAGAATAGCGGGGTGAAGAAGTTCTCAGTGATCGGCATAGGCGCGGGCGACCCGGACCACCTGACCCTCCAGGCGGTCAGGGCGATCGGCGCGGCGGACGCATTCCTCATCCTGGAGAAGGGCGAGGAGAAGGCGGATCTGACCGGGCTGCGGCGCGCGATGCTCGACGCGCACGCCCGCCCCGGACACCGGCTGGTGGAGGGCCGCGACCCGGACCGGGACCGGACCCCCGCCGACTACACCCCCACCGTGGACGGCTGGCGCAGCGCGCGGGCCGAGCTCTTCGAGCGGTTCATCGCGGAGGATCTCGCGGAGGGCGAGACCGGGGCGTTCCTGGTGTGGGGCGACCCCTCGCTCTACGACTCCACCCTCGCGATCCTCGACGAGGTGCTGGAGCGCGGCCGGGTGGCCTTCGAGCACGAGGTCGTGCCCGGCATCAGCAGCATCTCCGCGCTGCTGGCACGGCACAAGACCAATCTGAACCGGGTCGGGCGCCCGGTCCAGATCACCACCGGGCGGCGGCTCGCCGAGGGCTGGCCGCAGGACGTGGACGACGTGGTGGTGATGCTGGACGCGCGGCACGCCTTCACCGCCCACCTCGACCAGGACCTCTTCATCTACTGGGGCGCCTACGTGGGCACCCCGGACGAGATCCTGGTCTCGGGCAAGCTGGCGGAGGTCGCGGGGCGGATCGAGGAGCTGCGCACCGAGGCCCGCGCCCGCAAGGGCTGGATCATGGACACCTACCTGCTCAGGCGCGGCTGACGTACCTGGCTGGTGCTGTGGTCACGGCACCAGGTGGTCGGGCAGGGCCGCGGCGAGGCGTTCGTACTCCGCGGCCCTGTTGTAGATCTGGCCGCAGACCCGGATGCCGCCGCCGCCCGGCCAGGGCCAGATCAGCACCCGGATGCGCAGCCGCGCCGCGAGCTCCTCGCGCAGCGCGCGGGCGCTCTCCGGGGTCTCGGCGACGCCCGGCGGCAGGCGCAGGGCGCGCATGGCGAGGCCGTCGGTGTGCGGGAGCGGCACGAGCCCGGGGATCTCGGCGAGCAGCGCCGCACCGTGGGCGGCGAGGGCGCTGTTGTGCGCCCTGACCTTGGCCGCGTCGAGGCGTTCGAGGAGGTCCAGCCCGTCGGGGGCGGCGAGCCAGCCGGTGTAGTCGGCGGTGGCGCGGTTCTCGACGGAGCGCGGGAAACCGTGCTGGTCCTCCCAGGACGGGACGAGCGCCCGGATCCGGCTCCGGTGCTGCGGGGCGACGGCGAGGATCGCGCTGCCGGAGGGCGCGTAGCCCCATTTGTGGAGGTTCCCGAACCAGAAGTCGGCGCCGCCGGCGAGGGGGTCGGCGAGCATGCCGAGCGCGTGGGCGCCGTCGACGACGGTGGTGACCCCGCGTGCGCGGAGGTCGGCGAGGAGCCGGGGCGAGGCGATGAGCCGGGCGGTCGGGGAACTGACGTGGTCGAGCACGGCCACCCTCGTACGGGGCGTCAGCGCGGCCAGCACGCTCTCGCGTACGGCGTCCTCGTCGGGCAGGTGGGGGTCCAGGGCGACGGTGGTGACGGGGGCGCGGCGGGCTGCGGCCGCGACGACGGTGCCGTAGCCGTGGTCGGTCACCAGGATCTCGTCGCCGTCGGCGAGCGGAATGGCGTCGAGGGCGAGGTTGGCGCCCTCGGTGGCGTTGGAGATGAAGGCGATCCCGTCGGGGTCGGCGGCGAGGTGCGCGGCGATCCGGGCGCGGGCGGCGGCGATCCGGTCGGGGACGGCGATGAAGAAGGCGTCGGGGTCGGCGTGGGCCTCGGCGCGGAACGCGGCCTGGCACTCCTGGACGGGTACGGGGACCGCGCCGAAGGAGCCGTGGTTCAGATGGGCGACGCCGGGATCCAGGCGGAACAGGGCCTGCCCGCCGGGGAACTCCGCGGGGACACCCGAGGCGAGCCCCGCGGAAAGCTCCGGGGAGAACTCCGGGGAGAGCTCCGGGGCCGGGGGGTGGGTCGGCTCGGTCACAGGACCTCCGTGATTGCGGCGCGGCAGGCTGTCCCCCGGATCATCTCCCGCCGCCGCCGAAGCCGGAAGACCGCCGCCGGAAGCCTGGCAGCCGTGGGAGAGCAGCCCGCGTACCGCGAGCCCGGCCTGATCGGCAAGACACCCCCTAGGACTCCCGCCCGCTGGTCGCCGCGTAGTACTGGAGGTCCTGGACCTCCACCTTGTGGTCCACCCGGTACGGCAGCTCCACGCTCGCCGCGGCCTTCCCGCCCCGCAGGACCTGCGCCGAACTGGTGCCCGCCTTCAGCGGCAGCAGCTCGGAGTGCAGCCCGGCGGGGGCCTCGTGGGTGTCCTTGGCGGAGCCGACGGTCGTACGGACGACCCCGGGCTCGGCGAGGAAGCTGAGCACCTCCACCCGGTCCCGGGGCGCAGCGCTCCCCTTGCGGAGCGACATCAGCAGCGACTGGTCGCCCGTCGGATCGGCGGCCGCGAACTGGGTGCGCGCGGAGAGGTACAGGGTGTCGCGGACGATCTTCGGCCAACTGCCCGTCTTGAACTTGGTCAGGTAGTACGAGGTCAGGTCCAGGTAGGCGTATCCGTTGTGCAGGGAAGGCGCGAACTGGCTGCCCTCCGAGTAGTCGTTCCAGGTGGTGAGCTGCACCCAGTCGGCGCCGTCCTCGATGGCGTGCGTCCAGGTGGAGCGCAGGGTCGCGGTGTTGCCCGCCTCGTCGTAGATGCCCTGGTTGGGGCGGGCGTCCTGGACCGACACGGGCTGCATCCAGATCTTGCCCATGCCGTGGGCCCGCTGGACGTCGCGCGTGGAGCTCTCCTGGCCGACGTAGCTGCGGCTGCCCCACTCGGAGAACCCGTAGCTGATGGGGGCGAACTCACCGCTGTGGGCGCCGAAGTCGAGGAAGAGCGGGACGAAGGCGGTGCGGATGCCGTGCCGGGACTGGAGGATGCCGATGACCTGGGTCCACCAGGCCGCGCTCTTCGCCTCCGCCTTGAAGGGGGACACGACGAGCCGGCCGTCGGCGAGCCGGTGCGCAGCGGCCCCGCCCCCGAGCGTGGCGATCGCGTCGGCGAGCACCCCGGGGTCGTCGGTCTTCAGCGAGGTCATGTCCGGCATCAGCATGATCTTGAATGCCGGGTCCACCGAACGGGCCGCCGCCATCAGCAGGTTGGAGCGGTCCCAGTTCCGGCCGGAGAGGGAGAGCAGGTCGAGGGTGAAGCCGTCGATGCCCGCCGCACGGGCCGTGCGTACCTCCTGCTGGAGGTTGGCGTACTCCCAGTCGCCGCTCTTCGGGGCGACCGGCAGCGGCCGGTCGCGCAGCAGGCCGCCGTACTTCCCGTGCTTGCCGTTCTCGCCGTCGGGGCTCAGGTAGTTGCGGGTGTAGTAGTCCTCGTCCGCGTGCGCGTTGTCGAGGGAGAGCGGGTACGGGGTGAAGTAGTGGGCGAACACCAGCTTCTTGCCCGCTTCGCCGGAGCGCAGGGCGGCGGGCTGGGGCATGTCGAAGGGCAGGGCGCCGGCGGGGCGTTCGGCCCCGGTGTCCACCGCGCCCTTGGGATTGCCCTTGGCGGCCGCGCCCTTGGTGGGCGGCGCGCTCTTGTCCGGCTGCGGGGTGGCCGTACCGGTGGCGCCGGGTGCGGCGCCGGGGCCGGGGTCGGCGGACCAGGGTACGTCGATGCCGGGGGTCGAAGAGCCTTGGGCGGAGGTTCCGTTGAAGGGGTCCCAGGCGATGCCGGTGGCGGCGCAGACACCGACCAGGAGGAAGGCTGACATCAGCAGGGCCAGCAGTGGCCTGCGGCCGCGGAAGCCGGATCGACGCCGGTGCGAGACGGGCCGGGCCGCCCGCTCCCCCTGCGGCTCCCCCCGTCTCGCCCGTCGCCCTGCTCTCCGGTCCACCGTCATCCTGGTCCCTCCCCGCATGTGTCCCCCGAGTGGGGGCTGCACAGCATTAAAGCGCTCTCCCGGCCGAAGCCGGGAGATTCCCGCCTACCTTGCGGTGGCGGGCTTGAGACATGGAGTCAGGAGGAGCGGGTGGCGGCGATGTCGGCGTTCTCCAGGATCCCGATGGCGTCAGGCACGAGGATCGCCGTCGAGTAGTAGGAGCTCACCAGGTAGGACATGACCGACTTCTGGTCGATGCCCATGCAGCGGACGTTGAGGCCCGGTTCGATCTGCTCCGGGATCGCCGCCGGGCGCAGACCGATGACGCCTCCGTTGTCCTCACCGGTGCGCAGGGCCAGGATCGTGCTGGTGTGACCGTCCACAACGGGGATCTTGCCACAGGGCAGCAGGGGGATCCCGCGCCAGGACGGCACCTGCTTGCCGTGGACCTCCACGGTGTCCAGGGCGAGGCCGCGCTTGTTGCACTCGCGGAAGAAGGCGGCGATGGCCTTGGGGTGCGCGAGGAAGAACCTGGTGCCGCGGCGCATGCTGAGCAGGTCGTCCATGTCGTCGGGGGTGGGCGGGCCGGACCATGTGCTGATGCGCTGCCCGTAGTCCGCGTTGTGCAGGAGGCCGAAGTCCCGGTTGTTGAGGAGCTCGGACTCCTGGCGTTCGCGCATCGCCTCAACGGTCAGGCGCAGTTGCTGCTCGAACTGGTTCATCGGGTCGTTGTAGAGGTCGGCGACCCGGGTGTGGATCTGCAAGACGGTCTGGGCAAGGCTGAGTTCGTACTCGCGCGGCCGCAGTTCGTAGTCGGCGAAGGTGGCGGGCAGCAGGGCTTCGCCCGCGTGGCCCGAGGAGAGCTCGATGTCGGCCTCGCCGCGCCGGTTGACGGGGCGGCGGCCGTTCTCGCTGTACTGCTCCAAGTGGGACCGCAGACTCGCCGCACGGCCCAGTACCTCCTGGAAGGCGCTCCACCGCAGCACCATGACGGTGCCCGCGGTGGCGGCCCGGACGGTGTAGGACCAGCTGGGGTCGGTCTGGTCGAGGGCGTCGTCGCCGAGTTGGTCGCCGTCGGCGGCCACGCCGAGGAGTTCGGCTCCACCGTACTTGCCCCGGGCGCGCTTCTCGAAGCGGCCGTGGGCGATGATGAACACCTCGTCCACGGGGGCGCCGGCCTCCACGAGGACGTCGTCGGCGCGCAGGTCGCGCTTGACGAAGCGCCGGGCCAGTTCCTCGAGTACGGCGCTGTCGTCGTATCCCTTGAGGGTGGGGAGCTCGGTGAGGGTCGGGGCGAGGATGCGTACGTCGTCCGCGCCGGCCTGGATGAAGGAGACCCGGCCGCGTCCGACGGCGTGCGTCAGCCGGCGGTTGACGCGATAGGTGCCGGCGCCGAGGTCCACCCAGGGCAGCATGCGCAGCAGCCAGCGCGAGCTGATGCCTTGCATCTGGGGAACGGACTTGGTGGTGGTCGCGAGGTTGCGGGCCGCCGCGGTCGTCAGGCTCAGCTGCCGGTCGTCGGCGGGGTCCTGGGATGGCTGCGCCTCTGCGGTCATGCGGGGTTCCTCCCAGCGTCGGTCCACGGAGCGTGCTGCACGCTCACGGTGGGGCGACGGGCATCACGCGCGGTAGCCGCTCCGGTCCGGGGGCTGTTGAAAATGCCGGGCAGTTGAAGCCCTGCACGCCAGTACGAACCCCCGGGCGTACGGACACCAGTGCAGGCTTTCAACGCCGCCGGATCTGCAACAGGCGGACGGCACACCGGCCCTACCGGGCCCGGGGGCGGCGCCCGCTCCATGGGTGGGTGTGCCGACCTGCAGGAGGATCCATGGACCGCGCCCCCGCCCCCGCCCCCGTCGACCCCCGCACGGCGGGCGCCGATCCGGCGGAGGTCCTGAGTCGGCTGCTCGGCGGCCGGAGCGGCCTGGGCGCCTCGCCCCCTCGGGCTGCCCCCGGTCGCGCCCCCCGCCCGGACGCGGGCACCCCGACGGATACGGGGTCGGGCATCGTGATCCCCCCTCTGTACTGCCCCGACGCCGTACGCGACGACTCGGCGCTGGCGGAACTGGTCAACGAACGGCTCGTCCGGTGGGCCGCCGAGATCGGGATCTACGCGGGACGCCTGGACAGGCTGCGCTCGTGCCACTTCGGCCGGCTGATGATGCTTGCGCACCCGGACTGCGACGACCCCGACCGGCTGCTGGCGGCCGCCAAGTGCGGGCTGGCCGAGTGGTCCGTGGACGACCACTGGGTCGACGAGGGCGAGGACGCGGATCCCGGGCTGATCGGCATGCGCGCGGCGCTCGCACACGCCGTGGTGGACCCGGTGCGGCTACCACCCCGCTACGAGCGGCAGTTCGAGGAGCGGGTGGCGGGCGAGCCCGTGGTGCGCGCCTTCCGCTCCTGCCTGGAGCACCTCGCGGAGTTCGCCTCCCCGACCCAGGTGACCCGCCTGCGCTACCAGCTGGCCGTGATGTTCGTCGGGTACGGCCATGAGGCCGAGTGGCGGATGTCCGGCCGCAGGCCGCCGGTCTGGGAGTACCTGGTGCACCGGTACGAGAACGGCTTCTTCCCCTGCATGGTCCTGACCGACCCGGTCGGCGGCTACGAGGTCCCCGCGCAGGAGTTCGCGGACGTCCGGGTGCGGCGTACGTACATGTACGCGGGCGTGGCCAGCTGCCTGCTCAACGACCTCTACTCGATGGCCCGCGAGGATCCCGCCGACACCAGCCTCCCGAATCTGATCGCGGCCGAGGAGCACTGCTCGCCGCAGGAGGCGGTGAACCGGACGGCCGCCATCCACGACGAGGTGATGCGCACCGTCGAGGCGGAGTCGGCAGCGCTGGCCGCCCTCGGCTCACCGGCCCTCGGCCGCTTCCTGGAAGGTGTCTGGAACTGGATGGGCGGGGCGAAGGAGTGGCACGCCACGAGCCCCCGCTACCACGGGCCGGCGTGAGCCGACGCTACGGAAGGGCGCAGGCCCGGGCCAGCAGCGCTTGTGCGGTGCTGTTGCCGCGTACGGGCCGGAGGCGGCCGCGCAGCCGGCGCAGCGCGTCGTCGACGCGCGCGGAATCCAGCTGCGGTACCGAGTCCAGCATCTCGTGCCAGGTGACGCAGGCCCGCTCCAAATGACCCTGAGCCAGGTGGAGTTCGGCGAGCTTGGCCAGGGTAACGGCCCGCGCCCGGCGCTCGGCCGGCGGGCGGTGCCGCAGTGAGGTGCCGAGCGCGGCGATCGCACCCCGCGGATCACCGAGGGCCGCCAGCGCCTCGGCCTGCTGATGGGCGAGCGCGGCCTGATGGTAGTCACCTATGGCCGCCTGCTGCCCCGCCGACCGTTCCAACAGCCGCTGCGCCTCCCCGAGGTGGGCCAGCGCGGCCCGCCGGTCGCCACAGCCCGCCTCGGCGACGGCCAGCTGTCCGGTCACGAACGCGGCCTGGAGGGAGGGCAGCCGCCCCGCCTCCCGGGCGGCCGCCTCCGCCAGCTCCCACGCCTGCTTGCGGTGGCCCAGCTGGTGGGCCTGCACGCTCATGGCCCGCAAGACGGGCGCCCAGCACTGCGGGTCCCCGGCCTCCTGGCCCAGCCGGAGACCCGCCCGGTAGTACGCCTGGGCCACGCCCTGCTGGTTGCCGTCGAAGCACAGGAACCCGGCCGTGTACGCGAGCCGCGCGGCGCAGCCCAGCAGCCGGTGCCGTACCGCGGGGGCGGCGCCGGCACGCAGCCAGGGTGAGACGGTGGTGGCGAGGTAGCGGGTCAGGGCGGGCCGGGCCAGGCCACTGCCGAACATCATGTCGGCGTTGCGGAAGACCGGCAGGACCGCCTCGGCGGCCTCCACGTGGTGCATGCCGATCCGCCCGGACGGCCGTTCGGGAGCCCCGGCCTCGCCGGCCCGGCCCGGCGACGGCCAGTTCCGCGGCCGCCAGCCGGAGGAGTAGACGGGGATCTCGCCCAGCAGGGCCAACAGGGCCTCGGCAAGGCCCGGGGCGTCCGCGGTCCGCCCGTCGTCACCCTCTGCGTCCGCAGGCCGCGCGTCCGCGCCCGGCCCCGCTCCGGCCGACGCGGCCGCCGTGAGGACGTCCGCGCCGCGCGGCCCGGCGCCGGGACGGTCCCGCGCGCGGACGCCGACGGGCCGGGCGAGCCCGGTATCGGCCGGGCTGACCCGCCGCCCGGTCCGCCGGCTCAACGCCTCGGCGGCGAGGGCGACGACGTGCGCGGGAGGCCGGGTGCCGGCCAGCCAGTGCGAGACGGAGGTCCGGTCGTAACGCAGGGTGAGGCCGGTCTCGGCGGCCACGCGGTTGACGGCGCGCGCGAAGTCCTGCCCGCTCCAGCGCGCGTCGGTGAGGAGAGTGCGGAGTCGTCCGTTGGGTTCACGCTTGGCCATCAGAACCGCCCAGCTCGTACACGTGTCCATCCATTCAACGCGGTCGGACATTCAACACGGCGGGGCCGGGACGGCTGTACCGGGTGAGGCCGTCCTGCCCCTAACTAAGACGTGTGCGCCGGGCGGCACACGGTCACACCGCGTGGCCCTGGCGTACGGGAGCACAGCAGATCGCAGGGAGTGGGACCGCCCCTTCCGGTCACTCCGCACGCCACCCCCACTCGGCCCGCTGCGCAGGAGGTGCGTACACCCGATGACTCCGTACGTGAAGGACCTGGACGGCCACGCCACCGCCGCCCTGCTCGGCAGCACCCGGGCGGCGGTGGAGCCCCTGATGCGCGCGGCGGTGCGCTCCCTGCCCAGCGGTGTGCGGGCCGTGTCCGAGTACCACCTCGGCTGGCGCGACCACACCGGGGCCCCGGCCGCCGCCGGGGCCGGTAAGGCGATACGGCCGGCCCTGGTACTGGCCGCGGCGCGGGCGGTGGGCGGCCGGGTCGAGAACGCCTTCGGGGCCGCCGCGGCCGCCGAACTCGTCCACAACTTCACCCTGTTGCACGACGACGTCATCGACCGGGATCCGGTGCGCCGCCACCGGCCCACCGCCTGGACGGTGTTCGGCAGCGCCGGGGCGATCGTCGCGGGCGATGCGATGGCCGCACTCGCGGTGCGGCTGGTCGCCGACCGGACCGAGGCGGTGGTCCGCCTGTCGGACTGCGTGACCGAGCTGTGCGAGGGCCAGTACGAGGACTGCGCCTTCGAGGCCCGCACGACGGTCACCCTGACCGAGGCGATGGTCATGGCCGAGGCCAAGACGGGGGCCCTGCTGGGAGCCGCCTGCGCCCTCGGCGGCCTGTACGGCGGCGCCCCGCCGGAGGTCACGGCCGCCCTCGACGCCTTCGGGCGGGGCATCGGGGTCAGCTTCCAGCTGATCGACGACCTGCTCGGGATCTGGGGCGACCCCGGGATCACCGGCAAGCCGGTCGGCGCCGACCTCGCGGCCCGCAAGAAATCCATGCCGGTGGTCGCGGCGCTGCTGTCGGGCACGGCGGCCTCCGCCGAACTCGCCGCCTTGTACGCCGACGCCCGCTCGCTCGACGCCGACGGGATCGCCCGCGCGACGGCCCTGGTCGAGCGGGCCGGCGGGCGTGACTGGGCGCGGCACGAGGCGGCCCTGCGGGCGGCGCAGGCGCTGGAGTGCCTGGCCGGGGCCATCCCCGACCCGGCGGCGACCGCCGGGCTGGTGTCGCTGTGCGAGCTGATCACCCGGAGGGAGCGCTGACCGCGGTGGTCCGCGCCCCCGGCGCCGCGCCCGGCACCCGCGCGGCCTCCAGAAAGACCGACTGAGAGGAAGACCTGCCATGCCCGTCGACCCCAGCGCCGAATCGAGCGCCACCGAGCACCTGACCGCCGCCGCCCGGCAGAGCCTGAGCACCGAGGCCGCCCGGAATCTGGCCACCACGACCAAGTCCGCCCCGCAGATGCAGGGGATCAGCTCGCGCTGGCTGCTGAGGATCCTGCCGTGGGTGCAGACCGGCGGCGGCACCTACCGGGTGAACCGCACCGTCAGCTACACCCTCGGCGACGGGCGCATCACCTTCGTGAAGACCGGCACCGAACTGCGCGTCATCCCGGCGATGCTGCGCGAGCTCGGGATGCTCCGGAACTTCCCCGACGACCAGGTGGTCAAGGCGATCGCCGACCGGTTCGTGAAGGAGGAGTTCCGCAAGGGCGACGTCATCGTCCGGCGCGGCGAACCCGTCGACAAGATCTACCTCATCGCCCACGGCCGGATCGAGCGGCTCAGCGCGAGCGCCTACGGGGACGAGGCCAGCCTGGACGTGCTGAGCGACGGCGACCACTTCGGCCACCACCCCCTGCCCGACGCCCGCTGGGAGTTCACGGCGCGGGCCCAGACGGACGTGGTGACGATGACCTTCAACCGCGGCGACTGGGACGCGGCGCTGAACAGCTCCGCCGCCCTGCGCCGGCACGCCGAGGCCTATCTGGAGGCCGAGCGGATCGGCCGCAAGGGCAGCGACGCCGTGGACCTGTCCGCCGGCCACACCGGCGAGGTGATGCTGCCCGGCACGTACGTGGACTACGACCTGAGCCCGCGCGAGTACGAACTCAGCGTCGCGCAGACGGTGCTGCGTGTGCACTCCCGGGTCGCCGACCTCTACAACCAGCCGATGAACCAGTCGGAGCAGCAGCTGCGCCTGACCATCGAGGCGTTGAAAGAGCGCCAGGAGAGCGAGCTGATCAACAACGCGGAGTTCGGGCTCCTGCACAACGCCGACTACGAGCAGCGGATCTACGCCCGTACCGGCCCGCCCACCCCCGACGACATGGACGAGCTCCTCAGCCGCCGACGCGGGTCCCAGTACTTCCTCGCCCACCCGCGCACCATCGCCGCCTTCGGCCGGGAGTGCAGCCGGCGAGGCCTGTACCCCGACAGCGTGGAGTTCCGGGGGCACCGGCTGCCCTCCTGGCGCGGAGTGCCGCTGTTGCCCTGCAACAAGATCCCGGTGACGAAGGAGCGGACCAGCTCCATCCTCGTCCTGCGCACCGGCGAGGAGAACGAAGGCGTGATCGGGCTGCACCCGGTGGGGCTGCCCGACGAGTACCAGCCCGGCCTGTCCGTCCGGTTCATGAACATCAACGAGCAGGCGATCATCTCCTACCTGGTCACCGCCTACTACTCCGCAGCGATCCTGGTGCCCGAGGCCGTCGGTGTATTGGAGAACGTAGAGATCTCCCGTTTCGACGACTGAGGGGGCCGACGTCATGACCGATGGGCAGGAGACAGCCCCGCAGCAGCCCTTCGAGCTGCCCGAGTTCTACCTTCCGCATCCCGCCCGCCTCAATCCCCATCTGGAGGAGGCCCGGACGCACACCCGCGCCTGGGCGGCAGACCTGGGGATGCTGGAGGGCTCGGGCGTCTGGGGCACCGCCGACCTGGAGGCGCACGACTACGCACTGCTGTGTGCCTACACCCACCCCGAGTGCGACGGCCCGATGCTCTCGCTCGTCACCGACTGGTACGTGTGGGTGTTCTTCTTCGACGACTGGTTCCTGGAACGCTTCAAGCGCTCCGGCGACCGGACGGCCGGGCGGGACGCGCTGGAGCGGCTGGCGCCGTTCATGCCCGCCGATCCCCGCGCGCCGATGCCGGAACCCACCAATCCGGTGGAGGCGGGCCTGGCCGATCTGTGGCGCCGTACGGTGCCCGGCCACTCGGCGGACTGGATCGGGCGGTTCACCGTCAGCACCCGCAACCTGCTGGGCGAGTCGCTGTGGGAGCTCGACAACATCAACATCGGCCGGGTCTCCAACCCGATGGAGTACGTCGAGCAGCGCCGCAAGGTCGGCGGGGCGCCCTGGTCTGCGGGGATCGTCGAACACGCGGTGGGTGTGGAGGTGCCCCCCTCCGTCTCCGGGGAGCGGGCGCTGCGCGTCCTGCGCGACTCGTTCGCCGACTCGGTGCACTTCCGCAACGACCTGTTCTCCTACCAACGGGAGATCGGGAAGGAAGGGGAGCTCAGCAACGGGGTGCTGGTCCTGGAGAGGTTCTTCGGCTGCACCACTCAGGAGGCCGCGGACCAGCTGAACAACATGCTCACCTCACGGCTCCAGCAGTTCGAGAACACCTTCTTCACCGAACTGCCCGTGCTGTTCGCGGAGAAGGGCCTGGAGCCGGCCGAGGTCCTCGCGGTCCTCACCTACGCCCGCGGGCTCCAGGACTGGCAGTCCGGCGGCCACGAGTGGCACATGCGCTCCAGCCGGTACATGAACCGCCGCCCGGGCCGGACCGGCGCGGACCTGCCCGGGTGGCTGCGCGGCCCCACGGGGCTGGGGACCACCGGCGCCAACATCAAGGCGCTGCTGGGGCTGACCGGCGGCGCGCGGCGGGTACGCCGGCACGGCAACGTCCCGCATCCAGTGGGACCTTCGGTGATCCCGGCGTTCTACATGCCCTTCCGCAACGTGCTCAGTCCACATCTGGACGGCGCCCGGGAGCGGCTCATCGAGTGGAACCGGCACATGGGGTTCTTCGCGGAGGGCCTGTGGTGCGAGGAGAAGGCCCGGGACTTCGATTTCGCGCTGTGCTCGGCGGGCATGGACCCGGACTGTTCTGCGGAGGCGCTGGACATCAGTGCGGGCTGGCTGAGCTGGGGCACGTACGCCGACGACGCCTATCCGCTGGTCTTCGGCACCACCCGCGCCCTGGCCGCCGCCAAAACGCAGACCGACCGGCTGCGCGCCTGTATGCCACTGGACCTGACGGCGCCGCCTCCCCCGGCCGATGCCATGGAGCGGGGGCTGGCGGATCTGTGGAGGCGCACGGCCGCGCCCATGCCTCCGCGCGGTCGCGAGATGTTTCGGGCGGCCGTGGAAGAGGTGCTGGACAGCTGGCTGTGGGAGTTGGACAACCAGACGGCCAACCGGGTACCGGACCCGGTGGACTACATGGAGATGCGCCGGGTGACGTTCGGATCGCCGATGACCATCGCGCTCGCGCGGACCGCGCACATGGACGTCGTGCCGGAGAAGGTCTACGAGAGTTCGGCCATGCAGTCCCTGCATGCCGCAGCCTTCGACTACTCGGCCGTGATGAACGACGTGTTCTCCTACCAGAAGGAGGCCGAGTACGAGGGCGAGCTCCACAACCTCCTGATCGTCGTGGAGAACTTCTTCGACTGCGACTATCCGACGGCACTGCGGATCGCGAACGATCTGATGACCTCGCGGATGAAGCAGTTCGAGCACGTGGTGGAGAAGGAACTCCCCGTCATGTACGCGGATTACGGGCTGGACGTTGCGGCCCGTGCGGCGGTGGATCGCAGCGTGCGGGAACTCAGGCAGTGGATGGCCGCCATACACGTCTGGCACGTCTGCGCGCGGCGCTACCGGGAGGAGGACCTCAAGCGCCACCACGCGCACCGCCCCGCTGCGGCGAGGGGCGCGGCCGCTGCGCCCCGTCCGGGCCCGGAGCGCCGGCTCCCCACGGCTCCGCACCACGTCGCGTGGGCCTGACCTGCGGGGCGGCGCGCGCGGGCGACGGAATGCGACATTCCCCTGGCCTTACGGCTCAAACGGCGCATAATCGTCGTCACGCGGCTCGAAACAACCCTCTTGCCGCGCTTGGTCACGGATGCAATGGGGGGGCATCGTGCCGATGGGGGAACACGGGTCCACCGCGACGCTGCCGGCGACGTCCGCCGAGATGTCACGCCTGCTCACCGCCGTCCGGCGCGGGCGGGTGCTGACCGTGGCGGGAGGGTTCCGCGAGCCGCGGAGCCTGCTGGTGCGGGAGATCGCGCGACGGCTCGCGTCCAACTTCTACGACGGGGTGGCCGTCGTCGCCATGGACCCGCTGCACGGCGGCTACGGCGTCCGCGAACTGACGGCCGAGCTGGACTGCTTACCCAGCCCGCCCGCCCCGCCCTGCGGGACGGCGTGTGCCGCCTCGTGGCTGGCCGAACGGGACATGCTGCTCGTCCTCGACGGCGCCGAGCAGCTCGGCCCGGACGCCCTGGCCTGGCTGCGGAAACTGCTCGCCGTGGCCCCCGGACTGCGGATCCTGGCCTCCGGGCGGACCCCGCTGGCGTTCGAGCAGGAGTGGATCCACCGGCTCTGACTCCGGGGGCCTGTAGACCTAGGCAGTGCCTGCGCACCTAGGGAGTGTCGGTCCACTCCCCGGCCAGCAGTCCCAGGACGACCTCGTCCTCGAAGCCGCCGTACACCCAGGCCGAGCGGCGCAGGAGGCCCTCCTGTACGAAGCCCGCGGCGGTCGCGGCGCGGATCATCGCCGCGTTGTCGGCGAGGGTCTCCGCCTGGAGGCGGCCGAGGCCGCGCACGGTGAATCCGTAGCGGCACAGCAGGTGGACCACCTCCCGGCCCAGTCCCCGCCCGCGCATGGCCGGCCGCAGCGAGATGCCGAGGTGGGCGCTGCGGTTGTGGGTGTCGATGCCCCAGAGCAGGGCCTCGCCGGCAAGCTCGCCGGAGGCCAGTTCGACCACGGAAAAGAGCGCCGCGTCCTCGGAGGGCCCGCCGGGCTCGTACGGGGAGTGGCCGCCGGTGGCCGGCCGCGGGCTCCAGGGCCTGGAGTCGGCGCGGGAGCGCGTCACGACGTCCTCGTACAGCTCGGTGTGCAGAACGGGTACGTCCTCGGGGAGGCGGGCGCGCAGGCCGGCCAGTTGTCCGCTGATCACCGGCCCTTCCTAGCCGCTTGCGGACCCGGGCCGCAATCGACTTTCGGGGGCGGCGCCACGCCGTGCGAGGCGCGTCCTGGATACGGGTCCGCCCCGGCGGGCACGAGGCCGGCCGGGGCGGAGCACGTCACGGACGCGTGAGTACGGCTGCGGAGATCAGCCGAGGATCGCGAGCGCCTGGTTGAGGGTCGCGGACGGGCGCATGATCGCCGCGGCCTTCGCGGCGTCGGGCTGGTAGTAGCCGCCGATGTCGGCCGGGGAGCCCTGCACCGCGATGAGCTCGGCGACGATGGTCTGCTCCTGCTCGCCCAGCGTCTTGGCGAGCGCCTCGAAGGCCGTGGCCAGCTCGGCGTCGTCGGTCTGCTTGGCCAGCTCCTGCGCCCAGTACAGGGCGAGGTAGAAGTGGCTGCCGCGGTTGTCGATGCCGCCCAGCTTGCGGCTCGGCGACTTGTCCTCGTTGAGGAAGGTGCCGGTCGCGCGGTCCAGGGTGTCGGCCAGCACCTGGGCGCGGGCGTTGCCGGTGGTGGTGGCGAGGTGCTCGAAGGAGGCCGCCAGCGCGAAGAACTCGCCGAGCGAGTCCCAGCGCAGGTAGTTCTCCTTGACCAGCTGCTGGACGTGCTTCGGGGCGGAGCCGCCGGCGCCCGTCTCGAAGAGGCCGCCGCCGTTCATCAGCGGGACGACCGACAGCATCTTGGCGCTGGTGCCCAGCTCCAGGATCGGGAAGAGGTCGGTCAGGTAGTCGCGCAGCACGTTGCCGGTCACCGAGATGGTGTCCTCGCCGCGGCGGATGCGCTCCAGGGAGAAGGCGGTGGCCTCGACCGGGGAGAGGATCTTGATGTCCAGGCCCTCGGTGTCGTGGTCGGCCAGGTACGTCTTGACCTTGGCGATCAGCTGCGCGTCGTGCGCGCGGCCCTCGTCCAGCCAGAAGACGGCCGGGTTGCCGGTGGCGCGGGCGCGGGTGACGGCGAGCTTGACCCAGTCCTGGATCGGCAGGTCCTTGGTCTGGCAGGCGCGGAAGATGTCACCGGCGGCGACCTCCTGCTCCAGGACCACGTTGCCCGCGGCGTCGACGACGCGGACGGTGCCCGCGGCGGCGATCTCGAAGGTCTTGTCGTGGCTGCCGTACTCCTCGGCCTTCTGGGCCATGAGGCCGACGTTCGGCACCGAGCCCATCGTGGACGGGTCGAAGGCGCCGTGCGCGCGGCAGTCGTCGACGACGACCTGGTAGACACCGGCGTAGCTGCTGTCCGGGAGGACGGCGAGGGTGTCGGCCTCGGCGCCGTCCGGGCCCCACATGTGGCCGGAGGTGCGGATCATGGCCGGCATGGACGCGTCGACGATGACGTCGGACGGCACGTGCAGGTTGGTGATGCCCTTGTCGGAGTCGACCATCGCGAGGGCCGGGCCCTCGGCGATCTCGGCGTCGATGGAAGCCTTGATCGCGTCGCCGTCGGGCAGCGCGCCCAGGCCGTTCAGGATGGCGCCGAGGCCGTCGTTCGGGGACAGGCCGGCGGCGGCGAGGGTCTCGCCGTAGCGGGCGAAGGTCTTCGGGAGGAAGGCGCGGACCACGTGGCCGAAGATGATCGGGTCGGAGACCTTCATCATCGTGGCCTTGAGGTGCACGGAGAACAGGATGTCCTCGGCCTTGGCGCGCTCGATCTGGTCGTTCAGGAAGGTGCGCAGCGCGTCGACGTGCAGGACGGACGCGTCCACGACCTCACCGGCGAGGACCGGTACGGACTCGCGCAGCACGGTGGTGGCGCCGTCGGCGGCCACGTGCTCGATGCGCAGGGTGCCGGCCTCGGCGATCACGGCGGACTTCTCGGTGGAGCGGAAGTCGTTCTCACCCATGGTGGCGACGTTGGTCTTGGACTCGGGGGTCCAGGCGCCCATGCGGTGCGGGTGCGTCTTCGCGTAGTTCTTGACCGAGGCGGGGGCGCGGCGGTCGGAGTTGCCCTCGCGCAGGACCGGGTTGACGGCGCTGCCCTTGATCTTGTCGTAGCGGGCGCGGATCTCGCGCTCCTCGTCGGACTTCGGGTCGTCCGGGTAGTCCGGGAGGGCGTAGCCCTGGCCCTGGAGCTCGGCGACCGCGGCCTTGAGCTGCGGGATCGAGGCCGAGACGTTGGGCAGCTTGATGATGTTCGCTTCCGGCGTCTTCGCCAGCTGGCCCAGCTCGGCCAGGGCGTCGGCGATCCGCTGGCTCTCCTGGAGGTACTCCGGGAAGCTGGCGATGATCCGACCGGCCAGGGAGATGTCACGGGTCTCGACATTCACACCGGCCGTCGACGCGTACGCCTGGATCACAGGCAGGAACGAATACGTCGCGAGGGCCGGGGCCTCGTCAGTGTGCGTGTAGATGATGGTCGAGTCAGTCACCGGATGCTCCGCTCCACAGTCTGCGTCTCTCGTCTGCAACATTGCTCGACATCAAGATATCTCGTGATCGGGCTGGTCTGGACAGCCCCCTGGCGCGAGGTCGGGGAGATGCGCGTCACGCGGACCCCGCAAACGGCGAGAGCGCCGCCTCCGGCTGTTTCCAGCCAGGGCGGCGCTCAGGCATTTCAGGCATACGGGCCTGATCAGGCGTGGACGGCCTTGGGGTCCGGGCCGTACTGGTTCGGCGTCGGCTGACCCGCGGTGGCCGTCAGGACGATCAGCCAGATGCCGCCGATGAACGGAACGAAGCCGATGAAGTACCACGCGCCGGACTTGCCGAGGTCGTGCAGGCGGCGGACGGTGAGCGCCAGGGTCGGCACGAAGGTGCCGAGGAGGTACAGACCGACGAGCAGCGGGTAGGTGCCCAGCGCGAAGTCGAGGATCGCGAGGACGACGGCGATGCCCACCTGGAAGAGGGTGAACATCCAGTACTCCTGGCGGCGGGCGCGGCCGGAGAAGACGGCGTACTTCTTCAGGACGTCGGTGTAGTGATTCATGGGGTCCCCCCAGAGGACAGTTCGTCGGGCCCGTCCTGCTGGAGCAAGCCGGGGCAGAACTTATGCCCCCCTTACGTCGCGGTCAAGCCAGTTGACGGGGACCCAAATCGGCCGCACGGCATGATTTCCGGCACCGGATCCGCAGTTGCGGAGCCCCGGAGGGGCGTCATGTCCCGCGAAGTCCGAAACATGCACGCGGTGCGCCTACTTGACGCCCCGGGAGCCGTCTCGATCGTTACCCACATCGTTACCCCACCGCGACACCGCGGCCCGGTTCCGGAGGGAGGGGGCGGGAGGAGACTCCGGTCCCGGGCCGCGCCGCGGTCGTCAGCCGATGTGGAAGGAGTCGCCGTAGACCTTCCAGTCGAGCGGCGTGTTGAGGTTCAGGTTGCCCTTCTTGAGGAAGACCCGCTGCGCGGTGTCCACGCGGCTGGTGTCGCTGTGCGCTTCCTCCTGCTTCATCGCCCAGACCCTGGCATCGAGGAAGGCGTTCAGGTAAGCGGTCTCGTTGCCGCCCTGGGACGGGGGCTTGGCCTTGGACAGCGCGCGCTTGCGGATGTTGCGGAAGCTGGTGGAGTCGGTGCCGTCACCGTGCATGACGATGGCGTCGTAGTACATGAACTGGCCGAGTACGCCGATCCCGTCGGCCTTGCCCTGCTTCACCGCCGGGTTGAAGTAGACCCGGTCGCGCTCGTGGTCCTGCGCCTTCCTGAACTCCGCGTCCTGGGCCGCCTTCGCCCAGTCCTTGGTGAAGTTCGGGTCGAGACCGGCGTGCGAGTCGGTGCCGTCGACCTTGCGCAGGGCCGGGAGGTACTTGGCGAGGACGTTGCCGGGCTTGACCTGGGTGTAGTGCTCGACGAGGTCGAGCATGTCGCCGGTACCGGAACAGAAGCCGATGATGCCGGCCGTGTAGCCGCGGCCGTCGTCTATGTCCTCGATGTACTTGTACTGCGCCTTCCAGTCCAGCGAGGAGTTCTCCGCGCTGGAGACGATCTTCATGGCGATTTCCTTCTTCGCCGGATCGTCGAGTCCAACGGCCGCGGCCGCCACCGCCGTTGCCGTCTCCGCGGTGGGGGCGGAGTCAGGGCCGGCGGCGGTGGCGTGGGCGGTGACGGGTACGGCGAGGAGCGCGCTGCCGAGCAGGGCGCCGGTCGCCAGCATCTTGCGGTGGGGGGTGAACACAAGGCCTCCGTGGGGTAGTTGAGGCGTCCCGATTTCGTTAGGAAACTTTACTACCAGAGTTCACGGCAGCTCAAGACCCGCGCCCGCACGGAATGGGGGCGTCAACTCTCGCTCGGGGTCAGGCGGTTCGATCCGGGGTCGATCCGGGGTCAGAGCCAGCCGTTGCGGCGGAAGCCCCGGTGGATGACGAAGCAGGCGACCGCCATGATCCCGAGGACGAGCGGATAGCCGTAGGTCCAGTGCAGTTCGGGCATGTGGTCGAAGTTCATGCCGTAGACCCCGCAGACCATGGTCGGGACGGCGACGATCGCCGCCCAGGCCGTGATCTTGCGCATGTCCTCGTTCTGCGCGACGGTCACCTGCGCGAGGTGGGCCTGGAGGATGGAGTCGAGGAGGTTGTCGTAGGCGCCGATCTGCTCGGTGGCCCGGGTCAAGTGGTCGGCCACGTCCCGGAAGTACGCGCGGATCTCCGGCGGGATGACCGGTATCGGCTGCGTGGCCAGCTGCTGGAGCGGGCGGCCCAGCGGGGCCACCGCCCGCCGGAGCTCCAGGAGTTCACGCTTGAGCTGGTAGATCCGGCCGGCGTCGCCGCGGCCGCCGGCCTCGCTGAACACCGCGGTCTCGACGGCGTCTATGTCGTTCTGCACCGCGTCCGTGACGGCCACGTAGTCGTCGACCACGTGGTCGGCCATGGCGTGCAGAACCGCCGCGGGCCCCTTGGCCAGTTGGTCCGGGGCGGCCTCCAGCTCCTCGCGGACCGGGCCGAGGGTGCCGCGGCCGCCGTGCCGGATGGTGATGACGAAGTCCTCGCCGGTGAAGGCCATCAGCTCGCCGGTCTCCACCACCTCGCTGGTCGCGGTCAGCTCCTCGTGCTCCACGTAGCGCACGGTCTTGAAGACGGAGAACAGCGTCTCGTCGTAGCGCTCCACCTTGGGGCGCTGGTGCGCGTTCACGGCGTCCTCTACGGCGAGCGGATGCAGGCCGAACAGCTCGGCGAGCCCGGCCAGCTCCGACTGGGCCGGCTCGTGCAGGCCGATCCAGACGAAGCCGTCGCCCGCCTTGCGGACCCGGCGCAGCGCTTCCTCGACCTCCGCGCAGTCGTCCTGCCGTACGCCGTCCCGGTAGACCACGCAGTTCACCACCGAGCTGCCGAGCGGGGAACGGGCCGGGTGGCTGAGGTCGACGGCGCGCCGGTAGCCGCGGCGCACGGCCCGGCGCAGGCTGCTGAACATGGACAACGGCGTATTCCCTTTCGGTGGATCGCCGGCCAGTCTGCCATCGCCGCCGGGCCGCCCCCGAACCGGCTCATGCCGAGTCGATGCTCAGGCCCGGTCGCGATCGGGCTCGGTCGTGCTCAAGCCCGGTCGATACTCAGCCCCGGTCGATGAACACGCTCGTCGACTTCACCCGCGCCGTGGCCCGCGCGCCCACCACCAGCCCGAGCTCCTCCACCGCCTCCCGCGTCAGCAGCGACACGATGCGGTGCGGCCCGGCCTGGATCTCCACCTGCGCGTCGACCGTGCCCAGCTTCACCCCGGTGACGATCCCGGGGAAGGCGTTGCGCGCCGAGGTGGTCGGGGTCTCCTCGCCCTCGCCGCCCTCCTGCGCGACCTCGACGCAGAACGCGGCCAGGTCGGGGCCGTCCACCATCCGCCGCGTGCCTTCCCGGCGGGTGGGGAACCGTTCGGCATCGGCCCAGCGGCGGGCGGTGTCGACGCTGACGCCGAGCAGCCGCGCCGCCTGGCCGATCGTGTAGGACTCCATGGTCCGCAGCTTAGAGGCCACCCGGCGAAGGGGGTCGCAGCGCCTCCCCGGCCGCCGCCGCGATCACGTCCGCCACCATCGACAGGGCCGGCGAGTCCAGCTTCCACTGCTGCCAGTACAGCGGCACGTCCATCGGCCGCCGCGGCGCCAGCAGCACCAGCTCCCCCGTGCGTACCAGCGGCCCGGCCTGCTGCTCGGGCACCAGCCCCCACCCCAGCCCCGCGACCACCGCGTCGCGGAACCCCTCCGACGTCGGGATGGAGTGCCGCACCGGCCCGGCGCCGACCGTCGCGTCCCCCGCCAGCGACCGTACGAACGCGTCCTGGAGGTCGTCCTTGCGGTCGAACACGATCGTCGGCGCCTCCCGCAGGTCCCGCTCCAGCGCCCCCGTCAGGTACCGGGCCGCGAAACCGGGGCTCGCCGTCGGCAGGTACCGCGCCAGCCCCAGCATCCGTACGCTGCACCCCGCCACCGGGTCCGGCGAGGAGGTCACCGCCGCCATCACCTGCCCCTCCCGCAGCAGCGCCGTCGTGTGCGACTCGTCCTCGCGGTGCAGCTCGATGCAGACCGGCGGCTCCTGCGGCACCCGCGTCAGCGCCGGCAGGAACCAGGTGGCGAGGGAGTCCGCGTTCACCGCGATCGGCAGCCGGACCGGGCCCATGCCCTCGGCCATCCCCAGCTCGGCCCGTGCGTCGCGCTCCAGCCTGGCCAGCTGGCGGGCGAACCGGACCACCACCTCCCCGGACTCCGTCGCCCGCACCGGCTTCGTCCGCATCAGCAGCACCCGCCCGGTCCGCTGCTCCAGCGCCTTGACCCGCTGGCTGACGGCAGAAGGGGTCACGTGCAGGGCGGCCGCCGCCGCGTCGAAGGTGCCCTCGTCCACCACGGCGAGCAGCGTGCGCACCTGGTCCAGGGGAAGCTCGTCCATCACGAGTGTTAATGGTACGTAAAAATCTTTAGCTGTACTGAAAACCCCCCTCTGTCTACGGTCGGAGGCATGACACACGGCTTCACCACCGCGGCCCTCGCCGGCTTCGGCACCGGACTCTCCCTCATCGTCGCCATCGGCGCGCAGAACGCCTTCGTGCTCCGCCAGGGCGCGCGCCGCCACGCGGTCCTCGCGGTGGTCGCCGTCTGCGCCGTCTCCGACGCGCTCCTCATCGCCCTCGGGGTGGCCGGCGTCGGCGCTTTCGTGACGGCCTGGCCGGCCGCCCTGACCGTGGTCGGCCTGGCCGGGGGCGGGTTCCTGATCTGCTACGGAGTCCTCGCGGCCCGCCGGGTGCTGCGGCCCGCCCCGGGCGCCGCCCTCACCGCGGAGGGAGCCGCACCCGGGTCCGCCCCCGGGTTCGCCCCCGGCTCCACTCCCGCAGCCGCCCCCGGCTCCGGCCGCCGGGCCGTGCTGACCTGCCTGGCCATGACCTGGCTCAACCCGCACGTCTACCTGGACACCGTCCTGCTCGTCGGCTCCCTCGCCGCCGACCGGGGCGACCTGCGCTGGGCCTTCGGCATCGGGGCCTGCCTGGCCAGCCTGACCTGGTTCGGCGCCCTGGGCTACGGGTCCCGGCTGCTGAGCGGCCTCCTCGCCCGCCCCGCGGCCTGGCGGGTCCTGGACGGGCTCGTCGCCGCGACGATGGTCACCATGGGCGGGCTCCTCGTGGCCCGCGCCTGAGGTCCCGAGGCCGGTCACCCGCAGTAGCGTCGGCAGTCCCGGCACGGTGCCCGTGCCGACGCCCCGACCTCAGGAGACCCCCGTGCCCCACCGCCCCTCCCCCGACGAGGTGCGCGCGTACTACGCCGCTCAGCCGGCCCCGCTGATGGCCGCCACCGGGATCGTCCTCGACACGCGCGGGCGGGTCCTCGTACTGACCACCTCGTACAAGGCGGACCTGGAGCTGCCGGGCGGCACGGTCGAGGACACCGAGACCCCCGAGCAGGGGCTGGCCCGCGAGCTGGCGGAGGAGCTCGACCTGCGGCTGCCGGTCGGGCGGCTGCTCGCGGTGGATTCCCGGCCGCCCGGCCCGCTCGGCCGCTCCCTGGTCGTGCACGTCCACCTCGTCGGTCCGCTGTCACCGGAGGAGGCCGCGGCGATCTCCTTCCCGGACGGCGAGATCACCGAGGCGCGCTGGCTCCGGCCGGACGAGGCGTGCGCGGTGCTGCCCGCCCGGATCGCACCGCGGCTGCGCGCCGCGCTGGCGGCCCTGCACACCGGCTCCTTCGCCCACCTCGTCGACGGTGTGCCCCAGCCGGGTTCCCCGGCCGGCCTGGACCCGGCCCGGCGCTCCGCCCTGGAGCACTCGGGCGCCCTCGACGCGGCCAGTCACCGGGCCAACCGTCCCAAGGCCGTGACCGCGGCGAGCGTGGTGTTCACCGCCGCCGACGGCCGGATCCTGCTGGTCCAGCCCGCGTACGGCAGGACCGACCGCTGGAACCTGCCCGGCGGCGGCATCGACAGCGACCTCGGCGAGACCCCGCGCGCCGCCGCCCGGCGGGAGGTCCACGAGGAGCTCGGCCTCGACCTCGCCCCGGGCCGCCTCCTCGCCGTGAACTGGTCCCACAAGCCGGGGCGTCCGGCCCGCATCCGCTTCCTCTACGACGGCGGCGTCCTCGACGCCCCCACCCTCGCCCGGATCCGGCTGGACTCCACCGAACTCCTCCAGTGGCGCACCGTCGCCCCCGCCGAGCTCCGCACGCTGGTCAAGCCCGCTCTGCGGCGCCAGATCACCGCCTGCCTCACCGCCCGCGCGACGGGCGGCGGCCCGGTGGAACTCCACGCGGGCCGGGGTTAACGTCGGCGGCATGGACGGTGATCGCCGAAGGTGGCGCCAGTGCTTGCTCGGCGGGACGGTGTTCGCCGTGTGCATGGCCGGCACCACCCTGCCGACCCCGCTCTACGGCCTCTACCAGGAGAAGTTCGGGTTCTCCGAGCTGGTGGTCACCGTCGTGTACGCCGTCTACGCCTTCGGGGTCATCGGCGTACTGCTGCTCGCGGGCAACGCCTCGGACGCCGTGGGCAGGCGCCCGGTGCTGCTGGCGGGCCTGGGGTTCGCCGCTGCGAGCGCCGTCTGCTTCCTGTGCGCCACCGCGCTCGGCTGGCTGTACGCGGGGCGGCTGCTGTCGGGGCTGTCCGCGGGACTGCTGACCGGGGCCGCCACGGCGTACGTGATGGAGCTGGCGCCCCCCGGCGGCGCCTCCCGGGCCACGTTCGTGGCGACGGCCGCCAACATGGGCGGGCTGGGCTGCGGTCCGCTGCTCGCCGGGGTGCTCGCGCAGTACGCCGCCTGGCCGCTGTACCTGACGTTCGTCGTGCACCTCGCCCTGGTGGCCGGCTCGACGGCCGTGCTGCTGGGGCTCCCGGAGACCGTGCGGGAGCGGCGGCCGCTGAGCACCGTACGTCCGCAGCGGCCCGGTCTGCCGCCGCAGGTGCGGTCGGTGTTCGGGCCGGCCGCGATCGCCTCGTTCGTCGGCTTCGCGCTGTTCGGGGTGTTCACGTCGGTCAGCCCGTCGTTCCTCGCGCAGTCCCTGGACGTGCACAACCGCGCGGTGAGCGGGCTGGTCGTCGCGCTGGCCTTCTTCGCCTCGACCGCCGGACAGCTGGCGGTCGGCCGGGTCGGGGTGGGGCGATCGCTGCCGCTGGGCTGCTTCGGGCTGCTGGCCGGGCTGGCGCTGCTCGCGGCCGCGCTGCGGTGGGAGCTGCTGCCGCTGGTGGTGGCGAGCGCGCTCGTCGGCGGGGCCGGGCAGGGGCTGGCGTTTCGCGGAGCACTGTCCGCGGTGGCCGGGGCCTCTCCCGCGGACCGGCGCGCGGCGGTGATCTCGACGCTCTTCGTGGTGGCCTACGCGGGCATCTCGGTGCCGGTGATCGGCGTCGGGGTCCTGGCGGGCCCGCTCGGCCTGGAGGGCGCCGGGCTGGTGTTCATCGCCTGTATGGCCGTCCTGGTCCTGACCGCGGCCGGCTACCTCCTGCGGCGGCCGGTACGGGCGGGCACCTGAGCGGGAAACGACGGCGCCCCGCCCGACGAGCGGGTGCTCGTGGGCGGGGCGACCGTCACTGTCACACGGTGCGCGGGGATCAGACCGCCGGCACCGGGTAGGTCGGGTACTCCACGCCGGATACGTGCTGGACGACACGGATGACCTGGCAGGAGTAGCCGAACTCGTTGTCGTACCACAGGTAGAGGATGGCGTTGTCGCCGTCGACCTTGGTGGCTCCGGCATCGACGATCGACGCGTGGCGCGAGCCGACGAAGTCCATGGAGACGGCGTCGGGAGCGGTGGTGAAGTCGATCTGGCGCTTCAGCGGCGAGTTCAGCGACACGTTGCGGAGGTAGTCCAGGACCTCTTCGCGGGTGGTCTCGCGGCCGAGCCGCAGGCTGAGGATCGCGATCGAGACGTCCGGCACCGGGACACGGATCGAGCTGCCGGTGATGGGCGCCTTGAGGTCGGGCAGCGCCTTGGCGACCGCGGAGGCGGCGCCGGTCTCGGTGATGACCATGTTGAGCGGCGCGGAGCGGCCCCGACGGTCGGCCTTGTGGTAGTTGTCCAGCAGGTTCTGGTCGTTCGTGAACGAGTGGACGGTCTCCACGTGGCCGCGCAGCACACCGTACTCGTCGTCCATCGCCTTGAGCGGCGGGACGATCGCGTTGGTGGTGCAGGACGCGCAGGAAAGGATCTGCTCGTCCGGCTTGATGGTGTCGTGGTTGACGCCGTGGACGATGTTCGGGACGTCGCCCTTGCCCGGGGCGGTCAGGACGACCTTGTCGATACCGGGGCGCAGGTGCTTGGAGAGGCCCTCGCGGTCGCGCCACTTGCCCGTGTTGTCGATGAGGATGGCGTCCTTGATGCCGTACGCGGTGTAGTCGACCTCGGACGGGTCGTTCGCGTAGATCACCTTGATCGCGTTGCCGTTGGCGACGATGGTGTTCGTCGCCTCGTCCACGGTGATGGTGCCCTGGAACTGGCCGTGGATCGAGTCGCGGCGCAGCAGCGAGGCGCGCTTGACGATGTCCTGGTCGCCGCCCTGGCGGACGACGATGGCGCGCAGGCGCAGACCGTTGCCGGAGCCGGCCTTCTCGATGAGCAGGCGGGCGACGAGGCGGCCGATGCGGCCGAAGCCGTAGAGGACGACGTCGCGACCCTCGCGGCGCTCGACCTTGTTGGCGCCCGTGGCACCGGCGACGGCCCCGGCGGTGAAGTCCGCCACCGAGAGACCGCGGTCGTCGTTCTTGTACGTCGCGGCGAGCATGCCGATGTCGATCTGGGACGGGCCGAGATCGAGCGTGGTGAGAGCCTGCAGGAACGGCAGCGTCTCGGTGACCGAGAGCTCCTCACCGTCGATCTGCCGTGCGAATCGGTGGGTCTTGAGGATGCTGACCACCGACTTGTTCACCAAGGAACGGCTGTGGAGGAGGACCGTGACGTCCTGCTCCCGGTGCAGCTTCCCGATGATCGGGATCATCGACTCCGCGATCTCCTCGCGGTGCTTCCAGCTGGTGAACGAGTCCTCATTGACAGTCACAGGATTATCTTTCGAGCTAGGCGGTGCTCATATGCTAACCCCCCTCCGTTTTGGCCATTCAGGCGGTACCCGCCACACAGGGCAGCGGCGTTCGATTTTGTGCCGGTTCAGTACGCATTGCGGCGGCGCAACCGCAGCGGGCGGCCGTCCGGGTCGACCAGAACGTGATGCAGAGGCGTCGCGAGCACTCTCTGCGTCACGGGCAGATCGGGTGGAACGTAGCAGCGCAGCCGGCCCGGCGGCCGCGGACCGCGGCAGCCGTCCTCGTACCAGGCCTCCAGCGCGGCAGCGGCCTCCGCGAAGGCGCCGCAGGCGGCCACGGGGTCGCACAGCGCGTCCTGCGCCTGCTGCCCGGCCGCGCCGTCGGCCGGGATGTCCAGGTGCTCGCGCATGAGCTCCAGGCGCAGCTCCCGGGCCGAGGCACGCGCGCCGTCGCCGAGACCTCCCGGGTCGGCCGGCCACCGCGGGTCGGGGCTCTCGTCGTACACCACGCAGCTGAGTTCGGAATCGTGCGTCCACGAACGGAGGTTGATGTTGTCGGAGCCGACGGAGGCCCACACGTCGTCGATCACGCACACCTTGGCATGCACGTATACGGGGGTTCCGGCATGGTTCTCCAGGCCGTACACCGCGACCCGGTCGCCGCCGGCGCGGCGCAGCTCGTCCAGGGCCGTGATCCGCCCGATCAGGTTCATGGGCCGGGTCAGCCGGCCGTTCTGCTCCGGGACCGTCGGGATGACCCCGACCAGCCGTAGCTGCGGGTACCTGCGCAGCGCCCGGGCGAAGCAGGCCACCACGCGGGGGGACCACAGGTACTGGTCCTCGAGGTAGATCAGTGCCCGGGCCCGCCGCAGCGCCTTGAGGTACCCGCGCGCGATGCTGCGCTCGCCGTCGGGGGCGAAGGGGTAGCCGCGCAGCAGACGGTTCGGATAGGTCCGCAGCACTTGCACGGTGTGCGTCCCGCAAGGTGGCGGATCGGCCGCCTGCGCGGGCAGGCTGTCCGCGCTGACGTCCTCGCGGTGCATCCGCTCCCGCAGGCGGGTGAGCGGGCTGCGGCTGAGCGGCGCCGGGTCCTCCCACCGCTCACGGAAGACAGCCTCGATGTCGCCGACGACGGGCCCGCGCAGGGCGACCTGAACGTCGTGCCACGGCGGGTGCGGCCCGTATTCGGGGGCCAGGGGCAGCGACTGGCGGTCGCCGCGGTGCGCGGCGTCGTCGTTGCGGTTGTGGCAGAGGTCGATTCCGCCGATGTAGGCGACGTCCTGCTCCGGGCGCCGGTCATGGCGCAGCACCACCAGTTTCTGGTGGTGGGAGCCGCCGGGCCGCACCCGCAGGTCGAGCAGGCACTCGCCGCCGGCCGCATCGATCTCCTCGGCGAAGCGGAGGTTCTCCTCCTGGCTGAAGCGGAGGCTGTCCAGGTGGGAGCGCCACAGCAGCCCCTTGACGATGACACCCCGCTCCGCCGCCCGGCACAGGACGCTGCCGATCTCCGTACCGGGGCCGTCGAGCCGCTCGTCGGGATCTCCGCGCCAGTCGGTGAACAGGAGGAGGTCGCCCGCGCGCATCGCGCGGATGCCCGCCAGGAGCTCCGCGAAGTAGGTGGCGCCGTGGACGAGGTACGACGCCCGGTTCCCCTCGGACCAGGCCCGTCCGCCCGGACGTCGCTCGTCCAGGCGTGTCGCGGCGTTGCCGCGCTCACCGGATACCAGAAGCCAGTCGGCTTGCGTCACGGCATCGAACCTTCGGCTGCGGTCCCTCTCAGGTTAGCCCCGGGCCTGTACCGGCCCACTTCGGGCAAGACGCCCCCTAGCCCACCTCGGGCCCGCGCGGCAGCAGCTCCGCGATGACGAAGGCGACGACGGCCGCCAGTATCACCACGGGCGTCATCGCGGCGCTGCCGAGCACCAACACCACGAGCACCACGCTGCTGACCGGCAGCCGCAGGGCCATGGTCAGGGCCGCCGCCATGCCCGCCGCCATGCCCGGTACGACGCCCAGGCCCGGCAGGGGAGACATCAGCAGACCCATCGCGGCGCCGAGGAACAGCGAGGGGAACACCGGGCCACCGCGCAGGCTGCCGAGGCAGAGGCTGTAGGCGACGCCCTTCAGCAGCAGGACGGCGAACAGCCCGCCGATGCCCCAAGCCCGCGGGTCGGCGACCATCGCGGCCAGCGCGGCCTGACCGGACGAGGCGACCTCGTCGGGGGCGCGATCGGTGATCAGCGCGTACGCGGCGGCGCAGGCGGCTGCGCCCAGCGCGCACAGGACGGTCCGTACGACGGGGCGCGCGGCCACATATCCGGCGATCAGCCGGGCGCCGAACAGCGCGGGGTGCATCAGGGCGGCGACTGCCACGGGCACGACCAGCGCCCAGGCCACATCCGCCCCGTCCAGACGGGGGACGGGAACCCCCGGCTTCAGCGACAGACCACCGGCCTCGAGCCCGGTCCACCGCCCGAGGCCCGTGAAGACCAGGGCTCCGACCCCGCTGGAGAGCAGTGCGGGCAGCATGACCGCGAACAGCCGCGGCCCGCCCACCCCCACCACCTCGATCAGCAGGATGGCGCCGACCAGCGGACTCCCGAAGATCGCGGAGATGGCCGCGGCGGCTCCGGCCACGCCGAGCAACACCGTGCTCTGCGGGCTGAGCGGAGCCCTCGTGAGGTCTCGGAAGAGCAGGGCCATGCCGCTGCCCAGCGCGATCAGCGGGGCTTCCGGTCCCAGAACGGCCCCGAACGGCAGACTGGCCACGGCAGCGAGAACGACCCCGGGCAGGGCCGCCGTGGTGGTGCCTCCCATGCTCAGCCCGGCTGCGGGTATGTGACCGCCCGCACCCGGCAGATGGGCGACGACCAGGCCGACGACGATCCCGGCGATCAGCAGCAGGGGGAACGGCCACCACCAGGGCTGGGTGTCGTAACCGAGCGCGTGCGGCAGGTCCGACCACAGCGCTTGCCCCAGCTCGCGCAGCGCGACGAGGAACCAGAAGGCGGCGAGGGACACCGGGATGCCGATGAGGGCGCAGAAGACGAGCGTCCGGCGATATCCAGGGGTGCGGAGCAGGACCCGCAGGACGTCCCCTTCCGCGGGCTGCCCGCCGTCGGCCGGCGGGTGGGTTCGGGGGCTCGGCTCCGTCATGGGGGTCTTCCTTCCTGGGCCGTGGGGCAGGGAAGGTTCGCGGGCGGTTGCGCCGTGCCGGATGTCGGGCCCGGGCGGGCGACGGCGCGCCTCCCTCGATGATCCACCCGACCGGCCGCACGCGCCGCCGGGGACGCGATCGGCACGGCGCGCGGTGCGGCCGGCTCGGCCCTCGGCGCGCCGGGTGACCGCGGTGGTCGCCGTACCGCTGGTGTCCGTCGTCCGGTCGCCGCGGCGGGCCCGGGCGCACAGCGGGCGCGGCCGGTGCCGGTTGGCCGATTCGGCCCCCGTGACAGGACGTCGGCCAGGCCCGAACCCATGCGCGTGGCATGAGACGGACCCGGCGACGCCGGGGGGGCGGCGCCCCAATTGGGGGGTGGCAGGGAATTGTTTGGCCCAACGGGCGAGAACCTGGGTGGGCGGCGCTGCCCGCGGCGGCGGAAGCGGTGAGCAGGCCGACGGGCCGAAGTATCTGATCCTCGGTCCGGTGGAGATCCGCCGGGGCGGCCTGCCGCGCACGCCGACGGCGCTCAAGCGCCGGGCCCTGCTCGCGCTCCTGCTGCTGCACGTGGAGCCCGGGGACTGCACCGTGTGGAGCTGGCGTTCGGAGAACTCCCGGCGGCCGGGAACGGCGGGGATGAAGGGGCGGATCCAGGTGCCGGTCGCGCTGACGACCGCGCGGGCCCGCCAGTCGCCCGCGTCGCTCTCGACACGGAGGAACTCGCCGTCGCTGTGGACGGCGTCGCCCCACACGCTGCGCTGGACCCCGCCAGGAAGGCGATGGCCGTGGCGTCGACGGCGAACAGACCGTAGGAGAAGGCGAACGCCCCGACCCCTGCGGCGAGGACGAGGACCGGGCCTCGGACGCCGAGCCTGTCGGAGAGCCGGCCGGCGGGCACGGAGGCGATGGTGGCGGCGATGTTGTAGGCGGTGTCGAGGCCGAGTGCGATGGTGGTCGCGGTCTTGGTGCCGTGTTCGGGGGCCAGCAGGTCCGAGGCCCGGAGGATCAGCAGGGTGGCGGCGACGTTGCCGACCTCGAACGCGGCGACCGCGCCCAGCAGTTTGCCGAGATCGCCCCGGAGGACGGGCTTAATGCGGATCTTGAGGGGGACCTTGTCCCGGCTGGTCGGGCGAGGGGTCCTGCGGATGGCGTAGATGATCGCGCCGACGGCCAGCACCAGGGAGCCGACGGTCAGCGTCCAGGTGGCCAGACGTGGCGGCAGGCGCCCAGCGGCCGGGCGGCCAACGCGGCCAGCAGCGGGAAGAGCAGGGCAGACGGCGTATCGCATGGGCGGCGCGTAGCGTCCAGGTCCAGCAGCTTGCGCAGCAGTTCCTCGTCGTCGTCGGACAGATCGTCGACGTATCGGCCGCGGTCGGCGCGGCCGTCCAGGACCTGGCGCATCCGGCGGGCGGCCAGCCCGGATTCATCGGCGAGTGGGAGGTGGGCGAAGGCACGCCCCGTCTCCGTTTCAGTGGGCCAGCGGCCGGCCCGTTCACGAGCGAAGATCGCGGCCAGAGACAGCGCACCTCTGGAATGGAAGAGCCCGGCCGGCAGAACCGGGCCGGCCGGGCTTTCATACGGCAACGCCACTGATACAGCAGCGCCCGTTAAAGGGAGGGAAGGCTCAGGCGGGGGTGATGTTCTCCGCCTGGGGGCCCTTCTGGCCCTGAGTGACGTCGAAGTTCACCTTCTGGCCTTCCTGAAGTTCGCGGAAGCCGGAGCTGGCGATGTTCGAGTAGTGGGCGAAGACGTCCGGGCCGCCGCCGTCCTGCTCGATGAAGCCGAAGCCCTTTTCCGAGTTGAACCACTTCACGGTTCCGCTGGCCATGTGTCCTCCAAGGGACTCGAAATCGGTCCCGCACCGTGCGGGAGCCGGAGGTGATCGCCCTGGTCCTCAGAGACTGTGAACAGCAAAATCGCCCGTGCACGTGTGCTCACGGGCGACCGGTACTTCGGAACCACGACAGCTGGCGCTGACGCTACACGGACAGTCCTGCTCGCACCACGAGAACACTCCTACGCCGCACTTCGCGGACGGGCTTCCAGACAGGGTGCGTGTCTCGCCGCTCTCGGCGTGGAAGCTGTCAACCGGGGCAGATCGCGCCGCGCCGTGGACCAGGCCGCTCTTGACGTGCCACCTCCGCCGGCCCCCGCACCCCGCAGCCCTGGGGGCCTGCCCGCCCGGCAGCCGCTGACGGAGGCTGCCGCCCGGGGGCGGCGGGAGGAGGATGAGAGGAGGGCCGACGGGGGCGAGTGAGGGACTGGATCGTCGGGTCCGAGGCCCGCCGCAGTGGCTGAGGAGGTCCGGTCATGATCGCGTCCGAGGCGTTTCGGGCCGAGCCCGGCCCAGTGGGAGTGGTTCCCTCCGAACCCGGCGGTCTGCTGGACGTTCTGAGCGTGGCCGCGGTGGTCCTGGACACCGAGGGGCGGATCACGTTGTGGAGCCCCCAGGCCCAGGATCTGTTCGGCTGGTCCGCCAAGGAGGCGCTGGGCAAGTACGCGGCCAAGCTGCTGGTCGCAGACGAGTACGTCGACCTGGTCCTCGAGCTGTTCGCCAAGGTCATGGCCGGTGGCGGCGCCTGGGCCGGGGTGTTTCCCGTGCGGCACAAGGACGGCTCCACAAGGCTGGTGGAGTTTCGCAACATGCGGCTGCTGGACGAACACGGAGGCGTGTACGCCTTGGGGATCGCCTGCGACGAGGCCGTTCTGCGAGGCGTGGAGCGCGACCTGGCGCTGTCGGTGCGGTTGGTGGCGCAGTCCCCGCTCGGGCTGGCTGTGCTGGACACCGACCTGCGCTACGTCTTGGTCAACCCGACGCTGGAGCGGATCAATGGCCTGCCAGCCGAGAAGCACCTGGGCCGGACCGTACGCGAGGCGCTGCCGTTCCTGGACACCGACGTGATCGAAGCCTCCATGCGCCAGGTCCTGGACACGGGCGTACCGCTGCTGGACCAGTTCTCCGTCGGGCGTGCTCCCGCCGACCCGGACCGGGAGCATGCCTGGTCGGGCTCGTACTACCGGCTGGAGGACCCCGGCGGCCGGGTGATCGGTGTTGCCCTGTCGGTGGTGGATGTTACCGACAGTTATCGTGCAGCCACAGAGGCCGCCGAGGCCCGTAGGCGCCTGGACCTCATCGCCCAGGCGTCGGTGACGGTCGGGACCACCCTGGACCTGGAACGAACAGCCCGCGAACTCGCCGGCCTCGTCGTGGCCGACCTGGCCGACGTCGCCTCGGTCGACGTCCTCGACTCCGTCTTGGAAGGCAGCGCGACCACGCCGCCCGGCCCTGGGACGGGGCAGGCTCTCTTCATGGCCCTGGCGGTAGCGGCGGCCTACGAGACGGACGCCACCCACGCCGCCGACCCGGTGGGCGAGCGCACCACCTATCCGGCCGAGCGTCTGGTCACACGCTGCGTGAGCACCGGGCGTCCCGTCCTGGTGTCGCACATCACCCGCCCGGACCTGGCGCGCATCGCGCGCGATGAGGCCGCCGCAGACCTCCTCGCCCAAGAGGGTTCGCACTCCTACATGGCCGTGCCACTGACCGCCCGCGGCCAGGTCCTCGGCGTCCTCGGCCTCCTGCGCACCCGCAATCCGATCCCCTTCAACCACGACGACGTCGCTCTGGCCGGCGAACTGGCCACCCGCGCCGCCATCGCCATCGACAACGCCCGCTGGTACCAGTACGCCACCGACACCGCCCTGACTCTTCAGCGCCACCTTCTCCCGCACCCCCCACCCCAGGCCGCCGGCCTCCAGATCGCCTACCGCTACCAGCCCGCGGCAGCGGCCAGCGGGATCGGCGGCGACTGGTTCGACGCGATCCCTCAGCCCAAGGACAAGACCGCCCTCGTGGTCGGCGACGTCATGGGACACGGTGTCCACGCCGCCGCCACCATGGGACAACTGCGCACGGCCACCCGCACCCTGGCAGACCTCGGCCTCGACCCGGCCCGAGTCCTGCGCCACCTCGACCGCATCACCGCCGGGCTGGACCAGACCATCGCGACCTGCGTCTACGCCACCTGGGACCCGCACCGCTCCCGCTGCCGCGTCGCCCTCGCCGGCCACCCGCCCCCCGTCGTCATCCGGTCAGGACAGGCCCCCGAACTGCTCGACCTCCCCGTCGGCGTGCCGCTCGGCGCAGGCGGCCTCGGCGTCGCCGATTTCAAGACCACCGTCCTCGACCTGATCCCCGGCGACCGGCTGGTCCTGTACACCGACGGCCTGGTCGAAACCCGCGACGAGGCCCTGGACGACCGCCTCGACCTCCTGCTCAGCCTCCTCACCGATCCCGGCCTCCCCCCGGAGGCGACCTGCGACCGGCTCCTGGCCGCACTACGACACCCCGACGCCGCCGACGACGTCGCCCTCGTCATCGCCCATGTACGACCCCACACGCCCAACGACGAGGCGAGCGCACCGACCTGACCGGCCCGCCACCATGGCCGGTCGATGCTCTCGTGTGCCCGTACTACGCGGCGGCCCCGGACCGACAGGCAGACCCGTACCATCGGCCCGGCGGGGCAGCGCCTGACACGCAACGCACCGATGTTGATCACTGCACCCGGCGAGGGTGCGCCGAGCCCGGCTGAGCAGTCGAGTCAGTGCGGTGCGTCCTGTGGTGCGAGGACGGTGAACAGTGCGTCGTCGGGGTCGCTCAGAGCGATCCAGCGGCTGACTGGCGAGGTTTGGACGGGTGAGGCGCGACGGCGAAGTACGGCGTCCACGCCACCGGCAATCCCAGGCGACGAGCCAGTGCGCCGATACCGGCGACCGGGGCTCCCTCGCGGGCGGCGACGGCGAACCCTCGCCGAGCCGGGTGCTGCGGAACTCCCAGCCCATCTCGGCCCCGTAGAACTCCTGGGCCGAGGCAACGTCCTGGGCCATCAGGGTGACCCAGCCTGGTGCGCCGAACACCTCATGGCTTGACGTTGACATGGTTCATCCGCCGCTCACCGTCACCGGGGCCGGGCCCGCCTTGGCGCCGGGCGGTGGGGAAAGCCGCCGAGTGCACCTGTGTACGTCCCGGCCTCCGGCGAGGTGAACGATGCTTGACGGTGCGTTATCCGGCGCTGCGCGTGCCGGGCGGGTCCTGGGGGTCCACACCGGTGGAGGCGGAGGCGTCCTTGGTTCCGCTGGGGCGCTGTGAGCGGCCTCGCGGGCCGAGGTCGTGCATGCCCTTGTCGCCGGAGCCCTTGCTCTGGTCCTCCCCGCGGGAGCCCCTGCTCTTGGAGGGCTTGCCGTGGGGGTTGCCCGCTTCTTCCTTGGAAACCTTTCTGCCCGGGCCCTTGGCGGGGGCGTACTTCTCCGGGTGGAAGGAGCGGTGGGCGCTCGGGTTCTCCTGCTGCGTGGTCTCGTCCACATCCGGTGACCAGCCGTGTTGCTTGGCTTCCTTGTGCCGGCTGATGCCCTCGCCATCGCGGGGCTGGGACGGCTTCGGTTGCTTGGTCATGGCCTGACCTGCTGTCCTGTATCGGGATGGACGCACACGTACGTGCGCTCTACCCGTGGTAGTGAAATTCTCCCACCTGCCCGCCGAGCGGTCATGTCAGGCCGCAAGGGTTCTCCTGTTCTGACGACCGGACGGTCCGAGGCCCGCACTGCCCTGAGCAGGGCAGAGTGCGGGGTTTGAGCCTCACTCTCGCCGTTTGAGCGCACGTGCCACGCGGGGGGCCTCGTCGCGGAGCAGTCGGCCGGCCAGCGCGCCGCCGAACACGACGACGCCCACGCCGACGAGCCAGGACTGGATGACCAGGACGGTTCCGAAGGGGCCGTAGGTGACCGCGCTGGATGCGATCAGTGGTGAGAACACGAGTCTGGAGAAGAGTCTGAGGCCGAGCAGTCCGAGCATGGTGGCGACGGCCCCGGGCAGCAGGGTGGCCCAGGCGATGCGGCCGCCGAGCAGGAGCCGCTGGGACCACCAGAAGAACAGGGTGCCGCTGACCACAGTGACCACCCCGCGGCCGAGGAATCCCGCCACAGGGGTGTGATCGCGGACAGGAAGAGGATCCCGATGAGGACGGCGAGCCACATCACGTGTCGCCACCTGGCCCACCAGCGGGCCGGGGGCAGATCCCAGATCTTCTCGTAGCCGCTCTGCACCGCCGCCCCGAACGACAGACCGAACACGGCGAGCACGGCGAGGCCGAACGCCGTCGTAGTCCGCCATGCCTGGCCCGGCAGGGCGAACAACCGCTCGACCTCCCCCCTGGCGGCCGTCGAGACGCCGAGCCCGTCTCCCAGCCACTGCGCGAACCCCCGCCCGCTCGCCGGATCGGCCGCCGACACAACGATCAGCAGCGGCACCAGCGTCAGGAACCCGAGCGCCGCGAACCCCAACGAAAGCTGCCACAGGTCGATATCGCTGCCCCACCCCCACCTGCGCCCGGCCCGCGAGCGGCGGATCGCGCTGCGCAAGCGCCCGAACGGAGACAACCGGCTCACGGCATCAGACGAGATGCCCTCGCTAGGGCGCACTGGGGCGCGTCTCCGAGCCCGGGACCTCGGTCGGCTGCTCTGCCGAGGCGCCGTGCTCAGGAGCCTTTCGCCAGCGGGCTTCGCAGAACGAGTAGAGGCCGAACAGCAGGAGTCCGACCGCCGCGGCGATCAGCAGGACGGGCCCGGCGGGTGTGGCGGCGAACGAACGCAGCGTCTCGTCCATGCCCTTGGCCTGGGCGGGGTCGAACTGCACGGCGGCCAGCAGGACGAACAGCCCGGCCACAGCCGCGACCACGCCGGTCGCCACGCCGCCGACGATGCCCAGCCCCGCGACGACCCGCCGCGTCGTCGGGCTCATCTCGTCCGTCCGGAGATTCTCCTCGAACTTCCGCATCAGGCTGCGGACCACGATCACCACACCGACGATGACCAGGACGGCTCCGACCACGCCGACGAGGACCCGCCCGAGGGGCCAGGTCAGCACCCTGGCGGTGTAATCCTTCGACGTCTCATCGCCGGGACGGCCACCGGCGGACCCGCCCACCAGCGCGGTCTGCACCACCCCGATACAGATCACGGCGTAGAAGACCGCCAGCCCCAAAGAGCCCAGGCGCCGGGTCCACTTATCGCCGCCCGTCACCGCCTGCCCGAACGCGGCCTCGGACAGCCGCCACAGCGCCATCGCCGCCAGCCCCACCACCAGCGCCCACAGCAGCACCCGGCCGAACGGCTGCTCGCCGATGGTCCGCACCGCGCCGGACCGGTCGGCCTCCTTGCCGCTGTCGCCGCCGAAACCCATCTGCACGGCCAGCAGCCCCACCAGTACGTAGATCACACCCCGCGCGCAGAGCCCGACCCTGGACAGGACCTCCATGGCGCGGCTGTTGGACATACGCCGCCCCTGGGACCTGGCGTGGGCGGCATCCCTCTTGATGGCCATACGTGGCACCTCCGGGGCCCTGCCGTGAGGCCGGCAGGGCGGGCGCAGTGGTCAGTGCTTGAAGGCGTCCTTGATCTTCGCCCCGGCCTGCTTGGCGTTGCCCTTGACCTGGTCACCACGGCCCTCGGCCCGCAGGTGCCAGCTTCCGGTCACGCGGCCGACGGTCTTCTTGGCGCCGCCCTTGACCGCCTCAGCCTTGTGCGCGATCTTCTTGCCGATACTCATCGGTGGCCACCCTTCGTAAGTCGTGCGCCGGCGCGGCGGCCTACCGGGGATCCGATCGGTGCTTGAACGGGTTGATCCCCCGCCGGTGCTCTCCGTTCGGGTTGGACTCTCGCCCACCGTCGCCTGTGGGCGGGGCAATGCCACGCTGGTCGACGACGTCTTCGCGCCCCTGGTCGACAGCGGCCGTCTCCCGACGCGCGGTGCGTCCCGGGCGAGCGTCGTGGCCGCGGCGAGAGGTACGGCGGGCACCGGCCAGGAGAAGGCTCAGTCCGAGCATGGCCACGGCCCCGACGATGATGCCGTAGAGGAAGAGGGTGCCGGTGGAGCCGGTGACCTCGTAGCCGAATACGGAGAACCCGCCAGTCAGCTCGTGGGCGCTGCCGTCGTTGGTAACGACGCCGGCCACACCGACGACCAGCGCGGCGATCAGGAGGACGAGTCCGAGGATGATGAGCATGGCGCGCTCCAGAGGTCCGCTCGCTGTCTCTCCACGGTAAGACTGTCCTGCCCGGGAAGCCACAGGCAGAGGGCGCATCTACCCTGGGAACAGGGGCTCTGCATCACTCCGTGAGATCGGCGGACATCATGATCGTCCTCGGAATCATCCTGCTGGTCGTCGGCTACATAGCCGGCATCGCCATCCTGTGGACCATCGGGATCATCCTGGTCGTCATCGGCATCATCCTGTGGATCCTGGGATCCGTCGGACACAAGGTCGGAGGACGACGGCACTACTGGTAGCCGCCCCTGACCCCGTGTGGGGAACACCCCCGTTTCCGTCGACGGCATGCTGTACCTGGTCTCCGCCGGCGTACTGCTCCTCATCGCCGACGTGAACCGACGGGCCTGGCTGGAACGGCTGCGACCACCAGCATTCCGGGCATGGAAAAGGCCGTCCTCTCATGTGTGAGAGAACGGCCTCCGACCTGCATGAAGCATGGTCGGGACGACAGGATTTGAACCTGCGACCCCTTGACCCCCAGTCAAGTGCGCTACCAAGCTGCGCCACGTCCCGATGCCCGCTGACCTGGGGTTTCCCCTGGCCGAACGCGCATGAGAACGATACCGCATTTCACGGGGTGGTCGCGCGCACCTTTTCCGCTACCGGTTCCGCGCGGCGTGCGGTGACCGCGTCGACCGCGTTCGCCGCGTCGACCGATGTCGGCGCCACGGCGTGCGGCGCCCGCCGGCGGGGCCGCGTCGCGGCCTTCAGCACGCGGCGGCCCAGGCTCTGGAAGGGCAGCTCGACCAGTCGGTAGCTGAGGTAGCTGAGCACCAGCAGGACGGCCATGAAGGCGCTGAACTGCACCAGGCGGCCCGTCCAGCTCTCGATCGGGGCGCGCCCCTCCAGAAGCCAGTTCATCGCGTGGATCACCGGGTTGTGCAGGAGGTAGAGCGAGTAGCTGATCGCGCCGAGCCAGCTCAGCCAGCGGGGGAAGCGGCGCTTGCGCAGCAGCATGCCGGCGGCGAAGACCGCCCACGCGGCGACGTAGGCGAAGGACCAGGCCATCCACGACCCGCTCCAGGTCCGCCAGAGGGCCGGACCGTGGTTGTACATGTAGCCGACGAGGAAGCCGCAGGCGACGACGAAGGCGCAGGACAGGAAGGCCTGGGCGCGGTCGATCTGGCCGTGCTCCAGGCGGTAGAGCACGGTGCCCGAGAACATGGTCGCGAAGATCATCATGGTCTCGAAGAACGTGGCCCGGCCGTTGAGGGTGATCAGGAGCAGCCCGAGGCCGCCGAGGAGCAGCGCCCCGGTCCTGGTCAGGGCCGGCTTGCCGGTCATGATGCACGCCATCGCCATCAGCACGACGGTGGCGCAGGCCAGTACCAGGTGCCGGGTCGACGCCAGGTTCACGGAGAGCGTCCCGACGGTGGCCCAGCCGCCGAGCATCAGGGCCGCGGCGGCGAAGCCGACCGCGATGGGCGCGCTCTTGCGGTGCCAGCCGAGCGCGAAGAGCGCCGTGACGAAGTAGTAGAAGACCATCTCGTAGGTGAGGGTCCACATCACCCCGAGGACGTTCGTGACGCCCATCACGTCCTGGATCATGAGCCCGTTGCCGACCAGCGAGAGCAACGCGTGCTCGAAGCCCCAGCCCGCGATCACCGTGTGCGCGCGGGGCAGGATCAGCAGCGAGGCGACCACGGTGAGGATGACGACCGGATAGATCCGGAAGGCGCGGCCCACCCAGAACGCGCGTATGTCGCCGCGCCGTTCCAGCGAGGCGGGAATGATGTATCCGCTCACCAGGAAGAACAACAGGACCCCGAAGATGCCCGGGTCCAGGTAGTACGGCACCCGGGTGCCGTGGGGCACCCAGTAGAACGGCAGCGCCAGGTGGTAGACGGCGACGGAGAGTGCCGCGATGCCGCGGAGGCCGTCCAGCCAGCCGAGCCGCGACGCGGCGGGAGGGGTGCCACCCTCGGCCGCGCCTCGCGCGACACGCCGGGCAGACAAGCGATTGGTCAGTTTCACTTCGGGAGGCTAGCCGACCCGCCACGGCGTCGAGGATCAGGAAATACGACAAAACGGACCACCCTCGGAGCCCTTCCCCAAACCGTGACCTTTTCAGCCACGGACTGTTCGGCTCCGCGCGGGCGCCGACACCGGCGCCCGCGGCTCAGGCCGTGTCGCCGGTCAGCTCCGGATGGGCCGCGACCAGGCGTTTCGGGGCGGCCTGCCGCCAGGAGTCGGTCAGGATGGAGCGCAGTTCGCCCTGGTCCTGCACCGCCGCGAGACGGACCCTGATCCAGCCATAGTTGTCGTCGTGACCCGCGCGTATGAAGAACTTCTCCGGCTCCGCCGCGATCAGCTCGGCCCGGTCCTCCTTGGGGCACTTCACGCCGATCGAGCTGTCGTCGTCGGCCAGCGAGACGAAGATCTTCCCGCTCACCCGGAAGGTCGGCATGCCCCAGGCGAGCTTCTCGCTGCTGTCCGGGAGCGACAGCGCGACCAGGCGGACGTCCTGCGCGGTTGTGGCCATCCCCGAGACTCCTCTCCAGTCACCGGTGAACCCTCGTCGTGAACCCACGTCCGTCGACCGTAGCCCCCGCCACTGACATTCGCGCTCACCCTTGCCGGACCTCCCCACGGAGCTCCCTACGGACCTCCCCACGGGCCTCCCCCCGGAGCTCCGCCCGGTCCTCCCGCTCGTGCACCAGCGCCACCAGCTCCGCCGCCAGCGCCTTGGCGGTGGCGAGCCCCTCCGTCCCCCACCGCCGCGGCACCACGTCCACCGCGCACACCGTGCCCAGGACGATCCCGCGCCGGTCCGTCAGCGGCGCGCCCAGGTACGAGCGCACCCCGCTCTCGTCCACCACCGCGTTGCCCGCGAAGCGCGCGAAGTCCCGTACGTCCTCCAGGACCAGCGCCCGCCGCCGTACCACCACGTGCGGGCAGTAGCCGTGGTCGCGGGCCAGGACCCGCGCCGGGTAGCCGCTCGCCGGGGCCTGGGCCGCGTGGTGGAGCCCGGCGAAGAACTGCCGTTCCTCGCCGATGAAGTTGACCCCCGCGTACGGCGCGGCGAGGGTGTCCGCGACACGCCGCGCGAAGGCGTCCAGCTCGGCGTCCGTGCGCTCCCCGAGGCCCAGCTCGCGCAGCCGGACGGTGCGCGCCGGTGCCTCCCGGTCCACCGGCGTGAGCAGCAGGTGTCCGGTCGATTCGTAGTACGTCATGACGGTTCCCCCGACTCCGAAGACGAAGAACTGAACGTGCACAGCAGATGGCGGACGAGGGCGGCGAGCGTCCCCGTCCCGGAACTGGTCAGGCGCGCATCGCACCGTACGACCGGCACCTCGGGCCCGAGCCCCACCGCATCGCGGACCTCGTCGGGCGCGTAACGGTGACCGTCCTCGAACTCGTTGACGGCGACGATGAAGCCGATCCCGCGCCGCTCGAAGAAGTCCACGGCGGGGAAGCAGTCGGCGAGGCGGCGGGTGTCGGCGAGCACCACCGCCCCGAGCGCGCCCGCGCACAGCTCCTCCCACAGGAACCAGAAGCGGTGCTGGCCCGGCGTACCGAAGAGGTAGAGCACGTGGCTCTCGTCCAGGGTCAGCCGGCCGAAGTCCAGCGCGACGGTGGTCGTGGACTTCGCCTCGACGCCGTGCAGCGGGTCGGCGGTCGCGCTGAGGTCGCTGAGCAGCTCCTCCGTGCTCAGCGGCTCGATCTCGCTCACCGCGCTCACGAAGGTGGTCTTGCCCGCCCCGAATCCGCCCGCGACCAGGATCTTCAGGGTCGCGGGAGCGGAGACGGGAGCGGGGGCTTCACAGTCGTCTATGTAGGCCATCGAGCACCGCCCGGAGCAGGTCGTGGTCGGCGGCGGCGAACGCGTCGCCACCGACGGCGGGGAACCGGGGCGCCTGCGCCATCACGGCCCCGTGTTTCATCAGATCGGCCAGCAGCACCTTCACCACGACCGCCGGCAGCCGCAGCTGTCCGGCCACCTCGGCGACCGTGACCGCCGCGGCGCCCGCGCACAGCCGCAGGGCGAGGGTGTGCTCGGCCCCCAGCGGGACGCGCGGACGCACCCCGGTCGCGGTCACCAGCGAGAGCAGGTCGAGCGCGACGCCCGCCCTCGTCCGCCCGCCACTGGCGGTGTACGGGCGCATCACCCGCCCCGCCGAGCCGTCGACCCACGGCGTGTCCCGCCCCTTCCGGTACGCCCCCGTCGCGCGGGCCCTCATCGCTCCGCGTCGGCGACGGGCCGCCGAGGCGGGGCCGCCAGGTACGGACGCACGCTCTTGACCAGCATGGCCATCTCGTAGCCGAGCACCCCGGCGTCGGCCTCGCGGTCGGCGAGGACGGCCAGGCAGGTCCCGGCCCCGGCCGCGGAGACGAAGACGAGCGCGGTGTCGAGCTCGACCACGACCTGCCTCACCTCCGCGCCGTCCCCGAAGCGGGAGCCGGCGCTGCGGCCCAGCGAGTACAGCCCGGACGCGAGGGCCGCCATGTGGTCGGCGCTGTCGGGGTCCAGGCCGTGCACGCAGGTCACGAGCCCGTCGGCGGTGAGCAGTACGGCGCTGCGCGTGTACGGCACGCGCTGCACCAGGCCGCTGAGCAGCCAGTCGAGGTCCGAGAGCCGGCCGCCGGTCTTCGTCGCCACTTCGCCGCCCATGGGGGTGCGCTCCTTGCTGAGGTGAGGGGTCGGGGTCATACCTGGTTCTCCGACTGGGCGAGGCCGAAACCCCGCTGGAAGGCGGCCATCAGGCCGGGGTCATGCACGGGCTGCTCGACGTCATCGGCCGCCCGCCGCGGTGCGGGTGCCTCGCGCAGCTGGGGCGCCAGGTGCTGCTGGGCCCGCCGCCGCGGCAAGGCCGGCCGGTCGCCTGCGGTGCGCGCGGCGGGCACGTACGGTGTCTGCGCCGCGGGCCCGGTCAGGGGCTCGGCCGACGCCGTCTCCTTGGCGCGCCGAACGGGCAGCGGCGGCGCAGCGCCCGCGGACTCGGCCGGTGCCGTCTCCCCGGCTCGGGGCGCGGGCAACGCCCACGCCGCACCGCCGGGCACCGGGTCGGCCCCGGGCACGGCTTCGGGTTCGGGCGGGGCTTCGGCCGACGCCGTGGCGCGGGACTCCACCGCGAGCTCCGTCGAAGGCGCGGCTGACGCCCTCTCCCCCGCTCGGGGTCCGATCAGCAGCTCGTCTCCGAGCCCCGTCGGCACCACAGCCCCGGCCTCGGCCTCGGACCACGACGGGGCCGCAGGCCCGGCCCCGGGTCCGGACTCTGCAGAAGCCGAAGCCGAAACCGCGTCCGTAGCCGTAGTGGCCGTGGCCGCTTCCGTGGCCGTGGCCGTGGCCGTGGCCGTGGCCGTGGCCGTGGCCGTGGCCGTGGCCCAAGGTTCGGTCGAAGGGATCTCCCGGCCTCGTGACAGCGGCGCGGTCGCAGGCTCCGGTGAGGTCACGCTCCTAGCACCGGGCTCGGGCACGGGCGCGGCCGCGGTCCAAGGGCCGGCTCCGGCTCCGGATACCGGCCCGGGCCGGGGCTCGGGGTCGCGCGGGGCCGCGGCCCCCGGGACTCCCGCATGGCGGGCACGCTCCGGTACGGACACCCGTACCGGCTCGAGCGGCGGCATCGCCGCGCCCTCCCCCGTCCCCCACGAGGTGGCCCGCGAGCCCCCCGCCGCGTCGGCCGCGGTCGGCGCCTCCGCGCCCAGCAGTACCTGCGGCAGCACCAGCACGGCGAGCACTCCGCCGTAGATGTTGGACTTGAGCTCGACGGCGATGCCGTGCCGACGGGCCAGCGCCGACACCACGTACAGGCCGATCCGCCCGTCCGCGAGCAGGTGCCGGACGCTGATCTGGTCGGGGTCGCCGAGCAGGGCGTTCATCCGGTGCTGTTCCTTGACCGGCATGCCCAGCCCCCGGTCCTCCACCTCGACCGCGATGCCCGCGGTGACCCGCTCGGCGCGCAACACCACATCGGTGTCGGGAGCGGAGAACACCGTGGCGTTCTCCACCAGTTCGGCCAGCAGGTGCACCACGTCGGCGACGGCGTGCCCGCGCACGCTGCCACCGGCCGGCGGTACTACCTTCACGCGGGTGTACTGCTCGACCTCCGCGACCGAGGAGCGGAGCACCTCGCTCAGGTCGATGGGCCGCGTCCACTGGCGGCGGGAGGCGGCGCCGCCCAGCACGGCCAGGTTCTCGGCGTGGCGGCGGATACGGGTGGCGAGGTGGTCGACGTGGAAGAGCTCCTTGAGGAGGTCCGGGTCCTCGACCGTGTCCTCCAGCTCGTCCAGCAGCGAGATCTCGCGGTGCACGAGGGACTGCAGCCGACGCGCGAGGTTGACGAAGACCTCTACCTTGCGCTCGCTGTCGGACGGAGCGGCCGGTCCGGCCAGCCGTACGAGGGTCTCGTGCGCCTGTTCGCGGGCTCCGCGCAGTTCCTGGGAGAGCAGCCAGAACTCGTCGACCCCGGCGGGATCCCCGCCGGTCGCCGGCGCGGTCGGGCCGCCCCGCACCGGACGCGGCGGGGTCTCGCCGCGTTCCAGCCGGTCGGCGGCGGTGCGCAGTTCCTGGCGGCCGCGCAGGCTGGAGCGGCGCAGCGCCTCGCACCGGTCCCGGACGGCCTTGGCGGAGCGCTGGGCTCCGAGCAGGGCGGCGGCGAGCGCGCCGACCACGAGCAGGGCGCAGCCGGTCAGCACCGGCCACAGCCGGGCGTCGCGGTCACCGGCTCCCCCGCCGAGCTGGAGCGTGAAGATCACCGCGGCCGTACCGCTGAGCCCGGCGGCGAGCGTGGGCAGTACGGCGGCGCGGACCAGCTGGGGGCGTATCTGCCGGCCGGGACCGGTGACGGCGTGTCTCGACGGGGCGTGGCGGGCGGCGCGGAGTCCGGACATCGGCGTCCTCGGTACGTGGGGCCCGGCCCCCAGCGTTCCCGGGGCCCGGTGTTGATCACCGGATACCCACGCTAGACCCCACCGTCCCGCCCCGGGCTGCCAGTTGGGGAACTTCGCGGGGGTGCTTCCCGCTCCCGGTGGAGCGCTCGCACAGCAGCCCGAATGCGCCGGGTCGCCTCCCGCACCGACCGGACCGCACCGAAGCAGCTGCCGGGACCGACCTGTTCGGGCCTCGTCACAGCCTGTACGAGAAGCGCAGTGCGCCGCCCTCCTCTCGGTACGATCCTCGGCCGCGGGCGCTGAAGGGGTTGGGTAGCACGTGGATCTTCAGCGTCCGCGGGTCGAGGACGGAGGTGATCGCGAGGATCCGCCACCGGTCGCTGCCGGCGAACCGCTGCGCTGCCCTGACCTCGCTCTCCCCCAGCTCGATCTGCCCTCCTTCGCCCTGGGTCGCCTTCACTTCGAACATGAGCGGGTGGTTGCCCGAGCCGACCAGGAAGTCGAAGCCGAGGCTGTTGTCGCCCGGGGAGCCGGGGAACACGCTCTGCCGGTTGCTCGACACCCAGCTGGTCTCGTTCGTCGCCTGGTGCTGCTCGCGGAGCAAATGACGGATGTGCGGCCCTGACCTGGGCCTTCGCGCCGAATCGTGCGCTAACCAGCGAAGACGCTGCCCGCAAGTTCTGACTGATCCGGGCCCCTTCCCACACTCATGTGCCCTAGATGTGCCCCTGACGAGAGAAAGGCGACGCCCCACACCCTTCGCGTGGGGTGTGGGGCGTCATTCGGCGCTAGGCCGTCTCTTTCGGATCTTGCCGGTTAAGCCCGCGTTGTCTGGTGCCGTGCATCGCAAGGCGGAGGGGCGCCCGAGTACTGGACGTAC
>NZ_JBVIFS010000038.1:0-60379 GCF_055571215.1 Streptomyces sp. NPDC030995
CCCAGGATGTAGGAGACGGCGCCGACGTGCGGGGCCGAGCCGTTGAGCGGGGCCAGGCCGTGGCGTCCGGCTTCGGGGACCACCTGTTCCCAGCGGACCCCGGCTTCCAGCCACGCGGTCCTGGCCTCGGGATCGATGCGTACCCCGGACATCCGCCGGGTGGAGATCAGCACCCCGCCGTCCATCGCGACCGACAGACCGTGTCCGGTGGCCTGCACGGCCACCGGCAGACCCCTGGCCCCCGCGAACTCCACCGCCGCGGCCACGTCCCGCGCCGAGACCGCACCCACGATCACATCGGGCCGGTGCACCACCGCACGCTGGAAACCCGTCCGTTCCTCGTCGAAACCCTCCTGCCCGGGCAGGAACACCTCACCCTCGACCCGCGACACCAGCGAAGAGAACTCACTCATAAGGCAACCTCTAGACTCGGCGCTCATGGAACTGCGCCAGTTGGAATATTTCGTCGCCGTTGCCGAGGAGGCGAGCTTCACCAGGGGCGCCGCGCGCGTACACGTGGCACAGCCGGGTGTGAGTGCTCAAATCCGCCGGCTGGAGCGCGAATTGGGACAGGAACTGCTCGACCGCAGTGGCCGTCAGGTGCAGTTGACCGACGTGGGCGTCGCCGTACTGCCGTACGCCCGGGCCGCGCTGGCCGCCGTGGCCGGCGCCCGCGTCGCCGTGGACGAGCTCACCGGCCTCCTGCGGGGCCAGGTCTCCATCGGGACGGTCGCTTCGTCCTCCCACCTGTCGTTGCCGAAACTGCTGGCCGAGTTCCACGCGTTGCATCCGTCCATCGACATGGCCCTGTCGGAGGGGAATTCGGACCACCTCGCCGAGGGCGTCCGCACGGGGCGGATCGACGTCGCGGTGATCGGCATGGCCACCGAGCCGCCGCCCGGCCTGGCCGTCCAGGTCATCGCCGACGAACTGCTCGTCGGCGCGGTCAGCGCCGGCCATCCCCTGGCCCACCGCGAGCGGGTGTCCGTCGAGGAGATACGCGATCACACGCTGATCTGCCTGCCGCCGGGCACCGGGCTGCGGACGTCCGTCGAGGCGGCCTGGTCCGCCGTGGCCGCCACGCCGCGCATAGCCTTCGAGGCCAGCGATCCGTTGGTGCTCGCGCAGTTGGCCGCCCGGGGGCTGGGGCTCGCCGTCCTTCCCCAGCCCTTCGCCCGCGCACACGCCCGGCAGCTGCGCATCGTACGGATCGACAGTGAGCACCTGCGCGGGCGGCTGGCGCTGGCGTGGCGCGCGGAGGGCCCGGTCAGCCCGGCGGCCCGCGCCTTCCTCACGCACGCCCGCCGGGAGCTCGCGCAGTCGCCCGGAAGCTGAGACGCCGGTCAGCGGGCCGCCACGGCGTCCAGGTCGAAGCTGGTCCGCCGGAACGGGTGTCCGGGCAGCGGGACCCGTCGGCGGCCGCCCGGATGCAGGGCCGCCCAGTCCAGCTCCGTACCCGCCAGCCAGAGCCGGCCCAGGGCCGTCAGCAGAATGCTCAGCTCCGGGGTCTCGTCGGCCGGGTGCGGCAGTGTCTGGAGCATGAGGCGGTCCGGGCCGGCGAGTGCGGGATGGCGGCGGGCCAGTGACGTCAGCGTCAGGCCCGGACCGACTTCGAGCAGGATGCCTTCGGGGTCCTGCGCGAGCGTGGAGAGCGCGTCGTCGAACCGTACGGCGTGGCGCAGGTGCCGGCGCCAGTAGCCGGGGGTGGCGATGTCGTCGGGGTCGGCCCAGCCTCCGGTGGTGTCCGAGACGACGGGCACCACGGGCCTGGCCGGGCGCAGGGTGGCCACGTACGCCTCGAACTCGTCGAGGATCGGCTCGACGAGGGCCGAGTGGCCCGCTGTGGCGATCTTCAGCAGCTTGACCTCGACGTCCGGGCGCGGGAATTCCCTCACGAAGCGCTGCACCAGCCCGGTCGGCCCCGATACCGCGACCTGTCCGGGCCCGTTGACGGCGCCGATGCCCAGCCCGTCCGGGAGCAGCGGGAGCACCTCCGACTCGGGCAGCCCGACGGCGGCCATGGATCCCGACGGCAGGCTCTGGAGCAGTCTGCCCCGCGCCACGACCAGGGCGAGCGCGTCGGGAAGGGAGAAGACCCCGGCCAGGCACGCGGCGGCGTACGCCCCGAGACTGTGCCCGACGACCGCGGCCGGGCGCACTCCCCAGCGGCCCAGGGCCTGGGCCAGCGCGTACTCGACCATGAAGACGGCCGGCTGGCCGACCTCGATGGTCGACAGGGCGCGGCGCGCCTGCTCCTCCTCGGCCGCGTCGCGCGGGTCGACGAGGGAGCGCAGGTCGAATCCGAGCGCGGGCCGGGCCAGTTCGGCGCAGGCGTCGATGTCGGCCCGGAACCCGGGGTCGGAGCGGTAGAGCATGCGGGTCATGCCCACGTGCTGGCCGCCCTGGCCGGGGAAGGTGAAGACGACGGGGCGCGCGGTCCGCGGGGCCGTGCCGGACGGGGTCAGCCGGCGCTTGCCGCTGTTCAGCGCAGCCGCGGCCGCGGCCGTACCGGGAGCGACGACGAACCTGCGCGCGGGCCGTGCGGTGCGCCCGGTCTGCAGCGTCCAGGCCACGTCCGCCACCGGTTCCTGCGGATGCCCGGCCAGGTGCTCTCCGAGCCGTGCGGTCAGTTCGTCGAGGGTGCTCCCGTCGCGCGCCGACAGGGGCAGCAGCTGCCAGCCTCCGTCCTCTTCGGGCCCGGCTTCCGGGTGGTCCGGGCGCGGCGGCCGTGCCACGACGACGTGCGCGTGGAGGCCGTACGGGCCTTCGGCCGGGACACCGGTCAGGGCCGGGCCGCCGGGCGCGTGCTGCGAGACGGCGAGCACGGCGTCGAGGAAGGCCGCGATCCCGGGCATGGTGTCGGTGACCGCTGTCCCGGGCGCCTTCGAGCGGCCGGCCCGGAGCGGGACCACCGCCTCGGCCGCGAGTCCGGCGGCCGCGCGGGCCTGCCGCGCGACGCCACCGGCGTCGTCACCGTTGGCCACGGCCGTGCCGCGGACCACGGCGTGGATGCGGTCGCCCGCCTCGCGGGCCGCCCGCAGCGGTTTGAGGACGACGATCCCGCAGCCGCCCACCGACCCCACCGACCCGTCGCTGTCCGGGCCCGCGGGGCGGACGGTGACCGCACCCGCCAGCGCGAGGTCGCAGTCGCCGGCGAGGAGCCCCTGCACCGCGGTGTGGACGGCCAGGAGCATGGTGGCGTCCCCGCCCTGCACCGTCACCGCGGGCCCGGCCAGTCCCAGCTTGTACGCGGGGCGGGCGGCGAGGAAGTCCACGCCCGTGGCGATCCTGATCTGCCAGTCGTCCGCGAAGGGCAGCCGGTGCAGCTCGCGCCGCAGCCGTGCGGCGTAGGGCGTGCTGCCGCAACCGGCGTAGACGCCGATGACCCCTTCCTCGCGGGCGGGATCGCAGGCGGCGTCTTCCAGCGCGTGCTGGGCGCACTCGAGCAGGACGCGCTGCTGCGGATCGGTGATGAGGGCCTCGCCGGGCGAAAGGCCGAAGAACGTGTGGTCAAAGGCGTCGGCGTCCTCCAACAGGGGTCCGGGGTCGGCTCCGTGCGCCCACCGGTCCCGGTAGGCGGCGATGCCGTCCGCACCGGGGAACCGGGCCGCCATGCCGATGACGGCGACGGCGGATCCGTCGTATGCCTGGTCGTATGCCTGGTCGTGTGCCTGGTCGTGTGCCGGGTCGTGTGCCGGGTCGTCGGCCGGGTCGATCGTGCTCATGTCGTCCTCCTCCTTCGTTCGCTCACGCCACCGGTACGGGCGGTCGTGCGACACGGCCTGCCCCTCCGCCGAGCACCAGGTCGAGCGTGTTCGCCACCAGTTCGTGGGGCGTGCCCGGTCGTACGGCGCTGACGTCGTCGAGCCGCCGCAGGGACGCGGTGTCGAGGGTCACGTCCAGCGCGGACAGGTAGCCCTCCAGCTGCGCGGCGCTGCGCGGGCCGATGACGGGCACCACGGCGGTGGCCGCCGTCGCGGCCCGGGCGCGCAGCCAGGCCACGGCCACCTGGACGGGCGTGTGCCCGCCCTCCCGCGCGACGGCGAGCACGGTGTCGAGTACGTCGGTGCGTTGCGCGCTGTCCTCCGTACGGATGCCGCGGCCGTCCCAGTCGCTGAGCCTGCCGCCCCGGCTCTCGCGGTACTTGCCGGTCAGCAGCCCGCCTCCGAGCGGGGCCCAGAGCGCGGTGCCGAGGCCGAGCGCCTCGGCCATGGGCAGCAGTTCCCGGTCGGCACTGCGCTCGGCGAGGCTGTACTCGAACTGGACGCCCACCAGCGGTGTCCAGCCGCGCAGTTCGGCCAGCGTCACGGCGCGCGAGACCTGCCAGGCGGGGAAGTTGGACAGCCCGATGTAGCCGATCTTGCCGGTGCGGACCAACTGGTCGAGGGTGGTCAGGATCTCCTCGACCGGGGTGACGGTGTCGGGCAGATGGGCCCAGTAGAGGTCGATGTGGTCGGTGTCCAGGCGCTTCAGGCTCGCGTCCACCGACCGGATGATGTTCTTCCGGCTGTTGCCGGTGGTGGAGACGTGGGGGCGTGCGTTGCCCAGGGAGAACTTGGTGGCCAGTACGAAGCGGTCCCGATCGCTGCCGATGAGCTCGCCGAGGAACTGTTCCGACTGGCCCAGCTGGTAGCTGTCGGCGGTGTCGATGAACGTTCCGCCGGCCTCGGCGAAGCGCTCGAACATCTTCCGGGCCTCTTCCCGGCTGGCCCCGCCGCCCCAGGCGGCGCCGAAGTTGGCGGTTCCCAGGGCGAGCTCCGAGACCCGCAGGCCGTTGTTGCGTCCGAAGGTCGTATAGCGCATGGTGCGGCTCCTCTGTCGCTTCAGTGCTCGGCGCGGAGCGCTTGGTGGACGTGGCGCAGCAGCTCTCGCCGCTGCTCGGGGTCGCGGAAGTAGAAGTGGCCGCCGCGCAGGGTGTGGTGGGCGAAGGGGCCCGCGGTGTGGGCGCCCCAGCCGGTCAGGTCGCCGTCCTCCTGGTCTCCCACGAACGCGGTGACCGGGATGGCAAGCGGGGGCCCGGGGACGAACGCGTAGGTCTCGGCGATCTCCATGTCGGCCCGGAAGTAGCCGAGGACGATGTCGCGCAGCTCTTCGTCCTCGTGGACGGCGGCGGGCAGCGCGCCCCAGCGCCGCTCGATCTCGGTGAGCAGATCGGCTTGGGGCAGGCGGTGCACCGGCTGCCGGGTGGTGACCGGCGGGGGCTGGACGGAGGAGACGAAGAGGCGCTGCGGTCCCGGCCGGCCGGCAGCGCGCAGCCTACGGGCGACCTCGTGGGCGACCAGCCCGCCGAGGCTGTGTCCGAAGAACGCGAACGGTGCGGGCCCGAAGCCGACCTGCTCCATGAGGGCATCGACCAGGTCCGGCATGCGGGTGAAGGGCGGTTCCTTCTCGCGCGGCGCCCGGCCGGGCAGCTTCAGGGCCAGGACCCGTACCCCCGGCAGGTCGTCGGTCCAGCGCAGGAACTCGCCCGCGGAGCCGCCGGCGTGCGCGAAGCAGTACAACTGGACGGTGGCGTCGGGCTTGCGGTCCCGGCACGCGAGCCAGCGGGTCGCGGTGGGCCCGGCGGACCGGGCCGCCGCTGCGGTGGGGTGCGCCGGGCTCATGCCTGCCTCTCGTGGGTCCGTACGTCGTCGCCGGCCAGCCTCTCGTCGAGGAACTCGGCGAACTCGACTGCGGTGGGGGCCGCGAAGAGCGACTTCGCGGTGATCTCGACGGGCAGGCCCTCGCGGATCTCGGCCAGTACCCGGGCGGCGATCAGCGAGTCGCCGCCGAGGTCGAAGAAGCTGTCCTCGGGGTCGACCTCCGGCATGCCCAGGACCTGGCGGAACAGCTCCAGGACGAGGGCGAGGGTGCCCCCCTCGGTGCTGTCGTGGCCGGCTTCCCGGCGGGCTGTGGCGTCGGCGGGCCCGGCGGCCGGTCGGTCCCGTCCCGGGTGCGGGCCGGTGGAGGCGGCGTCGGCTTCCGGCCGGTCCTGCGGGGGCAGCAGCAGGTAGGGACGACGTTCGAACGGATAGCCGGGCAGCGGGACTTTGGCGCGGCGGACACCGTCGTGCGCGGCGCGCCAGTCGACGGGGACCCCGGCGGCCCAGAGCCTGCCGAGCACATCGAGTACCGAGGCCAGCGCGTCGCTCTCGCTCTTCGGCTCGCCCAGCGGCCGGAGCAGGACCGGGTCGGCCCCGCCGGAGGGGGCCGGCACGGTGGTGAGATCGGCGGCCGGCAGATCGGACGGCACCTCACCCGTCCACTCGCGCGCCCACCAGGCGGCGTCGGGGGCCGGGCCGGACCCGTCGTACCACCGCCCGTCCCAGCTGGAGAACAGCGGGATGCGGGGCGGCAGGGGGCCGGTCGTGCGGACGGGGGAAAGGAGCGCGTCCCGGCGCGCGGAACCCGTGGCGCGAGCGCGGGCGATCACCAGGCGCAGGGCGCCGGGCAGGTCGAGGACCTCCGCCACGGCGGCGGCGACGAGGGCCCCTTCCCCGGTCCCGGCGACGCCGGCCGGCCGCACCCCCCACCGGATCCACAGCCGGGCGAGGGCGTACTCCCGGGCGAACGCGCAGACGTCGTCGACGGCCGGGTCCGGGGAGCCGCCGCGGTCGTCCGGGCCGTTCCCGGGCAGGGCGGCGCGCACGGCCGCCGACAGGTCGGGGTCGAGGGCGTCGAGGGCGTCGAGGCAGGCGGCGAAGGCCCGCTCGTACTCCGGCTCGGCGAGCGGGTACCGGCCGGGGCCGGGGCGTCCATCGGTGCCGGGGAGCACCAGGACCACGGGGCGGTTGCCGGGCCCCCCGCCCCCGGTGTGCCCGGTACGGGCCGCCCCTTCGGCCAGGGTGACGAGTGCGGCGGCCGCCTCTTCGGCGCCCTCCGCGACGACGTAGCCGCGGCAGGGATGCTCACGGCGGCCGGTCTGGAGGGTCCAGGCGACGTCGGCCAGGACCGGCTCGGGCTCGGTCCTCAGGTGAGCGGCGAGCCGGGCGGCGGCGGCGCCCAGGGCGGCCGGGGTCCGGGCGGAGAGGACGAGCAGCTGCGTGCTCCTGGCCGGGCCCGTGGGCGGTGGCGCGGGAGCCTCCTCCAGGACGACGTGGGAGTTGGCCCCGCCGACGCCGATCGCGCTCACTCCGGCCCGGCGGACGCCGCCGCGGGGCTGCCAGGGCTCGTAGCGGGTGGCCACCCGGAACGGTCCGGACGCGAAGTCGATCTGCGGGTTGGGTTCCTGGAAGTGGAGGGTGGGCGGTATCGCGGCGTGCTCCAGCGCCAGGATCGTCTTGATGAGCCCGGCGGCTCCCGCGGCGGCGTCGGTGTGGCCGATGTTGCTCTTGACCGATCCGATGGCGCAGTAGCCCCGCTCGTCCGTGTCCTCCCGGAACGCCCGGGTCAGTCCGGTGACTTCGATGGGGTCGCCGATCGGGGTCGCCGTGCCGTGGGCCTCCACGTAGGTGATGGTCCCGGCGTCCACTTCGGCGGTGAGCCGGGCCGCGCGGACCGCGGCCGACTGCCCCTCGACGCTGGGCGCGGTGAAGCCGACCCGCGCGGAACCGTCGTTGGTGACGGCGGAGCCGCGGACCACGGCGAGGATCCTGTCGCCGTCGGCGAGCGCGTGGCGCAGGCGTTTGAGGACCACGATGCCCACGCCGTTGCTCGCCACGGTCCCGTCTCCGCGGGCATCGAAGGTACGGGTGACACCGTCGGCGGAGAGGATGCCGTCCTCGCTGTATCCGGACGGCTTCGGCGGGACGTGCACGGCGACGCCCCCGGCGAGGGCGAGGTCGCAGTCGCCGCCCAGCAGCCCCTGGACGGCGAGGTGGACGGCCACGAGGGCGGTGGCGCAGGCGGACTGCACGGTGGTCGCGGGTCCGCGCAGGCCCAGCCGCTCGGCGGTGCGCGAGGCCAGGAACTCCGGTGCCGCGCCGAGCAGCAGGTCGTCGTCGGTCAGGTGGGGGAAGCGCTCCCGGTGGGCCAGCACGGTCTGGAGGTGGGCGGTCTCGGTCGATCCGCCGTACACGCCCACGGGCCCCGCGCAGCGGTCGGGATCCTGCCCGGCGTGTTCGAGGGCAGCGACGGCGCATTCGAGGAAGACCCGGGCTTGCGGGTCGAGGAGGAGGGCCTCCTCCTCGGAGTAGCCGAAGTAACCCGCATCGAACCATTCGGCGTGCTCCAGCAGGCCGCGGGCAGGGACGAACAGCGGGCCGCCCTCCGCGCCGCCCTCACCGGTGCCGGCGCCGGTGCCGCTGCCGGTGCGGAGCGGCCGGGCCTCGTCCCGCGTGATGGTGTCGAGTCCCCCGGCGAGGTTCTGCCAGAACTCGTCGGTGTCCCGGGCGCCGGGAAAGCGGCCTGCCATGCCGATGACGGCCACGTGGCCGTCGTCGTCCGGGGACCGGTCGGCGTCAGTCACCGGTGCCTCCCCGCAGGGCGGCGCGCCGGCTGCCGAGCCGGGCGCGGTCGAGGGCCCGGGGCCGGGCCGCCGAGGGCCGGCCGCCGTCGTCGAGGTACCGGGCGAGCGCGCCGACGGTGGGGTGGGCGAACAGCTCGACCAGCGGCACGTCCCTGCCCAGCCGCCGGGCGATGCCCTCGCGGACCATGGCCAGCAGGAGGGAATGTCCGCCGAGATCGAAGAAGTTGTCCTGCGGACCCACCTGCGGCAGTTCGAGGACCTCGCTCCAGATTTCGGCGACGACCTGCTCGGTCCGCTGCTGCGGTGGGGGGGACTGGGATGTCACGGTGCCACTCCAATGCGTCATTCGCGGGAAATCACGGGGCGGTCGGCCATTCGATGGTCCAAGTGCCGGACCCGGATGTCCAATAGCTGCATTCCCTCGGGGTCAGAACAATTCGTTATGGGAATTGCGGGCGGGCATGCGTGAAGGCGCCGGCGGACCGTGGGGAAACGGGTCGCCGGCGCCGTGCGGGTGAACGCCTTTCAGCCGCGCAGCACCGTCTTGCTGCGCATCAGGAAATCGGCCAGATAACCGTCGTGGGGCATACCCGTGTCGGTCCAATGGGTGGGGTGGTCGCCGATGTGGAGGTTGCTGATGGTCGGCTCGTGCAGGAGGGCGTCGATGAGCCGTTCGTCTGCCGTGAAGGCGCCGAGGACCAGGGTGTCGCGCAGCGGCGCGGTCCACGCCTCGCGGTTCCAGGGGCACACCCAGACGCAGGGGAAGGGCACTTCGGTGCCGGCGGCGGGGTCGTCCGGCCGGCCGAGCTCGAAGACGGCCGGGCGCAGTACGGCACTGCCGTCGCCGAGCTCGTCGGCGATGCCGTCCCCGCCGAGCCAGGGCCTGGCGCCCGCGGCCCGGCCGAGGACGTACTTCTCCAGGATCCTGGCGGATGCGGCGCTCTGCACGGGCAGCACGGCGTTCTCGTCCTGCGGCGGCAGGCTCGGCAGCGCGCCCAGGCGCTCGGCGAGGGCCTCGGCCACCGGCGCCGGGTCTCCCTCGACGAACACCGCGGTCGCGTTCACGCAGCCGGTGCCGCCGTGGTGCGCGATCGAGTCGACCACGGTGTCGAGGTGGCGGCGCCAGTCGTGGTCCGCGGTCAGCAGGACCTTGCTGCGTCCGGGGGTCAGCGGCAGCACGCTCCGGTCGTCCGCGAACTCCCGGATGACCTCGTCACTGCCGTACGCGAGGTCGGCGTCGCGCAGCATGGCCCCGGCCGCCTCGTGCTCGGCGGGCAGCAGGACCACGTGGTCGTCGGGGAAGCCGGCGGCGCGCAGGGCCATGACGAGCCGGTGCGGGGTGAGGGGTTCGCGCCGGGAGGGGCGTACCGCCACCCGGTAGCCCAGGGCCAGCGCTTCGGGCCACATGCTGTGCGTGCCGGGGTGGTTGCCGGCGGCGTGGACGGCGAGGACCTCGCCGCGCCGGGCCCACACCGGCCGTCCGGTACGGGTGAGCGGGTCGCGCCAGTCGTCGACGGCGCCGGCGGGGCGGGCGAAGCGCAGTCCTCGGTAGAGGTCGGCGGTGCGGCGGGCCAGTGTCCGGGTGGCCGTACGGACCACGGGGAGCGGGATGCCGGCGATGCGGCTGACGGCGTGCTCGTAGGCCGCCGGGGTGAGTCCGCCGAGCTCCGCCGTGGCGAACAGCTCGCCGGCGCGGGCGATCGCCGCCACCCGAGCGTCCGGCGGCAGCGGGCTGGCGGCGCGCAGGCCGCTCATGGCCCGGCTGACGAACAGCCGTGGCGCGAGACCGAGTTCGACGGCCGGGGCGCCGGTCAGATCGGGTACGGACTGGCGGTTGCGTGCCCGGTACGCCCCGGTGGGCCCGAGCACGTCCAGTACGAGCGGACCGCCGGCCGTGGCCGCACTGCCGTCCGCCTCGGCCGCGGTGGGCGCGGTGGGTGCGGTGGGCGCGGCAGGGGCCGCGGTGGGCCGCGTCATCAGTAGACCCCCTCGATGACGGCCTCGTCGTCGAAGCGGGCCACCGGCGCGATGTCCTGGACCGAGTCGCCGGCCTGCCCCGCCGGCGCCTCGACGCGGGTCGCGAGATCGCGTTCGAGGTTGTTGGGCAGCAGCAGCCCCTTGCTGACGTGGTTCATCACGACCTGCCCGCGGGCGCCGTGCGGCACCGGGTCCCCCGTGGCCGGGTCGACGACCCGGAAGGTCACGTACGGCGAGAGGGTGTCGAAGACGCATGCGTCCGCGTCGTCCGCGTCGAACCGCTGCCCGGCGATGCCCAGGATCATGGTGCTGCCGTAGTGGCCGTAGAGCCTCACCCCGGGGAAGACCTCGGTGCGGTACAGGTGGCGGGTGTCGGCGTCCATCTGGGTGCCGCCCCAGCGGATCGCCTTCACCTTCTCGTTGACCAGGTCGACGAGTTCGTCGCGGTGCGCGAGCCGCTCCAGCAGGGGCGGGGTGATGGTCATGACCCCGATGTCCTGGGTCCGCAGGATGAACGCGGCCTGGTCGATGACGTGTTCGGCGTAGTCGTCGGCCAGGTCGTGGCGCCCGGAGGCGATCAGCTTCTTCACCCAGCGCGGGTCGAGGTCGACGTGGAAGCCCAGGCTGCCGTGCTTGGTGGCCGATTCCTCGAAGATCCGCCCGACGATGTGGGGTCCGGAGGGGGTGACCCCGAGCCACTGGGCCCCGCGCGGGAAGCCGTGCAGGTCCAGGTTGGCGGTGCTCCAGGCGAGCATGCGGTCCATCCAGTCGCGCAGGCAGAGCACGCGCTTGGGCGCACCGGTCGTGCCACCGCTCTCGAAGGTGCCCACGATGTCCGCCGTACCGCCGTAGCCCCGGGGCAGGAGGTCGGTCACCGGGACGTCGCGCAGCTCGCTCACCACGTTGGGGAACAGCCGGAGGTCGGCGTGGCCCTTGACGTCGCGGCGCGGGTCGAAGGCGAGCGAGGCGGCCCGGCGCAGCCAGTAGGGCGACCCGGTCCGCGGGTTGAAGTGCCACTCCATGGCGGCGCGGATGAACTCGTCGGGATCCGGGGCCACATCGAACGGCAGGTCCAGCACGGATCGTTCTACCGGTGACACTGTGCCTCCTGGGGCAGCTGAAGCGAGGAAACGGTGACCGCGCCCGGCGGGCTCACCGCAGGGTGTGGAAGGCCCGCCGGTACCAGAGCAGCGGACTGTCGGCATGGCCGGTCCGGACCCCGGCGAGCGCCCCGAGCAGCAGGTCGTGGTCGCCGGCGGGCACGACCTCGTGGCGCAGACAGCGGTAGGCGGCTCGCGCGTCGGGCAACACGGGCAGGTCGTCCGTCCCCGGCCAGGGCGTGAACTCCTCCCCGGCGAAGCGGTCGACGCCGTGGGCGGCGAACTTCGCGGCCAGGTCGCGGTGTTGCTCGCCGAGTACGTTGACGACGAACTCCGGTGCGTTCACGAGCGCGTCGTGGCAGCTCGAGGTCCGGCCGACGCCGACCATCAGCAGCGGCGGGCCGAGCGAGACGGGGGTGACGGAGCTGGCGGTGAACCCCCAGGGGCGGCCGAGACCGTCGACGGTGGTGACCACCGTGAGGGCGGCCGGCAGCAGCGCCATGGCGTCACGGAACTGCCCCGCCTCGGTCAGGGTGGTGGCCGGGACCGGTGTCCTCACAGTGCACGCTCCATCGGGGAGGCCGTCGCGGCGGTCCGGCCGAAACGGTGGGGGGAAAGGAAGCCGAGGGGAACCTCGGGGGTGCGGCCGGTGGCCAGGTCGGCCAGGGCCTCACCGATGCCGGTGGCGTGTTTGAAGCCGTGGGCGTTGCACCCGCCGGCGACCACGATCCGTCCGTCGTCGTCCAGCGGACCGAGCACGAACTGGCCGTCGGGCGTGCGGGTGAACAGCGATACGGCCACCTGGGCCGGCAGGCCCTCCAGGCCGGCAAGCCGGCCCGGGAGCATCCGGGCCACATCGGTCCAGTCCTCGGGGCGGACCGACCGCTCGCCGTCGTCCTCGGGGTCGAGGGTGCGGGCCCCGGGTCCGTACCCCTCCAAGCCCAGCTTGACCTCGTACCCGCCCTCCCGGCCGTTGCCCCACAGGACGGGACCGGCCTCGGTCTCCCGCATGAAGACGGGGAAGCGCTCGATGTCGAAGCTCCCGTCCGCGGCCACCGGCCGGAACCAGGTCAGCGGCATCCTCAGGGTCCGCAGCGGCAGTCCCGCCACCAGGGCGGGCAGCCACGACCCGGCCGTGATCACCACGCGGCGCACCCGGGTCTCGCCCTCGGCGCTCCGCAGCACGACGCCGCCGGGCACCTCTTCGACCGCGCGGACGCGGGTGTCGGTGTACACGCGGGCGCCGGCCGCACGGGCGAGCCCGGTCGCGGCCCGTACGGAGTCCTCCGCCCGCAGCAGACCGGCGGACGGCTCCCAGACGGCGAGGTGTTGCTCCGGTACGCCGGTGTGGCGCGGGAACCGCTCGCGCAGTTCGGCCGCGCCCATCGTGCGCACCTCTATGCCGTGCGTACGGGCCGCGCGCAGCGTCCCGCCGACGATGACGCCGTCCTCGGGCCCGATCAGCAGGCCTCCGCGGGGGAAGAACAGCCGCCGGCCGGCCTCCTCCTCCAGCCTGTGCCACAGCTCGCCGGACCGCCTCGCGAGCGGCACCAGCCCCGGGTGCTCCAGACACGTGGTGCGGAACATCCGCGAGCCGCCGTACGACGAGCTCAGCGCGTGCCCGGGCCGGCGGCTCTCGAAGCCGATCGCGTCGACGCCGCGGGATGCCAGCTGCCACAGCGTCGCGGACCCCCACGCCCCCAGCCCGATCACGGCCACGTCCGCGTCCCACCGACTCATCTGCTCCTCTTCCCGTTGCTCCGTCTGCGACCGGACCGGCCGGAACGACCGCGACCACCAGACCACGCGGTCGCGGTCCGGCGCCTGAGTGGTCGGTACTCATTTCCGGTACTCGGACACCCCCGGCCCGGGGCGGCCCGGCCGGTGTTCCGCCCCCGGGTGCGCGACGCGGTTGAGTACCGCTCACTCAGGACCCGGTCGCCCCACCCGTGGTCCTCTGGGACCACGAGAGGTACGAAGGGGGAACGGATGCTCATCAGGATCCTTGGCGTGCCCGAGGTGCACGACGAGCGGCAGGGGCGCCGGGTGCGCCTGGCCAGCCCGATGCAAGGAGCCCTGCTCGGTGCGCTGCTGGCGCGGCCGGGCGTCGTGGTGCAGGCCGGGCGGCTGACCCGCGAGCTGTGGGGCGACCGCCCGCCCGCCAAGGCGGCCAACGCCCTGCAGGCGCACGTCTCCCGGCTGCGGGGGCGGCTGGCGCTGGTGGAGCCCGAGCGCGCCAACGCTCCGCGCCTGATCCGGCACAGCACGGGGTACGAGCTCGCCGCCGGGGAGCTCGATACCGACGCCGGCCGGTTCCGGCTGGCCGTGGCCAGGGCCCGGGGGACGGCCGAGCAGGAACCGCAGGCCGCGTACGAGGCCTTGCGGCAGGCCCTCGCGCTGTGGCGGGGCGAGGTGCTCGAGGGCATCGCCATGGGTCCCATCTGCGCCGGACTCGCGGCCGAGTACGAGCGGATCCGGCAGGATGCGCTGGAGACGCTCTTCGACACCGCCCTGCGCACGGGGCGCCATGAGGAGGTGCTCGGCGAGCTGCGGGCGGCGGTGGCGAAGCACCCGGGACGGACCCGGTTCCAGGAGCAGTTGGCGCTCGCGCTGGGCCGCGGCCGGCCGGCCCCGGTGGGGGTACGGGGCCGCCGGCCGGGCCCGGACTCCGGGCGGCCCGACGAGATCGAGCGGCTGCACGGGCTCGTCCGGTTGCTCGCCTCCGAGCAGCGCTCCCTGCGCACCCGGCTGGAGCGGCTGACGGCGCTGGTCAGCTGTCCGGAGTAGACGGCCGGACGATCATGTAGCCATGGCCCGGTGCGACGCGGAAGGTCGAGTCCGGCTGCACGAGATGGGTGCTGATCGGGGTGTCCGTGTGGTAACAGACCATGGATGAGGGCACGTTGAAGACGGTGGGCGCATCGACGAAGAGCGGTGCCTCGGCCTGGACGTAGCCCATGCCGGCCTCCAGGTGCGCCGCGGTGACGGGAGCCCCTCGGCCCGTGCGGTGCTCCAGCACCTGGCGCACCATCTCCTCGCAGGTGGCGGCGAAACCGGGATCCTCGCGCATGGCGCGGTCCGTGCGCCGCCGCACTTCCCGGTACTCCGGGGTGTGGAGCAGTTCGCTGAGCGCGCGCACCCGGATCCGCAGTCCGTCCGGGTAGGTCCGCTCCACCGCGCGGCGGATCCGCCGGCGGACGTCCTTGACGGTGCTGCGGGCCGAGCGCGCCGCGTATTCGGGGGCGCGGCCGTCGGCGACGAGCATGGTGTCGATGTGCGTGTCGACGTACACCACGTCGACGGCGGAGAATGTACGGCGGGTCCATTCCAGCAGCCCGGTCAGGCGCTCCTGGTCGAAATAGCTGTTGCCCGCGCTCACTCCGACGAGAGCGTGCTCGCCGCGTTCGAGAATGCGCCGGCACGATTCACTGAGCGGCTCGCTGTACATTCCGTGGCGTAATTCGGCGAGCTGATTGCCTCGCATGTACGGTCTCTCCCTTACCTTTTGTCGGACGCGGGCTCTCGCAAGGCATCGATCATCTGACCGCAGAGGCCGTCCAGGATTTCCGCCATGTCGACGTCACCCCCCATGGGGGCGAACATGATCTCGTCGAGGCGCCGCCGGACGGCGTGCAGCCCGGGGTTGTGCCCACCGGTCCGCTCCAGGAGGTCCAGGACCCGGCGGGCCGCGTCGGTGCAGCGGTACGCGCCGTAGTCCGCGGGCTCCTCCAGCAGTCCGCGCCCGCTGCTCAGCAGGTACGCGGCCAGCAGGGCGAGTTCCTCATGCAGCCGGGCCTGCGGCAGGACCCTGTCCCCAGATTTCATGGCTGATCACCTCGTTCTTGTCGCGCCGGTCGGACGGTACGGGGGGCTCGGCCGGGTGTCCCAGGGGGACCACCAGCAGCGGCTCGATGTGGTCGGGGATCCCGAGGAGGGTGCGCACGGCGGCCTCCCGGAAGCTGCTCACCGGGCAGCCGCCCAGCCCGCGTGCGTGGGCCGCGAGCAGCAGGTTCTCCACCGCCATGGCCACGCACAGGCGGCTGGTCTCGTAGATCTTCCGCGAGATGTGCCCGGGCAGCCGGTCGGTGCGGGAGCGGTCGACGCAGGCCACAACGACGAGCGCGGGGGTGCCGATGATGCCGGGCGAGAAGGCCCGCAGCCGGCCGACCCGTTCCGGCTCCCGTACCACGACGAACGACCAGGCCTGCTTGTTGGAGGCGGTCGGGGCACTGACCATGGCGGTCAGCAGGTCGTCGACCACGATGTCGTCGACCGGCTTGCCGGAGTAGTTGCGCAGGACCGTGCGGCTGCGCAGGACGTCGAGGAGGTCGTTCATGCGGCCGCGTCCTGTCCGGGGAAGGCGGGCATGACGTGTGCGGCGAAGAGTTCCATGGCCGTGGCGGCGCGGGCGAAGGCCGTGGCGCCCGGGTTGAACTGGAGGCTGAAGGACAGGTCGGTGCCGAACCGGGCACGCACCGCGGCGATCTGTTCGCGCACGTCGTCCGGGTCCCCGGCGAGCACCTTGCCCGCCTCGAGAGCCGCCTTGAACTCGTAGTTCTTCGCCTTGTCCAGGAACTTCTCGTAGCCGGGGTAGTCGGCGGAGCCTTCGGTGGCCAGGGGAGCCACCGCACGCGCCATGTGCTCGACGTACTGCCGTTCGTGGAACTCGGCCTGCCGGTGGGCCTCCGCGCGGTCCTCGGAGAGGTAGCAGGTGAACTTGATCTGGATGCGGCGCTCACCGGGGCGGTGTCCGGCGCCGTCCCAGGCGCCTCGGTAGGCGTCGAGCATCGCGGCGAGCTGCTGCGCCGAGGTCACCGAGGGCACCACCTGGAGGTGGTGCCCTGCGGCGCCGGCGGCCTCGCAGGACTCCGCGCTGGTCGCGGATGCGATGTAAAGGGGCGGATGCGGCTGCTGGTAGGGGCGGGGCAGCAGCGTCACCGGGCCGAAGCGGTGGAAGCGGCCTTCCCAGACCAGCTCTTCCGTGGTCCACAGCTGCCGGACGGCTTCGACGCCCTCCGCGAACCGGGCCCGGCTCTCGTCCATCGGGATGCCGAACGCGGCGAACTCGGTGGGCAGGAAAGCCCGGCCGAAGCCGACGTCCAGCCGCCCGTGGGAGAGGTGGTCGAGCATCGCCAGCTTGCCGGCCAGCTTCACCGGGTGGGTGAAGGCGGGGACGACGGCGCCGGTGCCGATGCGGATCCGGCTGGTCCGGGCCGCCGCCGCGGTGAGCAGCGTCACCGGGTCGGGGCTGTAGCCGCCGTACGCCGTGAAATAGTGCTCGACCGTCTGCGCCTGGGTGAATCCCAGCGCCTCGGCCAATTCGATGAGCCGCAAGGTCTCGTCGTAGTACGCGGTGGCGGATTTGACCGCTGGATCGACCACCGGGAAGAAGTTGACACCGAATTCCGTCATTCCCGCACCTCCTGGTAACCGGGTTGGTGTGCCGGACCAAGGGAAAGCGGGTGCGCCGCGGCCCGTCAACCGGAAGACGCATTTCCCCGTCAGGCTGTCAGCCCGGTGTCAGGAATGCTGTTTTCCCTTGCCCGGGGCGGGGCGGGAATGCTTGATTTCCGGCATGCCTGCCGTGGGATGCGGCAGCCCCCCACCCCCCCCCCGACCTCAACGCCGGAGGACCCGTCATGCGCGGAACCTACGCCGTGCCGTACGTGAGCCGTGGCAGCATCCTCGGTGCAGCCGAGGCCAAGGCGCTCGAGCAACTGATCGCCTCGGACGGCTCCCTGTCCACGGGATCGTTCCGGGACCGCTTCGAGCAGCGGTTCCGCGAACACATCGGCACGCGGCACGCCCTGTCGGTCACCAGCGGCACGGTCGCGCTGGAACTGGCCATCCACCTGCTGGACCTGAAGGAGGGCGACGAGGTCATCGTCACCCCCCAGACGTTCCAGGCGACCGTCCAGCCCCTGCTCGGGCTGCCGGCCGCCGTCCGGTTCTGCGATGTCGACCCCGACTCGCTGAACATCGACCCGGCGGCGCTGAAGTCGCTGATCACCGACCGCACCCGGGCCGTGCTGCTGGTCCATTACGGTGGCTGGAGCGCGGAGATGGACGAGATCACGGCGGTGACCCGGGACCGGGGCATCACGGTGATCGAGGACTGCGCGCACGCCCTGGGCGCGGTGTACGACGGCCGCCGCCCCGGCTCCCTGGGCGACATCGGCTGCTTCAGCTTCCACGCGTCAAAGAACATCACCACCCTCGGCGAGGGCGGCATGATCACCCTGGACCGGGACGACTGGGCCGAGCGGCTGGACCGGCTCCGCTCCAACGAGGTGGACGGGGATTTCACGTCGGCCCGCCACGAGGGCCTCGCGCCCGGCCGGGAGTTGCTGCCCTGGATGAAGTACGCGTCACCCGCGTACGAGCAGGTGTGCTCCGAGGTCCGCCGCCCGGGCACCAACGCCACCCTGTCCGAGGCGGCGGCCGCCGTGGGCCTGGCCCAGATGGAACGGCTGGACGAACTGGTGGGCCGCAGGCGGGAAATCGCCCGCCGGCTGGACGAGGTGATCGCCCGCCACCCCTACACCCGCCTCCAGCAGCCCCGGCCCGGGGTGCGGCACGCCCAGCACCTCTACACCTTCTTCGTGGACGGCCCGCCCGGCCTGCGCGAGGCGGTGGTCCGCGGTCTCGACGAACGCGGTGTGGAGGTCCAGCTGCGCTACCTGCCGCTCCATCTGCTGCCGGAGTGGCGCGAGCGCGGTCACGGCCTCGGGCAGTGCCCGGTCGCCGAGGAACTGTGGTTCGACCAGCACGTCAACCTGCCGTGCCAGCCCGGGCTTTCCGACCGCCAGGTCGACCATCTGGTGGCCGCTCTCGAAGACGTTCTCAGCTCCGAAGTGAAAGGACTGTCATGCCTCTCATCGATGTGAAGCTCTACCAGGACCGGCTCGACGAGCGCACCCGCGCCGAGCTGATCGGCCGCCTCACGGACGCCGCGGCCGGTGTGCTGGGCGAGGAAGTGCGCGAGGCCGTGTGGGTGGTACTCACCCCCGTGCCCCGGGAGAGCTGGGGGATCGCGGGGAAGCCCGGCGCATGAACTTCGAGAACATCCACCTCGCGGGGGTCGGCACGTACCTCCCGCCCACCGTCACGACGGAACACGCGGTCCGCACCGGCCTGTACGACGAGAAGGCCCGCGAGGCCTCCGGCCTGGAGTCGGTCGCCGTCGAGGAGTCCCTGTCCGCCGTCGACATGGCCGTACGCGCCGCACGGACCGCGATCGGGCGGTCCGGCCACCGGCCGGAGGACTTCCGGGGCCTGCTCCACAGCAGCACGTACTACCAGGGCCCCGAAGGCTGGTCGCCGGCCCACTACGTACTGCACCACACTCTGGACCGGCCGGTGTCCGCCTTCCACGTCCAGCACGGCTGTCTGGGTCTGCTCGCCGGCCTCCAGACGGCGGCGCTGCACCTGGGCGCCTCGGACGATCCCGACGCGGCGATGCTGCTGACGGCCGCCGACAACTTCGCGACACCGCTGGTGGACCGCTGGCGGTCCTCGTCGATGTTCGTGCTCGCCGACGCCGGCTCCTCGCTGGTGGTCTCGCGGCGCGGCGGCTTCGCCCGGCTGCTCGCCATGGACTTCGTCTCGCAGCCCGACATGGAGGCCATGCACCGCGGGAACGAGCCGCTGCTGCCCCCGCAGGCGCCGGTGCACCGGGTGATGGACTTCGAGACCCGCCTGGAGCACTGGCGGCTGAAGTGGGCGGAGGGCGGCGCCATCCCGCTCGGGGACTTCGGCGAGCTGATCGCCGACAGCGTGCAGCGCACGCTGTCGTCCGCCGGCAGTTCGCTCGACAAGGTCGCCCGGATCGTGCACAACGGCTTCAACCGGGATCCGCTGAGCGTGTTCCTCCTCGACCCCCTGGACCTGCCGGCCGAGCGCGGTACGTGGGAGTTCAACCGCCGCATCGGCCACGCGAGCGTGTCCGACTTCGCCCTCGGTCTCGAACACCTGTGGAGCAGCGGCCAGGTACGGCCCGGCGACCAGGTGCTGATGCTCGGCTTCACCACCGGCATGGAGGCCGCCTGCGCCCTGCTGGAGATCACCGCCGAGCCCGGCGGGACCGACTGACCCCGATCAGAGACCCGAGAGGAGTCCTTCCGATGCTCGAAGGATGCACCCCCTGGCCGCCCGAGGTGGCCGCCCGCCATCGTGCCGAGGGCCACTGGCGCGGCGAGAGCCTGGTGGACCTGCTGGACGCCGCCGTCGCCGCGCACGGCGACAAGGCCGCGCTCGTCCAGGACGACGTACGGATCTCGTACACCGAACTGGGCCTGCGCACCCGGCGGATGGCCGCCGGCTTCCGCGCCCGCGGTATCGAAGCGGGCGACCGGATCGTGGTCCAGCTGCCCAACGGACCGGACTTCGTCGTCGTGTGCTTCGCGCTGTTCCGCCTCGGCGCCCTGCCGGTCTTCGCGCTGCCCGCCCACCGCGCCCAGGAGATCCGCCATCTGAGCGACCACTCCGGTGCGGTCGGATACGTCTTCCCGCACAGCCACCACGGCTTCGACCACCTCGGGCTGGCCCGGCAGGTCCGCGCGGAGGTCGGCGGGCTCACGCACCTCTTCGTCTCCGGCGCCCCGCAGACCGGGGACGAGGAAGGGCATGGGGACGGAGACGGGGACGGGGAGGTCGTCCCGCTGGCGGAGGTGGACGCCGAGCCCGTGCCGCTGCCCGCCCCCGACCCCTCGGACGTGGCGTTCTTCCTGCTGTCCGGGGGCACCACCGCACTTCCCAAGCTGATCCCGCGCACCCACGACGACTACGTCTGCCAGGCCCGGGCCGCCCGCGCGGCGGGCCCGGTCGCCGGCGACGACGTGTACCTCGCCGTCCTGCCCGTCGAGTTCAACTTCACCTGGGGCTGCCCCGGGGTGATCGGGATGCTCGGCGCCGGCGGCACCGTGGTGCTGGCCCAGGACCCCACCCCCGAGCGGTGCTTCCCGCTCATCGAACGGGAGGGCGTGACCTTCACCTCCGTCGTGCCGAGCGTCCTGCAGCTGTGGCTGGAGGCTGCGGAGTGGCACGAGGCGGACCTCGGCAGCCTCCGCCTCCTCCAGGTGGGCAGCGCCAAGCTGTACCCGGAGGTGGCCGCGCGCGTCGAGCCCACCTTCGGCTGCCGGCTCCAGCAGGTCTTCGGGATGGCCGAGGGACTGCTGACCTTCACCCGCGAGGACGACCCGGCCGCCACCGTACTGGGCACCCAGGGGCGGCCGGTCTCCGCGGCCGACGAGATCCGCATCGTCGACGAGCAGGACCGGGAGCTGCCGCCGGGCGGCATCGGTGAGCTGCTCGCGCGGGGCCCGTACACGCTCCGGGGCTACTACCGGGCCCCGGAGCACAACAGCCGGGCCTTCACCGACGACGGCTTCTACCGCAGCGGCGACCTGGCACGGCTGACGCCCGAGGGAAACCTCGTGATCGAGGGACGCATCAAGGACGTCATCATCCGCGGCGGCGACAAGGTCTCCGCCGCCGAGGTCGAAGGCCATCTCCTGGCCCTCGGATCGGTCTCCCGCGCGGCCGTCGTGCCCTGTCCCGACGAGTTCCTGGGCGAGCGCACCTGTGCCTTCCTCGTCCCCGTGGACCGGGCCCCGACGCTGGCCGAGATCAAGACGGCCCTGGAGCAGCGCGGCCTGGCCGCGTACAAGCTGCCGGACCGCGTCGAGATCGTCACCGAACTGCCCCTGACCGGTCTCGGAAAGACCGACAAGAAGGTGCTCGCCGCGCTCGCCCGCGGCGAGGCCGTCCCCGCCGCGGCGGCGTTCCTCCCCGCCCGCACGCCCCGTGCGGCGGCGCCGCACGCGGGCTGAACCGACCGCCACAGAAAGGCCGACACCACGATGGACACCGACGCGCCCCGCTCGGCGGACGAGATCCGGGCGGCGGTCGCCGCGCTGATCGGCACGGCGCCGGACGACATTCCCGACCAGGCGAACCTCGTTCTCCTGGGCCTGACCTCGCTGGACCTGATGCGGCTCAGCGGCCGCTGGCGGCGCAGCGGCGTACCCGTGAAATTCGAGTCCCTGGTGGCGGATCCGACCATCGGGGGCTGGGTCCGCCACCTCGCCTCCGTCACCACAGAGGCCTGAGGCCGACCGTTCCGGCCGCCTCCCCGGCCCCCCTTTCCGCACCGGCCCCGAAAGGAGCCAGAACCTTGGCGCTCTCCGCCATTCCCGCCATCCGCCCGTACCCCCTGCCCGCGCCCGCCGGCCTGCCGGAGAACACGGCCGCCTGGGAGGCCGACCCCGCCCGCGCGCTGCTGCTGATCCACGACATGCAGCACTACTTCCTGCAGTTCCTGCCGGCCGGGCAGGAGCCGCGGACGGGGCTGGAGGACCGCGTGACCGCGCTGCGGCAGGCCGCCGCCGAGGCCGGCGTGCCGGTCGCGTACACCGCGCAGCCCGGCGACATGACCCCGCGCCAGCGCGGCCTGCTGGCGGACTTCTGGGGACCCGGAATGAGCGCGGCGCCCGAGCACCGGGGCTTCCCCGAGCTGTTCGGGCCGGCGGCCGGGGACCACGTGCTCACCAAGTGGCGGCCCAGCGCCTTCTTCCGCACCCGGCTGGCGGAGCTGATGCGCACGCTGGGCCGCGACCAGCTGGTGCTGTGCGGGGTGTACGCGCACATCGGTGTGCTCCAGACCGCCTGCGACGCCCTGGCCCGCGACATCGAATCGTTCATCGTGGCGGATGCCGTGGCGGACTTCGGCGAGGCCGACCACCGGATGGCGCTGGAGTACGCGGCGGCCCGGTGTTCCATGGTGGTGCCCACCGAGACGGTGCTGACCGCCTTCCGGGGCGGCCCCGCGCCGCAGGGCCCGGGCGCCGCCCGATGACCGGCCCGATCACCGGCCCGATGGAGGGCGCCGGTGACGTGGCCGCCTTGCTGGACCGGCTGGGCGGTGCGGGCGGGCCGGCCTCGTTCGCCCTGCTGCACCGGCCGGAGGCGGGCGACCGGGCCTCGGTGGACGTGCTCATCGGTGAGATGACGTCCGTCTCCGCCCTGGCGGACATCCCGCTGCCCCCGGCGTGCCCGGGCGAGCGTCACGAGCAGCTGGTCCTGCTGCCGTACCGGCAGATCGCCGAGCGCGGATACGCCTGCCCGGACGACGGCGAGGAGCTGCTCGTCATGCACGTACGCGAGCAGGGCGCCGTGCCGCTGGACGCCCTCCTCGGCGCGCTGCCGCAGTCCGCCATGACCGTCCGCGGCGGCGCGTTCGACGTGGACGACGCGGCCTACGCGCAGACGGTGCGGCGGATCGTCGAGGACGAGATCGGATCGGGCGCCGGGGCCAACTTCGTCCTCAAGCGCACCTACACCGCGTGGATCGACGACTGGTCGGCCCGGTCTGCGCTGGCTCTGTACGGGCGGCTGCTGCGCGACTCCCCCGGGGCGTACTGGACGTTCCTGATCCGCACCGGCGGGCGCACCCTCATCGGCGCCAGTCCCGAGCGGCACATCACGCTGGACGGGGGCACGGCCGTGATGAACCCCATCAGCGGCACGTACCGCTACCCGCGGGGCGGCGCCACCCCCGCCGGCGTCCTGGAGTTCCTGGCGGACGGCAAGGAGCGCAACGAGCTGTACATGGTGCTCGACGAGGAGCTCAAGATGATGAGCCGGCTGTGCCCGCAGGGCGGCCGGGTCGTCGGGCCGCAGCTGCGGGAGATGAGCCACCTCGCGCACACCGAGTACTTCATCGAAGGACGCTGCGACCGGGATCCGCGCGAGGTGCTGCGCGAGACCCTCTTCGCGCCGACCGTCACCGGCAGTCCGCTGGAGAGCGCCTGCCGCGTCATCGCCGAGTACGAGCCGGACGGCCGTGGTTACTACGCCGGTGTCGCGGCTCTGCTCGGCCGCGACGCCGACGGGGAACGCCGGCTGGACTCCGCGATCATGATCCGTACCGCGGACGTGGACCGCGGCGGCCGGCTGCGGCTGGCCGTCGGCGCCACCCTCGTACGCGACTCCGACCCGGTGTCCGAGGCCGAGGAGACCCGGGCCAAGGCCGCCGGGCTGCTCGCCGCCCTGGACATCGGGGCACCGCCCGGACGGGCACCGCACGAGCCTGCGGCCGGCCGGCTCGGGGCCGATCCCGGGGTCTCGCGCGCGCTGCGCGCGCGCAACGACCCGCTGGCGGGCTTCTGGCGGGCCTCCCCCGGTGACCGCTCGCCGCGCCCGCCCCACCTGGCGGGCCGCCGGGCCCTGCTGATCGACGCCGAGGACACCTTCACGGCCATGGGCGCGACGCTGATGCGCGGGCTCGGGCTCGAGGTGACGGTGCGGCGGTTCGACGAGCCGTACTCGGTGGCCGGGCAGGACCTGGTGGTCGTGGGGCCCGGTCCCGGGGACCCGCGCGAGACCGGCCACGTCAAGATCGCTCATCTGCGGGACCGGACGCGGCAGTTGCTGGCGTCCGGCACTCCGTTCCTGTCGGTCTGCCTGGGCCACCAGGCCCTGTGCGGCGTGCTCGGTCTGCCCCTGGTCCGCAAGCGGGTGCCGCACCAGGGCGTCCAGCGCACCGTCGACCTCTTCGGGCAGCGCGAGGACGTGTACTTCTACAACACCTTCGCGGCCCTCTCCCCTGCCGATCGCCTTGAGGGGCCCCGGCTGCGCCCGGGGTGGGTGGAGGTGTCCCGGGACGCGGCGACGGGAGAGGTCCACGCGCTGCGCGGCCCCGGCTTCGCCTCCGTGCAGTTCCACCCGGCGTCGGTGATGACCCGCAACGGCATCGGCATCCTCGAACGGCTCATCGGCACCGTGCTGGCGCCTTCGCCCGTGCCCGCATCGGCGCCTTCGCCCGTGCCCGAACCGGCGCGTTCCCCCGAATCTCCCCGAGATCGCGAGGCCATCGCATGAGTTCCTCCCTGATCACCGGCGGTGCGCTCCCGGCCGTGCCGGCGGCCCCACCCACCGCACAGCACCCGGGCTGGCAGGACCAAGAGGCCGTCGACGACGTCACCCGGCGGCTGGCCGGCTACCTGCCGCTGGTCCTGCCCGCCGAGTGCGACCGGCTCCGGGCCCACCTGGCGGCGGTGGCCCGCGGCGAGGCGTTCCTGCTCCAGGGCGGCGACTGCGCCGAGACGTTCGACGCGCTGAGCGCCGAGTCGGTGGCGGCCAAGCTGACCACGCTGTTCTCCATGGCGGGCTCGCTGACGGCCGGTGCGCGGCTGCCGGTGGTGGTGCTGGGCCGGATCGCCGGCCAGTTCGCCAAGCCGCGGTCGCAGCCGACCGAGGCGCGCGGGGGCGTGACGCTGCCCGCCTACCGGGGCGACGCGGTGAACGGGCTGGAGTTCTCCGCCGCGCTGCGCACCCCGAACCCGTACCGGATGCTGCGGATGTACGGGGCGTCGGCAGCCGTCCTCAACAACATCAGGGCCCTGTCGGCCGCCGGGGAGGATCCACAGGAGTTCTTCGTCTCCCACGAGGCGCTCCTGCTCGACTACGAGCGGCCCCTGACCCGGCTCGATCCGCGCACCGGCGCCCGGTACGCGGGCTCCGGCCACCTGCTGTGGGCGGGCGAGCGGACCCGGCAGCTCGACGGCGCCCACATCGGCTACCTCGCCGGTATCGCGAACCCCATCGCGGTGAAGCTCGGACCGAGGGCCACCGCGGATCAGGCCGTGGAGCTGGTGCGGCGGCTCGACCCGGAGCGGGTGCCGGGCCGGCTCACCTTCGTCGTCCGCATGGGCGCGCAGCGGGTGCGCGAGCTGCTGCCGGACCTGGTGGACCGGGTCACCGCCAGCGGCGCGCGGGCGGGCTGGGTGTGCGATCCGATGCACGGCAACACCTACACCGCCCCCTCGGGACACAAGACGCGGGCGTTCGGCGACATCGTCGACGAGGTGTCCGGCTTCTTCGAGGTGCACCGCTCGCTCGGGACGCACGCGGGGGGCATCCACGTGGAGATGACCGGGGAGGACGTGACGGAGTGCGTGGGCGGCAGCGGCGGCACGGACGTGCGCGACCTGCCGCTGCGCTACGCCTCCGCGTGCGACCCGCGGCTCAACCGGGACCAGTCCCTCGAACTCGCCGTGCTCACCGCACGGATCGCGGGGCGCGGCCCGATCGCTGCGCACCCGGGTCGAGTCGGCGGGCCAGCTCCGAACGGGCGGTGATCCCCAGTTTCCCGTACGTGCGGTGCAGATGGTTCTCGACCGTGCGCACCGACACGTACAGCCGGTCGGCGACCTCCTGGTTGGTCAGGCCGGCCGCCACCAGCGCGGCGACCTCCCGTTCCCGCAGGGTCAGGGCGGCGGGGAGGTCCTCGCGCCGGCGCTCCGGTGCGCCTGCCCACGGCGGCAGCCCTGCCCCGGTGGAGGCCGTGAGCTCCTGGCACAGCAGCCGGGCCGTGCGGCCCCTGCGGTGCCGGCCGCCGGCCTGATGGGCCTGGGCGGCCTGCGCCGCGGTCTCGGCGGCCAGCGGCAGCAGCCCGAGGGCCGCGAAGCGTCTGGCCAGCTCCTCCAGCGCATCGCCGTCGTGCAGTGCCAGTGCCTGGACGTGCCGGGCCAGGAGAGCCGTCGTACCGGTCAGCACGGACAGCTCGGGCAGCGGTCCGACGGCCTCGTCGGCGGCGCCGAGCCGGGCGGCGAGGTGGAGGGCCGAGACCTCCTGGGCCCGGCGGCCGGCGGCGCCGGCGGACCTGGCGACCGACAGGGCCAGCCGCACGGCCTGATTCCGGTCGCCGACATGGGCGTACACCAGGGCGGATTCGAGCGCCGTCCCGTCCTGCGCGAGCGGATAGCGGACCCCGCGGCCCTCCAGGGAACGCACCTCGACGAGGGTGCGTACGGCCTCCGCGTGCGCCCCCGCCTCGGCGAGGGCGGCGGCGAGCTGGGCCAGCGTCCAGGCGGGGGCCGTGAGCCAGTCGGCGGGCGCGTCCACGGCGGCGGCCCGGCGCAGTTCGTCGACGGCCGCGCTCCAGTGTCCGCGCGCGCGGTGCAGCCGGACGCGCAGCAGTGCCACGCGTACCCGGTCCCGCGGATCGCCTTCGTCCCACCAGCGCATGCCCCCGAGGAGGGCGTCGGCCGCGGCGACGCCCGCCGTGTGGAGGGCGGCGTAGGTGCGCATCCACTGGGCGGCGGTATCGACGGGCGTGCCCTCCTCCTGGTCCGGCGGCAGCCCGGCGAGCAGACGGGCGGCGGACACCGGATCGCCGCGCTCGACCAGGGCGAAGGCCGCGGGGACGGTGACCAGGCCGGCGAGTGCGGCCTCGCGCGGCGGCGGTGCGCCCTCGCGCCCGGCGTCCGCCGCCGACACGTCCGCGAACCGGTCCTCCAGCAGCCCGAGCAGGGCGCGCGCGCCGCGGAACCGCAGCCGGCCGGTGCCCTGCGCCCCGCTCAGGCCGCGCTCGGCGACGGCGACGGCCTCTCCCAGGCGGCCCAGGCCGAAGGCCATGTTCACGGCGCGGACGGCGATGGCCTCGTCGGTTCGGCCCGCGGGCAGGCCCGGCGCTTCGGCGAGCGCCCGTTCGGCTTCACGGTGCAGGCCCTGGCCCTCCAGGGCCTGCACCAGCACGAGCCGTACGCCGGCGGCCACGGCCTCGTCGGCCGGACCGTCCGGGTGCGACAGGGCGGTGCGGGCCAGCGTCTCGGCCTTGCCGAAGTCGTGCCGGTGCAGGGCCCGTTCGGCCGCTGCCCGCAGCTGACCCGTGGGGGGCAGCTGGCCTGCGGCGAGCCGGAGGTCGACCACCCGCCGGACGTCGTCGTGGCGGCGCATGCCCACCGCCTCGATGCCGTCGGCGAGCTGGCGGCGCAGCCGGCGCCCTTCGAGTTCGGGCATGGCGCGCAGCACCACGGCGGAGTACAGCGGGTAGGCCAGCCGCAGGCGCAGCCGCCGGCCGGAGCGTTCGGTGACGAGGAGGCCGCTGCGGTTGAGCGACTCGGCGGCGTGGGCCAGCCCGGCGGCGGCCGGCAGGTCGGCTTCCAGGGGCTCGGCCAGTGCGACGAGCTGGACGAGTTCGCGTTCGTCCGGCCGCAGGTCGTTCAGGCGCAGCTGGACGAGGGCGGCCGGACGTCCCTCGGGGGCGGCCGGCAGCTCTCCGCGCCACTGCCAGAGCGCGCCTTCCCGGCGCAGGGCGCCGTCGGCGAGGGCGGCGTCGGTGAGTTCGCGCAGGAGCAGGGCGTTCCCGCGGGTGGCGGTCCACAGCCGTTCCGCGCAGTCGGCGGACAGCTGACCGCCGAGCCGGGCCTGCAGCACCTTGGCGGCCGTGGTCCGGTCGAAGTGGGGTACTTCGACGCGCTCGACGAGGCGCTCGACCCACAGGGCGCTGATGTCGCCCGGCATGGCCACGCCGGACAGGGCCGTCGCGATCAGCCGGATCCGGCCGTCGCGGACCAGGGCGTACAGGCAGGCGGCGACGGCGGGGTCGATGAGGTGCGCGTCGTCGAGACCCAGCACGAGGCCCGCTCCGGACGGGGTGGCGGGCGGCGGCCCCTGCGGCTCTCCGGGGATCTGCTTGAGGGCGTCGGCCAGCGAGCCGCTCGCGCCGGTGGGGACGGCGCCGCCGGCCCAGAGGGTGGGGGCGCCGCCGGCCGCGGCCCGTTCCAGCGCGGCGTGCAGGAGCCGGCTCTTGCCCACCCCCCATTCACCGCTGAGCAGCACCCCCCGCGGTACGGCGAGCACCCCTTCCACGTGGTCGAGTTCGGATTCCCGGCCCGCTGTCGGCCAGTCTGCGGAGGTGGCGATCCCCCAAGGCATGGCTGTGTGCCTTCCGTTCCCCCGGTGTGTCCGGGCCGTCAGAGGAGGAGGGTGCCGCGGGCGACGGTCACCGCGCTGCCGCTCATCTCGACCGACGTGACGCGGTCGCCTTCGCGGGTGGCCCGCGCGTACATGGTGGAGGGCCGGCCCATCCAGGCGCCCTGGGTGATCTCGATCTCCGTACCGTCCTCGATCAGTGCGTGCCGGGCCAGATGGATGGCCAGCGGGCCGGAGGCGGAACCGGTGGCGGCGTCCTCGACCACGCCGTACGCGGGCGAGAACATGCGCGTGTGCCAGGTGCGGCCGCCACCGGCGAAGCAGTTGGCGGCCATGTCCGGAAAGGCGGAAAGGGCGCGGTGGTCGGGGCGCAGTGCCGCCAGGGCCGCGACGTCCGGCAGGCCGACGAGGACGTGGTGGGGGCCGTTGCGGTAGACCTCGACCGGGAGGGTGGAGTCGGGCAGGCCCAGGGCGGCGAGGAGTTCGGGGGTCTTCTCGTACGGCTCCCAGACGGGTATCGGCTGGCGCATGCGGATACGGGTGATCCGCTCCCCGGCACGCTCCAGCTCCACGGGGACGGCGCCCATCGCGGTCTCCAGCAGCAGGCGGCCGGCGCACCGCTCCTCGCCGAGGACCTGGGCGGTGCCGAGCAGCGGATGGCCCGCGAAGGGCAGTTCGTTGACGGGGGTGAAGATCCGGATGCGGGCGTCGCCGCCGTTCTCGGGCGGCAGGACGAAGGTGGTCTCCGAGAGGTTCATCTCGCGGGCGATGCGCTGCATCTGGTGGGGGGTGAGACCGGCGGCGTCCAGGTAGACGGCGACCGGGTTCCCTTCGAGGGGGGTGTCGGTGAAGGCGTCGGCGACGACGTACTGGTACATGGTCAGTTCGTTCCTTCGCTCCGGGCCGGGCGGGCAACATCAAGGCATGGGTGCGGCCGGCGTGCGGGCGAGGCCCGCCCCGGGCCGGTGGCCGCCGGACGGACGCCGGCGGCCACCTCCTGTACTCCGGTCACGGCTGGAGCCTGAGGACCGACCAGGATCCGTCCTGGTGGTCGTAGCGCAGCCGGCGGTGCAGCCGGTCCGGGCTCGACTCCCAGAACTCCAGGCAGTGCGGGACCAGCTGGTAGCCGACGAACGGCTCGGGCCGGGGCAGCGGCCCGAGCGCGGCCAGCCGCGCGGCGTGGGCGCGCAGGGCCTCCACGTCCGCCAGCACCTCGCTCTGCCGCGACGCCACCGACATGGCGTGGGTGGTGGCGGGCCGGGCAGCCCACAGGGCGTCGCAGTCGGCGTCGGGCAGCTGCTCGACCGGGCCGGCGACGGTGATCTGACGGCCGCTCTCGCGCCAGTAGAGCACCCCGGACGCCCAGGGCAGGGCGGCGAGTTCACGGTCCTTGCGACTGCCGCGGTGGCTGGTGAAGACCAGGCCCGTCTCCGAGAGCGAGTTGAGCTGCACGATCCGGCTGGAGGCGCGGCCGTCCGCGCCGGTGGTCGCCAGGGCGATCGCACCCGGTTCGCGCACCTCCTCCTTGGCCCGGTCGAGCCAGGTGCGCAGCAGGGCCAGGGGTTCGGCCGGGGGATTGCGGAACTCCTCGGGTTCACGGACGGGAGCCGCCCCGGCGCCCTGGTCGGACGGCGTCGTCATCGTCCCGGCACCTCCAGCGCCCGTCCCAGGCCGACGAGGGAGGCCAGTGCGTGCCGTCCTTCGACGGTCGCCTCGATGTCGAACCAGGTCCGGTGGGTGGGCGGATAGCCGATCAGCTCGGCGGCGCTGCGCGGATGCGGCGGTGTGGCCGCCTCCGCGGACTCCCAGACCAGGACCGCGCCCCAGCGGTCGTTCTCGTCGTCGGCGATCCACAGCTTCAGTACCAGGCCGGGCTGGTCGGACCAGGCGGCGACGGCCTCGTCACACAGGAACCCCCGGAGCGATTCGATGGTCTGCGCGGACTCCGCGAGCGCCCACCACGCGATCATCGCCTTCACGTGGGGATGCCTTCCCGGCGCACCACGGGCACGTCGATACCGAGCGCCCGGAGCTGGTTGAAGGGGTTCATGAACTCCCGGTTCTGCACGATCTTCCCGCCGTCCAGCAGGAAGGAGTGGAGGAAGTGGTTCTTGTAGTGGCCGTCCTCGTAGCCGGGGAAGCGGATCGCCCCCTCGCCGTCGCACTCCACCCAGAACCGGTTGGGGTCCTGGGTCTCGAAGATCTGGATGTTGAACCACACCCAGTCGGGGAAGCACTGCAGGGACCAGACGGCATGCTCCGCCAGCCGGTCACGGCCGCGGATGGCGATGGGTCCGGGGGTGTCGGCGGTCCACAGGCCGCCCTCGCCGTCCTCCACGAAGAGGAGATGGCGCTTGAGACGGTCCTGACCGGTGGTGTGCATGTACGTCTCGACCGTGGCCCGGTTGATGCGCCGGAGTTCGGCATGGTCGGTGAAGCCTGGGCTGAGCGTGGCGTCGGACACGACGTGACCTCCCGTGGATGGGGACACAGATCAACTGCTCGGAATATCCTGCAAAAGGTGGCTATATCCGGGCTGCCGGTCGCTATACAGCCGCTATAGGCCGCGCCCGGCACGGCGCGCCGCCGCGCCGGATGACCTCGGCCCGCACGAACTCCGAACCCTCCGTGGTCTGCACGTTCTGCCTGTTCGCGGCGTTCTCGCTGTTCCCGCCGTTCTCGGCGTTCCCGGCGTTCGCCGTGTTCTCGGCAGCGCTGTCGGCCGTCAGTACGCACATCAGCAGGCCGGGCAGCTCGAAGACGAAGCCGCCGTCTCCCGCGGGTCCGGCCACGCCCAGCATGTGGGCGTCCACCAGCAGTTCGAGGAGGTCCTCGGTCGCCCCGGTCGGCAGCTCCAGCGCGGCGGCGGCCGCGCCCACCGTGATGTGCCGCATCCGCAGGCCGGCGAGCCGCCGCAGCGCGCGCCGCGGACGGTCGGGAAGCCCGGCGACGCTGCACAGCAGCGCCCCGCCGACATCGAGTTCACCGACGCGCAGCAGGCCGAGGGTGTCGCGGCCGGGGTCGGCCAGCCGGTCGGCGAGATGCCCCGGCGTCCAGTGCGGCCGCGCGGTCAGCTGCGCGGCCACCGCGCGGATGGCGGCGGGATGCAGGTCGCACAGGCGCAGCAGCCGCTCGGCCGCCTCCGGGTGGCCCCCCGCGACCGCCGAACCGCAGGTGATCCCGTTGAACAGGTCCAGTGCCTCGCGCGGCTCCAGACCGCCCAGGGCCAGGACACGGACACCGGGCAGGGCGGCGAACCGCGGCCGCCCGGTGAGCAGGAACTGGGACCGGCCGCCACCGGAGACCAGGGGGTGCACCTGCGCCTCGTCGGCGCCGTCGAGGACGACGAGGCAGCGCAGCCTGTCGAGGAGGGTGCGTAACAACCACGTCCGCTCCTGCGCCCCCATCGCCGGGTCAGGGCGTTCGCCGAGGCCGCGCAGGAGGTCGTCGACGAGTTCGGCCGGCGGTCGATGACGGCCCGCGGCGTCGTGGCAGCGGACGAACAGCCGGCCATCGGGATAGGCGGGCGCGCTGTCGTACGCGGCGCGCACCGCCAGGACGGTCTTGCCGCTGCCGGCCATTCCGGTGATCACGACGGGCCCGGTGCAGCCCGCGTCGTCCGGTGCGGGGGTCAGCCACTGCCGGAGCCGGCGCAGTTCGGCGTGCCGGCCGGTGAAGTCCACGAGGTCCGGGGGCAGCGCGGTGTACGCCCCGTCGCCGCGATAGGGAGCCTCGCCCGTGGGGCCGGGGACCCGCAGGATCGGCCGACGGGCGTTCAGGGTGCCGGCGAGCAGGGACTGGAAGGTGTTGCTGAGCTCCTCCCCCGGGTCCACGCCGAGGTGTTCGGCGAGGACGGCCCGGCCCTCGTAGTAGACGGTGAGGGCTTCGGCCTGCCGGCCGCAGTGGGAGAGCGCGCTCATCAGCAGGGACCGGAGCCGCTCACGGAAGGGGAACTGCGCGACGGACGCGGTGAGCTCGTCGACGACGTGGCGGGCCCGGCCGAGGGCGAGGTCGGCGGCCGTCTTCTCCTCCAGTACGGACATCCGCAGTTCCTCCAGCCGGGGAGCCTGCGAGGCGTCCAGAAACTCTGTGGCACCGGCGAGGGCGGGACCCCGCCACTGCGCCAGCGCCCCCGCGAACAGGGCGGATGCCTGTTCCAGCCGCCCGGCCGCCTGTGCGTCGCGGCCGTCGGCGGCCAGGCGTTCGAACTCCAGGTAGTCCACGGTCGCGCCGCCCGCCCGCAGCCCGTACCCGCGGGGCAGCCGGACGAACTCGACCGCGCCCCCCAGCGCCTTGCGCAGCCGGGAGACGTGCGTGTGCACCTGGGCGCGTACGGTCGCGGGCGGGGCCGATCCCCACAACGCCTGCTGGATCTCGTACTGGGACAGCCCGTGCTCCCCCGCCAGGACCAGTGCCGCGAGGAGGGTTCTGGGCCGCATCCCGCCCAGCGAGCGGGGGCGGCCGCCGTCGAAGGCTTCTATCGGTCCGAGTATGCGAAGTTCCATGCCGTCCCTCGTCCGAGCTCTCCGGGCTCGGGCGCCGTGACGAGCTCGTTTTCAAGACGAGTCACGGCAACTCAGGTACGCCCGAGTCGAGTTTGCATCCAATATGAGTCGAAGATCGACCCGGATGGGGACGCTAGTCTCGGCTCCGACGGGTGTCAACACGCCACCGGGCGTCGACGCACCCGGTTCCGTGCCACTAGATTGCCCGCGACACAGGGAGGTGCAACCTTGGCCAGCTCGGACGGCGGCGCGGGACTCACCCTCGCCGACAAGATCAATCACCTGTTCGAAACAGTGGTGCCGGCCGGCCGTCAGCCGTACAACACCGAGGAAGTGGCCCGGGCCATCACGGAGACCGGAATACCCATCTCCGGAAGCTACATCTGGCTGTTGCGCAAGGGCCAGCGCGACAACCCGACGCTCAAACACCTCGAAGGCATAGCCCAGTTCTTCGGCGTCCCTCCGGCCTACTTCTTCAACGACCAGGTCGCCTCCGACGTCCACGCGCAGCTCGCCCTCCTCTCGGCACTTCGCGACTCCAACGTCCAGCACGTCGCCCTGCGGGCCGCCGGCCTCTCCTCCGCGAGCCTGAACTCGATCAGCGAACTCATCGAGCACGTACGGGCCCTGGAGGGACTGCCCCAGAACGCTCCGGACGAGGACGGCGAGGACGCGCCGGGCGAGGCCCAGGATTCATGACCTGATTCCCCCTGTCTGTCCGAACCCGACTCATGTTGCATGGGGTCGTGTGTGGCCGGTGTGGCACGGGGGAGGAAGATTGCTGAAAGAGCGCGAGTTACGGCGGCGCTGCAGGCGTGAACTCCGGTCGCTGGGGGTCCAGCCGCCGTTGGACGTCGCCGTCCTGTGCAGACTCCTCGGGGAGCGCCGGGGCCGGCCCATCCACCTGGTCCCCTACCGGCTCCCGGCGAACGGCCCGTACGGGCTGTGGATCGCCACGGACACCACCGACTACATCTTCTACCAGCAGGAAACCAGCAAGGCGCACCAGGACCACATCATCGTGCACGAGATCGGGCACATCCTGGCCGATCACCACAGCGGTGAGCTCGACGACGCGCTGCTCGGCGCGATCATGCCGAACATCTCCCTCGACGTGGTCAAGCGGCTCCTGGGGCGCAGTTCGTACGACGAAGACCGCGAACGCGAGGCGGAGATGATGGCCACGATCATCCTCGAATGGGCCTGCCTCCTCGATCAGGTCGCCCAGCCCGCCCCACGGGACTCCTCGGCCGGGCGCATCCAGAGGGCGCTGACCGAGCGGCGCGGGTGGCTGTGACGTGCTGACGATCCTGCTCGGCGCGGTCCTGCTGGTCGCCCTCGTCCGGATGATCCACCAGATCGCCAAGGCCCCGTACGACCGGCCCCTCAAGGCCGTGACGTACTGCATCCTCTGCGCCTGCCTGTCCTTCCCCATGGGCCTGCGCAGCGTCGCCGGCGACGTCGACGCGATGGCCGGCGCCGGAACCACGAAGCTGGTGCAGAACGTCCTGCTGCTCGGCACCGCCTACTGGCTCATGTGCTTCTATCTGCAATCGGCTTCGGACCCGCGCAGCGGCCGCCGGCGTGCCCGGATCGAGCTGATCCCGCTCGTGACCACCGCGGTCGTCATCACGGCGGCCACGCTCGCGACCCCGCGCGCCGCGCGCGCCCACGTCTACGCGACGGCGGACATGAGGGTGGCCGGAATCGCCGTGTTCTACCTGGCGGCCGGGATCTACCTGACGTACGCGCTCGCGATGGCACTGTGGTGGACGCTGCGGTACGTCAGGACCGCGCGCGGCTCGCTCGCCGTCGGACTGCGGCTGGTCGCCGTCTCCCTGGGGTGCATGGTGGGCGCGGGCGCCCTGCGCGCCGTGCTGGCCCTCGTCCGCGCCGGCGGTGGCACCGTTCCCCCAGCCGTGATCACGAGCGTCAAACTGCTGCTGGACCTGGCGATTCCGCTCTTCGTCGTCGGCGTGCTCTACCCCGGGGTGGCCGACCGGCTGACGGCGCTGCGCCTGCGGGGCCGGCACCGGCGCACCTACCGCCGGCTCACTCCGCTGTGGACGGCGCTGCACACGGTGTTCCCCGAGAACGCCCTGCACCCGGCGCCCTCCGGCGGCTGGCGCGACTGGCCCGCCCGGTTCAACCCCCGGGGTGCACACCGGCGTTATTACCGGCGCGTGGTGGAGTGCCGGGACGGGCTCGTACGGCTCAGTCCGTATCTCGCGCCCCTGACCGAGGCCGGGCCGGTCGGCGAGCTGCCGCCCGGCGTCGTGGCCGGACACCTGCGCCGGGCGCTGCGGGAGTACTCGGCCGGGGCGCCCGCCCCGTCCGGGGCGGTGGCGATCGCCCTCCCCCGGGGCGACAGCCTCGACGACGACGTGCACCAGCTCCTGCTGCTCTCGGACGCACTTGGGGCCGCATGACCGCCGCGCCGGACCCGGCGGGGCGACCGACACGAAGGTGTGAGTCCATGGAGTACCTGATCACGGCCGGGCAGCTCGTCACGGGTCCCGGCGGCCGGCGGCTGCGCGACGGCGCCGTACTGGTCCGCGGCACGACGATCGCAGGCGTGGGTCCGCGGGCCGAGATCGCCCCCCTGGCCGCGCCGGGGGCAACGGTCCTCTCGTTCCCCGACGGCACGGTGCTGCCCGGACTGATCGACTGCCACGTCCACCTGGCCCTCGACGCCGGGCCGGACCCCGTCACCGCCCTCCTCGACAGCGATGACACCGGGCTGCTGGCCGGGATGACCGAGCGGGCCCGGCTCCTGCTCGACAGCGGCGTGACGACCGTACGGGACCTGGGGGACCGGGGCGGCCTCGCCCTGCGCCTGCGGCACTCGATCGAGCAGGAGGCCGCGCCCGGCCCGCGCATCCTCAGCGCCGGGACCCCGCTGACCCGCCCCGGCGGCCATTGCTGGTTCTTCGGCGGCGAGGTGAGCGACGAGGAGGCCCTGCGCGACCTGGTCCGGCGCAACGTGCAGGACGGCGTCGACGTGATCAAGGTGATGGCCACCGGCGGTGGCATCACCAAGGGCGGCCCGCCGGTCTGGCAGGCCCAGTTCACCGCCGGGGAACTGGCCCTGGTGGTGGCCGAGGCCCGCCGGGCCGGGCTGCCGGTGGCCGCGCACGCGCACGGCACCGAGGGCATCGCGGCGGCGGTGGCGGCGGGCGTCGACACGATCGAGCACTGCACCTGGATGGCGCGGGACGGCTTCGACGTACGGGAGGACCTGGTCGCCGAGATCGCGGCGAAGGGGATCCGGGTCTGTCCCGCGGCGAGCCCGGACTGGCGCGGCTTCGCGCGGCGCTTCGGCCCGGAGCGGGCCGAGGAGATGTTCGACCGCCTGCGCTGGATGGCCGGTCAGGGGGTACGGCTCATCGCGGGCACGGACGCGGGCGTGGCGCACGCCGTCTTCGACGGCTTCGTGTCGAGCCTGGAGTTCTTCCGCCACATCGGCTTCTCCCCCGCCGAGGCCATCGACGCGGCCACGGGCGAGGCCGCCCTCGCCCTGGGCATCGCCTCCGACACCGGACGCCTCGCCCCCGGCTACCGCGCCGACCTGATCGCCGTCACCGGCGACCCGCTGGCCGATCTGGCCGCCCTGCGCGACGTCCGCCTGACGATGTCCGCCGGCCGCCCCCACGTCCCGGCCGGCTCCCCGGCGCCGGCCCCGCGCTGAGGAACGGGGGCCGGCGCCGCGTCGGGCGGATGGCTGAGCGGCCTCGGGGAGACCGCTTAAGGACCGGTGGCGTCAGCTGCCCAGCACGGGGATGACGTGCCGGCCGTACGCGTCGATGGTGGCCTCCCGCGCGTCGTGCATGTCGTAGACGGCGAACTGGTCCACGCCGAGGTCGCGCAGGGCCCGTAGCTTCTCGATGTGGGCCTCGACCGGGCCCAGCAGGCAGAAGCGGTCGACGATCTCGTCGGGGACGAAGTCCGTGGACGGGTTCCCGGCCCGCCCGTGGTGGCTGTAGTCGTAGCCCTCGCGGGACTTGATGTACTCGGTGAGCTCGTCCGGGACCATCGAGGAGTGCTCGCCGTAGCGGGAGACCAGGTCGGCGACGTGGTTGCCGACCATGCCGCCGAACCACCGGCACTGGTCCCGGGCGTGCGCGAGGTCCTCGCTCACGTACGCGGGCGCCGCCACGCAGATGGTGATCGAAGCCGGGTCGCGGCCGGCCTCCGCGGCGGCCTCCCGGACCGACTTGACCATCCACTCGGTGAGGTAGGGGTCGGCGAGCTGGAGGATGAACCCGTCCGCCTTCTGCCCGGCCAGGGCCAGGGCCTTGGGCCCGTAGGCGGCCATCCACACCGGGAGCTTCCCGTCCCGGATCCACGGGATGCGGACCGGATTCCCGTCGACGACGGCCTCGCGGCCCTCCGCCAGGTCGCGGATGACGTCGATGGCCTCGCCGAGCCGGGCCAGGGTGTTGGGCTTGCGCCCGGCGACCCGCATCGCCGAGTCCCCGCGCCCGATCCCGCAGACGGTGCGGTTGCCGAACATGTCGTTGAGGGTGGCGAAGGTGGAGGCGGTCACCTCCCAGGTGCGGGTGCCGGGGTTGGTGACCATGGGGCCGATGTGCAGCTTGCGGGTGTGCTCCAGGATCTGGCTGTAGATGACGAACGGCTCCTGCCACAGCACGGCGGAGTCGAAGGTCCAGCCGTAGCGGAAGCCGTTGCGCTCGGCACGGCGCATGAGGCTGACCACCTGCGAGGCGGGCGGGTCGGTTTGCAGGACGAGGCCGAAGTCCATGGCTGGCTGCTCCTTGCGTGCGCTTACAGGTACTGGCAGGTGGAGCGGGGGATGTAGACCCCGTGTCCGGCCCGTCCGGTGAATTCGCGCTGGTCGATGACGAGTTCGCCGCGCGAGAGCACGGTGTCGACGCGTCCGGTGATCCGCTTGCCCTCGTACGCCGAGTAGTCCACGTTCATGTGGTGGGTCTCGGCGGAGATGACCTGCTCGGCGTGCGGATCGTAGAGGACGATGTCGGCGTCGGAGCCCGGCGCGATCGTTCCCTTCTGGGGGTAGAGGCCGAACATCCGCGCCGGGGTCGCGCAGGCGATCTCGATCCAGCGGCGGCGGCTGATGTGCCCGTCCAGGACGGCCTGGTGGAGGAGGTCCATCCGGTTCTCCACCCCCGGCAGCCCGTTCGGGATCTTGGAGAAGTCCCCCCGGCCCAGCTCCTTCTGGCCCCGGAAGCAGAACGGGCAGTGGTCGGTGGAGACCACCTGGAGGTCGTTGGTCCGCAGCCCCCGCCACAGCGCCGCCTGGTGCTCGCGCGGCCTCAGCGGGGTGGAGCAGACGTACTTGGCACCCTGGAAGTCGGGTTCCGCCAGGTTGTCCGTGGACAGGAACAGGTACTGCGGACAGGTCTCCCCGAAGACGGGCAGGCCCTTGTCACGGGCCGCGGCCAGCTCGGCCACCGCCTCCTCCGCCGAGACGTGCACGACGTAGAGCGGGGAACCGGCCACCCGCGCGAGCTGGATCGCCCGGTGGGTGGCCTCGGCTTCGAGGAGCACCTTGCGCACCTCGCCGTGGTGACGGGGATCGGTCTCCCCGCGCGCCAGGGCCTGTTCGACGAGGACGTCGATCGCGATGCCGTTCTCGGCGTGCATCATGATCAGCCCGCCGTTGCCGGAGGCCCGCTGCATGGCGCGCAGGATCTGGCCGTCGTCGCTGTAGAAGACCCCCGGATAGGCCATGAACAGCTTGAAGGAGGTGACTCCCTCCCCGATGAGGAGGTCCATCTCCTTCAGGGTCCCCTCGTTGACGTCCGAGAGGATCATGTGGAAGGCGTAGTCGATCGCGCACTGCCCGTCGGCCTTGGCGTACCAGGCGTCGAGCCCCTCGTGCAGAGCCTGGCCCATGCTCTGCACGGCGAAGTCGACGATGGTGGTGGTGCCGCCCCAGGCGGCGGCCCTGGTCCCGGTCTCGAAGGTGTCCGAGGCGGAGGTGCCGCCGAAGGGCAGCTCCATGTGGGTGTGCGCGTCGACCCCGCCCGGGATGACGTACTTCCCGGTCGCGTCGATCGTGCGGTCGGCCGTCCAGGCCCCGGCGGCGTCCGAGCCGTGCGCGGCGAGGGCGGCCACGCGGCCGTCCTCGATCAGGACGTCCGCGTGCAGTTCGTCGGCGGCGGTGACGACGAGGCCGCCGCGGATCAGGGTGCGGATGCTCATGGGTGAGTCCCCCTACTGGATGCTGCGCAAAGCCTGTTCGAGGATCTCGGCGCCCTCTTCCGCCTCGGCGACGGTGAGGGAGAGCGGCGGCGCGATGCGCAGCACGCTGGTGTTGTGGCCGCCGCCCTTGCCGATCAGCAGGCCGCCTTCGCGGGCCGCCTCCTGTACGGCGGTGGCCGCGTCCGGGTCGGCCTCGTCGGTACCGGGCTTCGTCAGCTCCAGGCCGGCCATCAGGCCCCGGCCGCGGACCTCCCGTACGGCGGGCACGTGCGCGGCGATGGCGCGCAGCCGCTCCAGGAGCAAGCCGCCGACGCGGCGGGCGTTGCCCTGGAGGTCGTGTTCCAGCAGGTACGCGAGGTTGGCGACGCCGGCGGCCATGGTGACGGGGGAACCGCCGAAGGTAGAGATGGAGTTGGAGTCGACGCAGTTCATGACCTCGGCGCGGGCCACGACACCGCCGATGGACATGCCGTTGCCGATGCCCTTGGCGAAGGTGAGGATGTCCGGCGGGCCGTTCTGGGCGTGCGCCTGCCAGCCCCAGAAGTGGTCGCCGGTGCGGCCCCAGCCGGTCTGCACCTCGTCGCTGATCCACAGGATGCCGTGGCGGTCCAGGACCTCGCGGAAGGCCCCGTACAGGCCGTCGGGCGGGGAGGTGAACCCGCCGACGCCCTGGATGGGTTCGGCGATGAGGGCGGCCACTCCCCCGCGGGCCTGGCCCAGTACGTCTTCCAGGTCGGCGACGGCGGCCGCGGTGAAGGCCGTGTCGTCGAGGTGGGCGAGGGGGCCGCGGGAGCGGACCGCGCCCTGCACGTAGTACGTCTGGAGCGGCGAGAGGCTGGTCGGGGACCAGCCTCGGTTGCCGGTGATCGAGACGGTGGAGAAGGAGCGGCCGTGGTAGCTGTTGCGCATCGCCAGGACCTGGTTGGAGCGGCGGTACGTCGTCGCGAGCAGCAGGGCGGTGTCGTTGGCCTCGGTGCCGGAGGTGGTGAAGAAGACCCGGGCGTCGGGGATGCCGGACAGGGCGGCGACCCGCTCGGCCAGCTCGATCATCGGCCGGTTGAGGTACAGGGTGGAGGAGTGGATGATCCGCCCGGCCTGTTCGGAGACGGCCTTGGTGACCTCGGGCAGGGCGTGCGCGGTCATCGTGGTGAGGATGCCGCCGAAGAAGTCGAGGTAGCGGTTGCCGTCGGCGTCCCAGACGTGGCGGCCCTCGCCGTGGGTGAGCTCGATGGGGTGCCTGTAGTAGAGCGCGAGCCAGTCGGGCAGGACGGTGCGGTGGCGACTGTGGAGCGGGGTCGGGTTGGTCACGGCTGTACGAGCCCTCCGTAGGCGTCGGGGCGGCGGTCGCGGTAGAAGGCCCATTGCTTGCGGACCTCTTCGATGAGGCCGAAGTCAAGGTCGCGGATGAGGAGTTCCTCCTCCTTGTCGCTGGCGACCTCGCCGACGAACTGGCCGCGCGGGTCGACGAAGTAGCTGGTGCCGTAGAAGTCGTTGTCGCCGTACTCCTCCTGGCCGACGCGGTTGATGGCGGCGATGAAGTACTCGTTGGCGACGGCGGAGGCGGGCTGTTCCAGCTGCCACAGGTGGGACGAGAGGCCGCGGTGGGTCGCGGACGGGTTGTAGACCAACTGGGCACCGGCCAGGCCCAGTTGGCGCCAGCCCTCGGGGAAGTGGCGGTCATAGCAGATGTAGACGCCGACCTTCCCGACGGCGGTGTCGAAGACCGGCCAGCCGAGGTTGCCCGGGCGGAAGTAGTACTTCTCCCAGAAACCCTTGACCTGGGGGATGTGGTGCTTGCGGTACTTGCCGAGGTAGCTGCCGTCGGCGTCGATGACGGCGGCGGTGTTGTAGTAGAAGCCCGCGCTCTCCAGCTCGAAGACCGGTACGACGATCACCATGCCGGTCTCGCGGGCGAGGTCCTGCATGCGGCGGACGGTCGGGCCGTCGGGGACGGCCTCGGCCCAGCGGTAGTGCTCGGGCTCCTGGACCTGGCAGAAGTAGGGGGCGTTGAACACTTCCTGGAAGCCGATGATCTGCGCGCCCTGGGCGGCGGCCCGGCGGGCGTGCGCCTCGTGTTTGGCGATCATCGATTCGGTGTCTCCGGTCCAGGTGGCCTGGACCAGCGCGGCGCGGACGACTTGGGCCATGAGCTGCTCCTCGCGACGGGAACGCCGGGTTCTACGCACGTAGACGGAGTACGTAGGGAGTAGAACGTAGGCCTCGTCACAGCCCGGGGCAAGACCGCCTTGCACAGTTGGAGTAGTCGATCAGGTTACGTCGCCCCTCGGTCGAATGCGGTCAGCAGGCGGGCGGGTTAGGTCCGGCAAGCGCTCTCTCAGGGGGTGGCCAGGCCTGCTACTCGTAAGGCGTGGACGAGGTCGCGGTGGTGGGTTCCGGGCAGGGCGCGGGCCGCCTGGAGCAGGCGCGGGGCGAACCACTGCGGGTCGCGCCGGGCCAGGCCGGCCGCCTCCTCGGCGGTGCGGACCCGGACGAAGGCGCCGAGCAGGGCGTCTGCCTCGCGGATCCGGCCGGCCCCGTCGAGGGCGAGCGCCGCGTCCGCGACCTCGGCGGCCGGACGGGCCACGCCCTGGCGCAGCAGGCGGTCGCAGTCGGCCTCCCGGCCGGCGTCGCCGAGGGCGGCGGCGGCCGCCGCGAGTTGGCCGGGCGGGAGCGAGGCCGCCTCCCACAGCAGGGTGTCCCAGTCGGCCGCGAGCCCGGCGCGGGCCAGTTCGGCGGCCAGTGCGGGCAACCGCCCGGCGGGCCAGGCCGCGGCCTCGCACAGCAGCACGTGGGCCTCCCCGCTCCGCCCTTGCGCGCGCAGCGCCAGCAGCTCGGCGGCGACGGCCCCTGCGGGGGGCTCGGCAGGAAGGGGGGCTTTGGCGTCCCCGGGCCCGCCCGGGGCCCCCTCGGGGCCTCGGGTCTGCGGGTCCGGCGGGGCCTCGCCGGGCGTCGGCTCCGGCCGGGGAGCGTACGCGTCCTGGACGGCGGACTCGGGGGCCCGGCCCCCGCGCCGACCGAAGCGGGCGCGGGGGGCTGGATCCTGCGGGGCCGGGAGTCCGGGGTCCGGGCTGCCGAAGCGGGCTCCGCGCGGCGCGGGGAGGCCGGTCCCGGAACCGGGATCCGGGCTGCCGCCGTCGGGGTGGCCGGGCGGAGGGGTGAACGCCGGGGCCGCGGGGGCGGCCGAGCCCGCGTACCGGGCACCCCCGGCTCGCCGCCCACCACGCAGCCACCGCCCCTCGGCCCGCCCGACCGGCGCCTCGGCCGCCACGGGAGCGTCGGCCAACACCGCGGATTCACCCTGCCCTGCCGGCGACTCGGCCGCCCCCACCGCGACTTCGGGCAGCACCGGGGCCTCGACCCACCCCACCCACGGCCCGGACGTCACCGGTGCTTCGCCCGTCACCGGGCCTCCGGCCCACCCCGCTCGCAACTCAGGCGCCACCCAAATTTCGGCCCGCCCGGCCCGCAACTCGGCTGCCAGCGGGGCTCCAGCCCACCCCACCTGCGGCTCCGGCGCCACCGCGGCTCCGCCCCACCCGGCCCGCGACTCGGTCGTCGCCGCCGCTTCGCCCGTCACCGGGCCTCCGGCCCACCCGGCTCGCAACTCAGGCGCCACCCACACTTCGGCCCGCCCGGCCCGCAACTCGGCCGCCAGCGGGGCTCCAGCCCACCCCACCTGCGGCTCCGGCGCCACCTCGTCTTCGGCCCACCCGGACCGGGGCTCGGGCTGGGGCGGTCGCCGGCCCGTGCCCGCCGCGTGACCAGCCGTCGGCGCCGGTCGTTGGCGGGGGACTCCGGGCAGGGGCTCCGTCGGTGTCGGCGGCTCCGGTCGCAGCGCCTCGGCCCGCAGGGCCGTCAGGCGGAGCGCCAGGTCCTCGTGCCGGGCCGCCGCGCGGGCCAGGTCGTCCTGGGTCCAGGAGAGCTCCCGGGCCAGGGCGTCGGCCTCCGCCCGGTCGGTGGCTCCGCCGAGCCGCGCCGTCAGGCTGCGCAGGGCCGCCTCCGACTCCGCCCGCTGGGCGGCGCACGCCGCGAGCAGGGTCCGTAGCTCCGCCTCGCCGCCCGGCAGCCGGTCCCACGCGGTGACGGCCGCGGCCCGCAGCCGGGCCGCGTATACGGTCTCCCGCGCCGCGAACTCCGCGCCCCGCGCCACCGCCAGGTCCCGCAGCAGCGATTCCACCACGTCCCACGGGGGCATCGCGGCCCCGTCGAGACAGGCCCGCATCCCCTCCGGATCCCGGCGCAGGAACTCCCCGTACCAGCCCGCCCCGGGATCCAGCCTCTGCGTCAACCCATGCAAATATCCAGAGAGTTGACTGATCGCCAGCGAAGTCGCGGTCTCCATGACCGCATTGGATCCCACCTGTGTTACGGGCGGGCTACGGGAGTCTCAAAGCTTGACGGCGATCGCGGTGTGCGGACGCTTCCCCCGCCGCGCCAGCGCGGCGGGCACGTCCACCATCCAGAACTGCCAGGTGTACTTGCGCGACAGCAGCTTCCGCACCCGCCGCAGCCCCGCCTCGTCGAGCAGCCGGGCCTCGCCCTCCCGCACGGGCGCCCCTTCCGCGACACGCCCGCGCGCGTCGCACGCGGTGACGGTGACGCGCCCGCTGTTCCGTATGCGCTTGACCTTCCACGAATCGCTGCGCGTCCACACGTACAGCTCACCCCCGTCGGCCGCCGCCCACACCGGCGTGACCACGGGCGTGCCGTCCTTCCGGAAGGTGGTGAGACTGACGTACCGCGCCCTGCCGAGCTCTTCGAGATCCATACCGAGACCCTAAGCGGGCGGGCCCTCCCCGTGCGTGACCGTCTCCCAGGCCACGAACAGCTCGTCCGTCCCGGCCGGCCTCGTCTTCTCGACCAGTTCGCGGGTGTACGGGAGTTTCGCGCCGGTCCGCGTCTCGTAGTGGTGCAGGGCCACCTCCAGGTCGGGCCCCATCGTGCGCTCCACCCGGCCCCCGCACAGCCACGGCGGGGCCTCGGCGCCGAGCTGGTACTTGGAGTGGAACTCCAGCGCGGTGCGCAGCCGGGCGGACTGCTCCCCGTACAGGTTGACGCCCTGCTGCCAGGCGGTCTCGGCGATGTGCGCGGAGGCGGCGAGCGCGTAGCCGACGTGCATGAGGTTGCGGCAGGTCTCCTGGGCGATGCCGTCGACGTAGGTGCCCTGGTCGAACCAGTACGCCTTGACCTTGTCGGCCGTGTCGATGGCGGCGTAGGGCGGGGCCACCGGGCGCGGGCCGTCCTCCTTCAGGTAGAAGTACGCCGGCACGCGCGCCCGGAACCGCTCCAGGGACTCCCGGAAGATCTCCTGGTCCTCCAGGAAGACCGCGATGGCGATGGAGGCGTCGGTCATGGCCAGTTCCCAGTTGCCGTTGTAGCCGGGCACCTGGGTGCGGACGGCGGGCAGGTAGGCCTCGCGCAGCATCTCCTTGAAGCGGGTGACCCGCGGCTCCTCCCAGTTCGGGTAGCCGGCGTGCACGATCTCGGCGGCCCGCGCCCAGCTGGAGCCGGACCAGGCGGCCTGGAGTCCGGCGTTGTCCTCGCGGTGCTTCTTCATGACGGCCGACCAGGCGTCCATGATCTGCACGGCCTTGCGGGCGTGGGCGGTCCGGCCGTTCACCGACCACAGCAGGGCGTGGGTGTAGGCGGCGACCGCGTCCTGGCGTTCGTCGAGGCAGGACTGCGGCCCGCGGTTGAAGGGGCAGGGCACGACGTCGGCCGGGTGCGGGGTGTAGTCGAGCGAGGCGTAGCGGCTCTTCAGGAGTGTCCGGTAGGCCGTGTTCCACGGTTCCTTGCCGGCCGCGACCATGTTCTTCGCGCGCTGGAGCTCGGTGTGGCCGACGACGACGCCCGGGTGGTGGAAGACCACGTCACCGGCGCGCGGCCGGTCGTCCGGGACGGCGCAGGCCGCGAGCAGCAGGCCGCCCGCGAGGAGGGCGCCGACGAGGCCGAAACCGAGTCGCTGGGATGCGTTCGTGGCTGACACGCATTCACGCTTGCCCCGCGCTCCGGCGATCCCACCGCCGATTGGGCCGTTCGGCCTCCGGGCCCGCCCGAACGGCAGGCCCGACGGTCGGGCCCCGCCGTCAGACGGGAACCGCGGCGCTGCGCCTCAGCAGATCGTCCAGCGAGAGCCCGAGCGCCTCGGCGAGAGCGGCCACCGTGAAGAAGGCGGGGGTGGGCGCCCGGCCCGTCTCGATCTTGCGGAGGGTCTCGGCGGAGAGCCCGGCGCCGGCCGCGACCTCGACCATGCTGCGGCCGCCCCGGGCCTCGCGCAACAGGGCGCCCAGCCGCTCGCCGCGCTCGCGCTCTTCGGGGGTGAGAGGGGTACGAACCATGCCCTCATCCTACCCCGCGCACCAATAACTATCCCGTTATAGTTATACCGGTATAGTTATTGGCATGGTGGAACTGAAGACGGACCAAGAAATCGACAAGATGCGCGCCGCGGGCCGGGTGGTGGCGGACGCGCTGGCCGCCGTACGGGGGGCCGCCCGCGTCGGGGTGTCCCTGCTGGACCTGGACCTGGTGGCCCGGAAGGTGCTCCACGAGGCCGGCGCGACCTCACCCTTCCTGGGCTACCGGCCGCAGTTCGCGCCGGTGCCCTTCCCCGCCGTGGTGTGCGCCTCGGTCAACGACGCGATCGTGCACGGCATCCCCGACGGGTACCGGCTGCGCGACGGCGACCTGGTCAGCATCGACTGCGGGGCGAAGCTCGACGGCTGGGTCGGGGACGCGGCGGTCAGCTTCACCGTCGGCCGGGCGCGCCCCGCCGACCTCCTGCTGATCGAGGCCGCCGAGGCGGCCCTCGCCGCCGGGATCGCCGCCGCCGTGCCGGGCAACAGGATCGGGGACATCGCCCACGCCGTCGGCACGGTCTGCCGCGCCGCCGGGTACGGCGTCCCCGACGGCTTCGGCGGCCACGGCATCGGCCGTGGCATGCACGAGGACCCGGGCGTGCCCAACGAGGGCCCGCCGGGACGCGGCATGAAGCTGCGCCCCGGCATGGTCCTCGCCATCGAGCCGATGCTGATCGCGGGCGGTACGGACGACTACCGGTGCGACGGCGACGGCTGGACCCTGCGGACCGTCGACGGCAGCCGTGCCGCGCACGCGGAGCACACGGTCGCGATCACCGCCGAGGGCCCGCGGATCCTCACCGCCGTATAGGGCCTGGCCTTCGCATCGGGCCGGGCCGTCCTACGGCTTGCCGTGCGGGTGGACGACCATCGCCGAGCCGCCGCCCCGCCGGGTGGTCTCGGCCGCCGCCAGCCAGCGCCCGTCCGGCAGCCGCTGCACCCCGGTGGCGGCGCCGATCTCCGGGTTCTGCCGGAAGCCCTGGCCGAGTGCCTCCAGCGAGGCGCGGAGCGGGCTGTTCCACAGGCCCGGCTCCAGCTCGGTGGTGGCCTGGTTGCGCTGGCTGGCCCGCGGCGCGGCGATCGCGTCGACCAGCGGCAGGCCCCGGTCCAGGTGGCCGGTCAGGGTCTGCAGGACGGTGGTGATGATCGTGGCGCCGCCCGGGGAGCCGACGGCCAGGACCGGGCGGCCGTCCTCCAGCACGATGGTCGGGGACATGGACGAGCGCGGCCGCTTGCCGGGACCGGGCAGGTTCGGGTCCGGGACGCCGGGCGCGGCCGGGGCGAAGGAGAAGTCGGTGAGCTCGTTGTTCAGCAGGAAGCCGCGGCCCGGGACGGTGATCGCGCTGCCGCCGGTGGACTCGATGGTCAGGGTGTAGGAGACCACGTTGCCCCAGCGGTCGGCGACCGTCAGGTGGGTGGTGTTCTCCCCCTCGTACGTGGTCGGGGCGGCCTGCCCGGTGGTGGCGCACGGCACCGGATCGCGCGGGTCACCGGGGGCGAGCGGGCTGGTCAGTGCCCGGTCCGGCTTGATCAGGCAGGCGCGCGAGTCGGCGTACCGCTGGGAGAGCAGTTCCCGGGTCGGCACGTTTTCGGCGGCCGGGTCGCCGACCCAGCGGCCCCGGTCGGCGAAGGAGATCCGGGAGGCCTCGATGAACCGGTGCAGGTACTGCTCCTCGGAGAGCTTCGAGAGGTCGGTCCGCTCCAGGATGTTCAGCGCCTCGCCGACGGTGGTTCCGCCGGAGGAGGAGGGCGCCATGCTGTAGACGTCCAGGCCCCGGTAGCTCACCTGGGTCGGGGCCTGCCGCTTGGTCTCGTACGCGCGCAGGTCGCCGGTGGTCAGGTCGCCGGGGCGGACGGTGCGGGTGGCCGCCGGGTCCACCGGGGGCTTGCGGACGGCGTCGACGATGTCCTCGGCGAGGGGGCCCCGGTAGAGCGCGCCGGTCCCCTTGCGGCCGATCTCCGCGTAGGTGGCGGCCAGGTCGGGGTTCTTGAAGGTGGAGCCGACCACCGGCAGGGCGCCGCCCGGCAGGAAGAGTTTCGAGGTGTCCGGGAAGTCCTTGAACCGGGCCTGGTTGGCCTCGGTCTGGGCCCGGAAGGTGGTGTCCACGGTGAAGCCGTCCCGGGCCAGTTTCTCGGCGGGCTTCAGCAGTTGGCGCAGCGGCCGGGTGCCCCAGGCGTCGAGGGCGCTCTTCCAGGTGGCGGGGGTGCCGGGGACGCCGACGCCGAGGCCGCTGGTCTGGCCCTCGGCGAAGGGGATGGGGAGGCCGTTCTCCTGGAACAGCTCGGCGGTGGCCGTGGCGGGGGCGGTCTCGCGGCCGTCGATGGTCTGAACCCGGCGCGCACGGGCGTCGTAGTAGACGAAGTAGCCGCCGCCGCCGATGCCCGCCGAGTAGGGCTCGGTGACCCCCAGCGCCGCGGCGGTGGCGACGGCCGCGTCCACGGCGTTGCCGCCGGAGCGCAGGACCGCGATGCCGGCCGCGGAGGCGTCGGCGTCGACGCTGGCGACGGCCCCGCCGTAGCCGGCGGCGACGGGCACCTTGGCCGGAACGGACTCCTGCGGCGGGGCCGCGGCCCCCGTGGACACGAGCGCCCCTGCGAGGGCGACGAGAGCTAACTGACGTGCGGCGGGACGGTGCATCCGGACCTCCAGTGGCAGCGTCCGCCGAGCCTATCGGCCGCCCTGGCGTCCCGTCAGGCCGTCGCGCCGGTACCGGCAGGTGAACCCCCGCGCGCGATGCCTTAGCATCCCGCGCATGAACGACGACGTGCGCAACATCGTGCTCGGGGTGATAGCCACCGCGCTCAGCGGCGGTTTCGGCTGGTTCACCCGGACCTATCAGTGGCGGCGCGCACTCCGCCGCAAGCAGGCCTTCTTCGGCCTGCCCGCCGGGTCCGACTGTCTGTTCGTGGTCAACCGCCAGATGGGCGGCACTCCTTCGTCGCTGCACCGCAACGACGCCTTCGCGCTGCTGGAGATCTCCGCCCTGATCAAGGACTGCGGGGCGAACCTCCAGATCGTCACCCACGACGGGGCCCGCCAGGGCTTCGGCGACCGGGCCGAGTTCTGCGTCGGCGGGCCGGTGTCCAACGCCCGTACCACCGCGCACCTGACGTCCATGCTGCCGGGGGTACGCGTCGACATCACGAGCGGGACCGGACCCGACCGGGGGGCGATCGCCGTCGGCGGGGAGATGTACCGGTGGGAGAAGGGCCTGGTCGAGCACGTGCTGCTGGCGCGGCTGACGACGGGGCGGGACTCCCGGCCGGTGTTCCTGCTGTCGGGGCAGACCGCCAACAGCAATCAGGCCGCGGCCCGTTACCTGGCCAGGAACCACCAGCGACTCGCCCGCAAGTACAACGGGGACTCCTTCTGCCTCGTGCTGAAGGTGATCAACTCGGATGCCTACGGGCCGGACGTGTCGGAGCTGGTCGCCGACGTCACCGCGGCGGCCCGGACACCCGCAGCGGCAGCCGTGTGATCCCGTTGATGAAGTTGGAGACCAACCTGCGGGGCACGCCCGCCAGTTCGGGCGGAGGCATGGCCGCGCACCACTCCTCGTAGAGGACGCGCAACTGGAGCCGGGCGAAGTGGGCGCCGAGGCAGACGTGCGGGCCGTCCCCGAAGGAGACGTGCGGGTTGGGCGTCCGGCCGAGGTCCAGGCGGCCGGGGTCGGTGAAGACGCGCTCGTCGTGGTTGGCGGAGGCGTGGAAGACCACCACCTTGTCCCCGGCCCGGATCGGCTGCCCGGCGAGCTCGGTGTCCACGGCGGCGGTGCGGCGGAAGCTGAGCACCGGCGGGTGGACGCGCAGGAGTTCCTCGGCGGCCCGCTCCACCGGGACCCGGCCTTCGGCGAGCCGGCGGTAGGCGTCCGGGTCGCGGGCGAGCGCGAGCAGGCCGCCGGGGGCCGCGCTCCGAACGGTGTCGTTGCCCGCGACGGTGAGCAGGAAGAAGAACATCTCCAGCTCGGCCGGGTCGAGCCCGGCCCCGGCGAGGGCGGTCATCACGTCGTCGCCGGGGTGCGCGCGCTTGTGGGCGGCCAGGTCGCGGGCGTACGCGAACATCTCGCCGAGCAGCGCCGGGGAGCGCGGGTTGAGGGGCTTGCCGTCCGGGCCGAGCAGCGGCGCGGGCGCGTCCTCGGGATCCTGGTAGCCGATGATCCGTACGGTCCACTCCAGCAGCAGCGCCCGGTCGGCGGGCGGGACGCCCAGCAGGTCGGTGAGGTTCAGCAGGGCGTACTCGTCGGTGACGGTGCGCACGAGGTCGGCGGCGTCGTCCTCGGCGCCCTCCCGCGCGGCGGCGAGCAGGGTCCGGGCGCGGTCCCGCACCCGTCCGGCGAAGGCGTCGACGCGGGCGGGGGTGAAGGCCCGGGCCACCAGCCGCCGCAGCCGGCCGTGGTCCCCGGAGGCCTTGGCCGGGTCCTGGTTGAGCATGGTGCGGCGCAGGAACGGCAGGTCGGCCGGGTCGGGGTCGCGGATCTGGGTGGCACCCAGCCAGGAGGAGTAGGTGCGGTGGTCGCGCAGCACCTGTACGACATCGGCGTGCCGGGTGACCGCCCAGAAACCGGGGCCTGCGGGCCAGCCCTGGATCTCCGGCTCCGCCTGCCAGGCCACCGGGTGCCGCTCGCGCAGCAGCCGGTAGCGCTCGTGGGGGACGCCCTCGGCGTAGAGGCGGGGGTCGAAGACGTCGGGGACGTCCGCGGGGTGATCCATGGGGCCACCGTGACGGGTGCGCGGCCCCGCCCGCAAGGGCGTGGCCGGCCGCGGCCCGTCCGCACACGTCAGCGCGGCTGGACGCACTCGGCGGAGGGGAGGGCGGTGTCGGTGCCCTGCAGGGTGACCGGGCTGAGAATGTCCCGCACGGCGGAGACGCCGACGGTGCACACCAGCTGGCTGCGGGCCATCTCCGACAGGTCGCCCACGGCGAACGGGACACGGACCGTCAGCCCCGCCTTCGGCGAGTACTCGCCCACCGACACCAAGCCCGCCTGCCCGGCGGCCAGCCGGGGCAGGGCCGTGGTGAGCCCGGCCTCCCGGGCCGTACCGCGGGGGCCGTCCAGCAGCACCCGCAGGAGCGCCGCGGGCTCGACGGTGTCGAGCATGAACGTGACCGGGACGAGCCGGTCGCCCTCCTTGGAGACGAAGTAGGCGACACTGTCGCCGGTGGGGACCTTGACCTTGGCGGGATGGCCGCTCTCGATCACCCCGGTGGTCTTGATCCCGCATGCGGCGAGCAGCAGGGCGCAGCCCGCCAGCCCCGCGGTGGCCTTCGCGGCCCGCGATCTCGTCCTCCGCCGTGTCATACGCGTGCCTCCAGCGGCATGTCGAGCGTGAAGACGGCTCCCCCGAAGGGCCCGTTGGCCGCCCGGAGGGTGCCGCCGTGCAGGCGGACGTTCTCCAGGGTGATGGCGAGTCCGAGGCCGCTGCCGGCCGAACGGGTCCTGGCCGCGTCGGCCTTGAAGAAGCGGTCGAAGATGTGCGGCAGCACCTCCGGGGCGATGCCGGGGCCGCTGTCGGCGACCTCGATCAGCAGCCGTCCGCCGTCTTCGCCCGGTGCGGTCCGCACGGTGACGCGCACGGGGGCGCCGCCGTGCCGCAGGGCGTTGCCGACGAGGTTGGCGAGGACCACGTCGAAGCGGCGCGGGTCGAGCCGGGCGCGTACCCCGTGGGGCAGCTCGGTGACGAGGCGGTCGTCGACCCAGTGGCGCCGTTCGAGGGTCTTGCGCACCGCTTCGGCGATGTCCACGTCGTCGAGGTTGAGCTCGGCGGCACGGGCGTCGAAACGGGAGATCTCCATCAGGTCCTCGACGAGGACGGCGAGTTTGCCGGTCTCGGCGCTCACCAGGCGCAGGGCCTTGGCGGTGTCGGCGTCGAGCTGCGCGGCGTCCTCGTCGAGGACCTCGGTCACGGCGAGCATCCCGGCGAGGGGGGTGCGCAGTTCGTGGGAGACGTCGGCGGCGAAGCGGCGGGCGCGGGTCTCCGCGTCCCGGAGCTCGCTCACCGACTGCTCCAGGGCGCGGGCGGTCTCGTTGAAGGTGCGGGCGAGTCCGGCGAGTTCGTCCGCTCCCCTGACCTCGATGCGGGTGTCGAGGCGGCCGCGGCCCAGCCGTTGGGCGGCCCGGCGCATGTCGCGGACCGGCCGCAGCACGCTGCGGGCGGCCAGCAGCGCGGGGATGATCGCGATCGCCAGCCCCGGGACCGCGCCCTGCTGGGCGGCGTCGACCATGGCCTCGACGGTCTGCTTCTCGGTGGCGAGCGGGACGCAGGCGAAGAAGACGAGCCCGGTGGGTTCGGTGTAGCCGTTGTGCTCGAAGAGGACGGGGACGCCGACCGTGAGGTACGGGTTGCCGCGCTGGTCCTCGACGCGCTGGAAGGCTGTGTACGGGCTGTTGCGGACTTTCTCACGCAGGCCGGCGGTGACCACGGTGGAGGTGGCCGAGGCGGGGTTGGTGGAGGCGCGCAGGCTGCCGTACTCGGCGAACAGGATCCACGGGTGGGGTTTGCCGCGCTTGCCGAGCTCGATGACGATGCGCTGGAGCTCCTCCTGGTTCAGGGGAAGGGGGATCTCCTGCTGCTCGACCTGGTCCCGCAGGCTGTTGACGGCGGTGTCCTGGGTCTGCTTGAGGATGGCGTTGCGTGCCTGCTGGTAGGTCAGGGCCGCCGTGCTCACCGCGCTGATCGCGGCGACCAGCAGGAAGGCCGCCATCAGCCGGGTGCGCAGCCCGAAGGGGGCTATCCGTAGCACCTCGCGCCCCCTACAGGGGACCGAAGCGGTAGCCGAAGCCGCGCACGGTCTGTATGTAGCGGGGGCCGGCGGCGGGGTCCTCGACCTTGGTGCGCAGTCGGCGCACGCAGGCGTCCACGAGCCGGGCGTCGGCGTGGTAGCTGTGCTCCCAGACGTACTCCAGGAGCTGCTGGCGGGAGAACACCTGCTCGGGCGAGGCCGAAAGGTGCAGCAGGAGCTTGATCTCGCTGGGGGCGAGGGAGAGCCGCTCGCCGTTCTTGGTGACGGTCAGCCCGGAGCGGTCGATGGCCAGTTCGCCGTGGAACTCGACCTCGGGGCGGGCGCCCACCGGGTCGATGAGGCGGCGCAGGACGGCTTTGATGCGGGCCTCGATGACCTCGGTGCGGGCGGGCTTGACGATGTAGTCGTCGGCACCGGCCTCCAGGCCGATGACTATGTCGAAGTCGTCGCCGCGCGCGGTGAGCATGATGATCGGCACCTCGCTGGTCTCGCGGATGCGGTGGCAGACCTGCACACCGTTGATCCCGGGCAGCATCAGGTCGAGCAGGACGAGTTCGGGGCGGAAGGCCCCCATCAGGGCGAGGCCTTCCTCACCGGTCTCGGCCGGTTTCACCTCGTGGCCGCGGCGGCGCAGGCCGAGGGCCACTCCTTCCCGGATGGAAGGGTCGTCCTCGATCAACAGTACGCGTGGCATCCGGTCAGTATCCAGGGTGTTCGGGCCCGTCCTCCCGCTAGCGGCCGATCTTGCGCCGCAGGGAGTCCAGCAGGTCGGTGATCTCCGTCAGGCGCAGCGGCCCGGCAAGGAGGACGACGACGAGCGCGAGGGCCCCGGTTCCCGCCCCGACGGCGGCGAAGTTCCCGAAGGGGTCGGCGGCGCGGGCCGCCGCGTACCCGGCGGCGGCCGCCGGCCCGCAGGCGATCAGCAGCCGCACGTGGGTCCGTACGGCGTTCGCCCGCCTTTCGGTACGGGTGCCCGCGCGCGGGCCGAGCCGGCGGGCGAGCGTGTACCCGGTGAGCGCGGCGCCCGCGAACAGGGCGACGGAGTACGCCGCGGCCATGCCGGTGACCGCCCAGCGCGGCGGCAGCAGGGCGTAGGCGGCGGCCGACAGCGCGGCGTTGAGGGCGGCGATGGAGAGGTTGAGGAAGAAGGGGGTCCGGGTGTCGGAGAGGGCGTAGAAGCCGCGCGAGAGCACGTACTGGGCGGAGAAGGCGATCAGGCCGGGCGCGAAGGCGATCAGCATGCCGGCCATCACCTCGATGTCGGCGGCGCCGGTGCGCCCGTACTCGAAGACGCTGCCCATCACCCACGGCGCGAGGGCGGCGAAGAGCACGGCGGCGGGTACGACGAAGGCGGCGCTGGAGCGCAGCGCGTAGGAGATGTCCGCCCGCACCCGGCCCAGGTCGCCGTCGGAGGCGGCGGCGCTCATCCGGGGCATCAGTGCGGTGACGAGGGAGACGGTGACGATGCCCTGCGGGACGATCCACAGCTGGTAGGCGTTGCTGTAAGCGGTGTAGCCGGCGCCGCCCGCGAGGCCCGCTTCGACGGCGTGCTGGCCGGTGGCGGTGGAGAGCCGGGTGACGACCCAGTAGGCGATCTGGTTGGTGAGGACGAGCATGACCAGCCAGCCCGCGTTGCGCAGCGGACGGCCGAGGCCGCTGCCGCGCCAGTCGAAACGGGGGCGCCAGCGGAAGCGGGCGGCGCGCAGCGAGGGGATCAGGGCGAGGGCCTGGACGACGATGCCGGCGGTGGTGCCGAGGCCGAGGAGACGGGTCTCGGCGGCGGTCAGCCCGGCCGTCGCGTCATGGGAGACGTAGAGGAAGAGCCCGAAGACACCGATGATCACGAGGTTGTTGAGGACCGGGGTCCACATCATCGCGCCGAACCGGCCGCGGGCGTTCAGCACCTGGCCGAGCAGGGTGAAGAGCCCGTAGAAGAGGATCTGCGGCAGGCAGTACCGGGCCAGGGCCGCGGTGGTGCTCGCCTGGGCCCCGTCGTAGTCGGTGTACGCCGAGACGATCAGCGGGGCGGCGAGGACCGCCAGGGCGGTCAGCGCCACGAGCGCCACCGTGCAGGCGGTGAGCAGCCGGTCGGTGTAGGCGGAGCCGCCGTCCTCGTGCTCCCTGGCGGCCCGGACCAGCTCCGGGACGAAGACGGCGTTGAGCGCGCCGCCTATGAGCAGCATGTAGATGATGTTCGGGACGGTGTTGGCGACGGCGTAGCCGTCGCCGAGCAGTCCGGTGCCGAGCGCCGCCACGACGACGGCGGAGCGGATGAAGCCGGTGGCGCGGGAGACGATCGACCCGGCCGCCATCAGCGCGCCGCTGCGCAGCACCGAGGTCTTCGCCGGTGCGGGGGCGGCGGCCGGGGCGGCCGCGGGCTCGGTGGTGGTGCCGTGGCTCACCGGCGGGCCAGGTACGCCTGGAAAGCCTTGTAGAGCGCCGTGTTGGCGTATCCGTCCATCGCTGTCTCCCACTCGCCGAGCGTCTCGACGACCTGTCCGCCGGTGCCGAGCTTCCAGCGCAGCAGCCCGAAGGAGCGTTCGTCGGGGTCGAGGGTGGAGGGTACCCCGCGCATGTCGTATTCGTCCGCTCCGAGGGCATGCGCATCACACATCATGCGCCACTGCAGGGCGTTGCTGGGACGCACCTCACGCCGGTGGTCGGCGGAGGCGCCGGTCTGGTACCAGACCCGGCTGCCGGCGACGATCATCGTGTGGGCGGCAAGGATCTCGCCGCGGTGCAGGCCCAGGTAGAGCCGCATCCGGCCGGGCTCCTCCTCGTTCAGGACCCGGTACTGCTGCTCGTAGTACGCGAGGGAGCGGCCGAGCCGGAAGCCGTCGCGCTCCTCGGTGATCCGCAGCAGCCGGTAGAACTCGGGCAGGTCGGCCGCGGTGCCGAGGACCGTCTCCACGCCCGCCTTCGTGGCCTTGCGCACATTGCGCCGCCACTCCTGGTTCAGCCCCGCCCACAGGTCGTCGAGGGAGCGGCCGGCGAGCGGCACGCGGAAGACGTGGCGGGGCTGGGCGTCGCCGTCGTTCTCGCCGCCGCACCGCGTCCAGCCGCGGGTGCGCAGCCGGTCGGCGAGGGCGGCGCCCACCGGGTCGACCTCGGTGGCGAGCACGTCGGATATCTGCCGGCCGGGCCCGGTGGCGGACTTGGCGGTGGCGGCGTCCCAGCGGCGGTAGGCGGGGGTGGGGCCGATGCGGACGGCGAAGGCGCCGGCGGCGCGCAGGTGGCGCATGAGGGGGGTGAGCCAGCGGTCTATGTGCGGGTCGGACCAGTCGGCGACGGGACCCTCGGGGAGATAGGCGAAATATTTGCGGGTGCCGGGGAATTGGCGATAGAGAACGAGTCCGGCACCCTCGATCTCACCGCCCGGGTAGTGCCATCCGACCCTTTCCGGGCGCCAAAGGTCCTTTACCTGGGCCCAGGAGGGGTATTGGAGAAAGCTCGCCCGGCGGTGCCGGGAAAGGAACGCCTGGTACTCGGGGACGGACAGAGAGCGCACCTGGAGCTCCTGTTCGCGGTTCTGGTCCTGGTGCCGGTACGGGTGCTGCCGGGAAGGGGTCGCGAGCATGTACCGCACTCTCACAGCCTCCCGTGACCGCAGTGCGCGGCGCTTGTGACCGGACGATGACCGTTTCGCTGCGGTCCTCGTCACAACGGGAAGGACGACCTTTTCCCCGGATTACGCAACCTAAAGTCGTCCCATTCGCATCTACGTTTGCGAACGATCACTACTCTCGCTACGTGAAGGGGCCCTTCGTTGAGCCGCATACGCCGCACCGCCATGGCGGGCACCGCACTTCTGGCCGCCGCTCTGACCGCCTGCTCGGGCGGGGGCGGTGGCGGCGGCACCGCGAACGGCCAGGCCGAGATGAAGCCGAAGCCGGACATGGCGATATCGGTGAACCTCACGGGCGATCAGGTGAAGGCGGGCGAGCCGGTCAAGGTGACCATCGCCGACGGCAAGCTCGCGCTGGTGAAGGTGACGGACGGCAAGGGCGGGGAGCTGGCCGGCCAGATATCCGCCGACGGCAAGACCTGGACCTCCGAGCGCAACGCCTCGCCGGGCACGGACTACAAGGTGGAGGCGCAGAACACCGACAGTCAGAGCGCGGCCACCCAGTTCAAGACCGGCGCCGCCGACAAGGTGAACAAGGTCGCGATCAACGTGCCCAAGGGCAGCACGGTGGGCGTCGCGATGCCGGTCTCGCTCGTCTTCGACAACCCGGTGACCAACAAGGCCGAGGTGGAGAAGCAGCTGAAGGTCAGCACCTCGAACAACACCGAGGGTTCCTGGGGCTGGTTCAAGGACTACTCCGGCAAGGACCGGGTGGACTGGCGGCCGAAGGAGTACTGGAAGTCCGGCACCGACGTGAAGGTCGAGATGAACCTGAACGGTGTGGACTCCGGCAAGGGCGGCGGACTCTTCGCCCGGGACTACAACACCGAGTTCAAGATCGGCAAGGACCGCCGGATGGAGGTCAGTCTCGACACCAAGAAGCTGAAGGTGGTCGAGGACGGCCAGACCGTCCGCACCATCTCCGTCTCGGCCGGCACCCCGGGCGGCAAGAAGGCCTCCTGGTCCGGGAAGATGGTGCTGATGTCCAAGGAGGGCACCATCCGGATGGACTCCCAGACGGTGGGCCTGGGCGACGCCTACGACAAGATGGTCGACTACTCGATGCGGCTGACCTGGTCGGGCATGTACGCGCACGCCGCGCCGTGGAACAGCGCCAACTTCGGCCGCGCCAACACCAGTTCGGGCTGTGTCGGGATGAGCGACTCCGACGCCGCGTCCTTCTACGCCGAGGTGCAGGTCGGCGACCCCTTCGAGGTCGTCGGCGACGGCTCCAAGGGCAATGCGGAGCTCGGCAACGGCTACGGCGAGTGGAACCTGTCGTGGGACCAGTGGAAGGCCAAGAGCGCGCTGTCCGGCGCCCCGCAGAACGGCTGACGGCTGGCCGAGCGGCCGGCGGGCCCAGCGGCCGACTGGCCGGAACACGTCGCCTGACAACCGTTTAATTGTTACCAGCACGTAACTTACTCACGGGTTACCTTCAGTAATCCCCTCCCGTTACCGTCGGGTCACTTTTATACCCCCGGCGTACGCGAGGAGCGATTGATGCAACGCACCACCACCGCCGCAGCCGCGGCGGTCGTGCTGGCGGCAGCCGCCCTGGGCCTGGCCCCCCACCAGGCCCAGGCGGCTCCCGCCGCCACCGTCGCGGTCACCGCCGGCGCCTCTTCGGGGGTGACCTTCCACGACATCCCCGGCTCCGGCGGCATCACCCTCAAGGGCAACGTCTTCACCCCGGCAGGGGCCGAGAGCGGCCGGAAGTACCCGCTGATCGTGCTGCCCACCAGCTGGGCCCTGCCGCAGATCGAATACATTGCCCAGGCCAAGAAGCTGGCCGACTCCGGCTACGTCGTGGTCAGTTACACCTCCCGCGGTTTCTGGCTCTCCGGGGGCCGGATCGAGGTGGCCGGCCCGCCGGACATCGCCGACGTCAGCGCCGTCATCGACTGGGCCCTGGCCAACTCCCCCGCCGACGCCGACCACATCGGCCTCGGCGGGGTCTCGTACGGCGCCGGCATCAGCCTGCTGGCCTCCGCGCACGACCCGCGCATCAAGGCCGTGGTCGCGATGAGCGGCTGGGCCGACCTCATCGAGTCCATCTACTCCGGCCGCACCCAGCACCTCCAGGCCGCCGCGGTGCTCGGCGCCTCCGGCTACCTCACCGGCCGCCCCGGCCCCGAACTCCAGTCGATCCTCGGCGACTTCCTCGGCTCCCGGCTGGACCGGGAGCAGCAGATGATCGAATGGGGCAAGAAGCGCTCGGCCTCCGAGCAGGTGGACCGGATCAACGCCAACGGCGCCGCGATCATGCTCGGCAACGCCTGGGGCGACACCATCTTCCCGCCCAACCAGTACGCGAAGTTCTACGAGCAGCTCACCGGACCCAAGCGCCTGGAGTTCCGCCCCGGCGACCACGCCACCCCCGAGGCGACCGGTCTCTTCGGCTTGCCCAACGACACCTGGACCAGCGCCCACCGCTGGTTCGACCGCTACCTCAAGGGCGATCCCAACGGCGTCGACACCGAGGCCCCGGTGCAGCTCAAGACCCGCAGCGGCGACGGCTACGAGGGCTACGCCGACTGGAAGTCGGTCGGCTCCGGCGGCACCGAGAAGCTCGCCCTCTCCGACAGCGAGCACCTCTTCGCCAATGTCGACTCCGGCGCCAACGGCGGCATCGTCTTCCTCTCCAGCATCCTCGACCAGCTCGTCAAGGCGCCCCCGACCGCCTCCATCCCGCTCCTCCCCCGGGCCTTCGCCGCCGTCTGGCAGTCACAGCGCTACGACACGGCGCGCCAGGTCCGCGGCACCGTCCGGCTGCACACCACCGTCACGCCCACCAAGGCCGACGGGACCTTCGTCGCGTACCTCTACGACGTGGGCCCGCTCGGCATCGGCAAGCTCGTCAGCAACGCCCCGTACACCTTCCACGGAAAGACCCCCGGGCAGGCCTTCGGCGTGGACCTGGAGCTGTTCTCCACCGCCTACGACGTGCCCGCGGGCCACAAGCTCGCCTTCGTCATCGACACGGTCGATCCGCTCTACATCGAGCACAACCCCACCGGTGCGCAGCTGACCTTCTCCTCGCCGCGCACCGATCCCAGCTACGTCTCGGTGCCGCTGCGCGAGCAGTGATCCACGGCTGCCGCCACGGGCGGCCGGGCCCAAGACCTAGTGCTTGAGGATCTTGGACAGGAAGTCCTTGGCCCGGTCGCTCTCCGGGGCCGTGAAGAACTGCTCCGGGGTCCGGTCCTCGACGATCCGTCCGTCGGCCATGAAGACCACGCGGTTGGCGGCGGAGCGGGCGAAGCCCATCTCGTGGGTGACCACGACCATGGTCATGCCCTCGCGGGCGAGCTGCTGCATGACCTCCAGCACCTCGTTGATCATCTCGGGGTCGAGGGCGGAGGTGGGCTCGTCGAAGAGCAGGGCCTTGGGGTCCATGGCGAGGGCGCGGGCGATGGCCACGCGCTGCTGCTGGCCGCCCGAGAGCTGCGCGGGGAACTTGGCGGCCTGGTCGGCGAGGCCGACGCGGTCCAGGAGCTCCCGGGAGCGCTGGTCCGCCTCCCCCCTCTTGCGGCCGCGGACCTTGACCTGCGCGAGCGAGATGTTGGCGAGGACGGTCTTGTGCGCGAAGAGGTTGAAGGACTGGAAGACCATCCCCACCTCGGCGCGCAGCCGCGCCAGGTCCTTGCCCTCGGCGGGCAGCGGTTTCCCGTCGAGCAGGATCGTGCCCGACTCGACGGTCTCCAGCCGGTTGATCGCCCGGCACAGGGTCGATTTCCCGGAGCCGGAGGGGCCGATGATCACCACCACCTCCCCGCGGCCGACGGTGAGGTTGATGTCCCGCAGTACGTGCAACTGTCCGAAGTGCTTGTTGACGTCCCGTAGCTCGATCAACGGATCGACGGCCATGCGCTGCCCTGCCCAGTGGTCGGTGTGTCGAGGTCAGCGCAAACTATCCAGGCGCGGAAGGGTACTTCGCTCCGACACGCCTCAAAGGGGCGGAAAGCTCGTTCAGGCCTCGGAGGCCTCGGCGTACGCCTGGCTGAGCTCGGGGGATCCGGTCATCGCCCAGGACACCCCCGACTCGATCACGTTCAGCTCGCGGCCCGAGGCCAGCCGGATCACCGGCTGGCCGTTGGGCCACACCTGCCAGCCGGCGCCCGGGATGGTCCGGATGATCACGGTCCCGAGGTAGAAGCCGGCGTCGTTGCCCAGCCAGGGCACGATCTCGGGGTCCCGCCGCCAGCGGGGCATCAGCTGGTCGAGCTCTTCCAACGAGGCCTGGCTCTCGTCGAGTTCGAGCCCGGCCGCCCGCGCCTGGACACGCAGCATCTCGCACTCCGAGAACAACTCGGCCACGCCCTCGGGATCGTCCGCGAGGGCGGCGGCGAGCCCCGCACCCTGTTCCGTTTCACGCCGGTTCAGCCAGTTGTCCAGGAAAGGGATGTTCATACCGCCCAGCGTCGCATCAGGATCCGCCGCTGGCCACAGGGCGCGCCTGGATCCGTGGGTCCGGATCCACCGGCCCCGGTCACAGCACTAGGGGGTGTCCGGCGGATCAGGGTCGGATAGCCCGGGGCGGCTGGTGCCGTGGATTGCAAGGCGGAGGAGTGAGTCGACGCGGTGGGGGCACCTCCCAGCGTTAGCTGGGGGACGTCGGCGATCGACGACAACGCGGCAAGGCGCGGTGCCAGCCGCCCCGGGCCCGGCCCTGATCCGCCGGACACCCCCTAGTGACCTGAGTCAGAGATTCGGTGGCAGTAGGCGGCGACTTTGTCGAGGATCTCGTCGGCTGTCTTCGTCCAGACGAAGGGCCGGGGTT
>NZ_JBVIFS010000039.1:0-13600 GCF_055571215.1 Streptomyces sp. NPDC030995
AGTACGTCCAGTACTCGGGCGCCCCTCCGCCTTGCGATGCACGGCACCAGACAACGCGGGCTTAACCGGCAAGATCCGAAAGAGACGGCCTAGCCCTGACCCCGACGCTGTTCCTGGTGCTCGGCCCGCCGGGCCAGTCCGCGACGGCGGCGAACAACTTCGCCGACACCGCCCCGCGGGTGATCGCGGCCCCCTACGCCGAGGGCTTCAGGATGCTCGCGGTGATCTACGGCGTGCCCGTGATGGGCTTCGCCCTGCTGTGGTTCGTGCTCGCCGGCGCGGTGGTGGTGCGGGCCCTGCGCCGGGGCATGAAGTTCTCGATGACGTGGTGGGCCCTCACCTTTCCCGTCGGTACCCGTGTCACCGGCGCGGAGGGGCTGGCGCGCCACACGGGCCTGAACGCCTACGTCTGGCTCGCCGTCGCTCTGTACGCTTTCCTGGTCGCGGCCTGGCTGGTCGCCGGACTCCACACGCTGCGCGGGCTGTTCACCGGCGCGCTCGCGCCGGCCTCCTGACCCGAAGGGAATCCCGATGGTCCGCATCACCCTGGTCCTCGGCGACATCACCGCCGAGGCGGCCGACGCCATCGTGAACGCGGCGAACTCCTCGCTGCTCGGCGGCGGCGGGGTCGACGGCGCCATCCACCGGCGCGGCGGGCCGGAGATCCTCGCGGCCTGCGAGGACCTGCGCCGCTCGCACTACGGCAAGGGCCTGCCGACGGGCCGGGCCGTCGCCACCACGGCCGGCCGGCTCCCCGCCGAGTACGTCATCCACACCGTCGGCCCGGTCTGGTCGCGCGAGGAGGACCGCTCCGGGCTGCTGGCCTCCTGCTACCGCGAATCGCTGCGGATCGCCGACGAGCTGGGGGCCCGTACGGTCGCCTTCCCGGCCATCTCCACCGGTGTCTACGGCTGGCCCATGGACGACGGGGCGCGGATCGCGGTGGAGACCGTACGCACGACGCCCACCTCGGTGGACGAGGTGCGGTTCGTCCTCTTCGATGCGGCCGCCTACGCCGCCTTCGAGAAGGCCGCGGGCGGCGCCCGGTAGGCCGCGGCCGTACGCAGACGCGTCGGCGCGGGCGCGCGGACCCTCCCCCCGGCTACCGCCGGGAGGTGCCCCCAGGGCTGGGGCGGGGGTACGTACGGGACTGTTTGACGCTGCCGTACGCGAAGCTCGACTCGATGGAGGCGATGCCGGGGATCGCGTGGATCCGGTGGCGCACCAGGGCCTCGTAGGCTTCGAGGTCCTCGATGACCACGCGGAGCAGGTAGTCGCTGCTGCCCGCCATCAGGTAGCAGTCCTGGATGTGCTCGATGACCGCGACGTGCTCCTCGAACACCCGGACCGCTTCCGCCGTGTGGCGTTCCAGGCGGATCCGGACGAAGACGGTGACCGGGAGCCCGAAGGCGACCTGGTCGACCATGGCCGTGTAGCCGCGGATGAGGCCCGCCTCCTCCAGGCGCCGGACCCGGCGCAGACAGGGCGACGGGGACAGCCGTACGCGGTCGGCGAGGTCCTGGTTGGACAGGCGCCCGTCGGCCTGCAATTCCCGGATGATCTGCAGATCGACTGAGTCCATGGCCACTCCTTGGCAGATTCTGCCCCAAACGTATGTCCGAGCGGCAGAACTGGCAATCGGCTGCCCCACCCGAAGCCCTAACGTTGCCCCGGAACGGGCCGGACCGGCCCGGTCTCAGAGGCTGGAGCAATTTCCTTGGTCGCGACGAACACCACCCCGGCGGCCGCGCCTCCCGATGCGGCGGGCCCGCGGGCCGGACACCCCGGCCGGCGCGGGCTCTCCCCTCAGGCCGAGGGCATGCTGGCGCTGCTGGTGACCGTGGCCATCTGGGCCGCCTTCGCGCTCAGCGCCCGCGCCCTGAGCGCCTCCTCCCTGCTGCCCGCCGACGCGGCCCTGCTGCGGTTCGGCGTGCCCCTCGTCGTCCTGTTCCCCGCCCTGTGGCGACGCCGTCGCAAGATCGCGGCGGTACGGCCGGGCGCCGCGGCCAAGATCATCTGCGGTGCCGGGGTGCCCTTCTTCCTGGCGGCCATGCACGGCGGCGCCCTGACCTCCGCCGCGTTCGTCGGCTCGATCGTCCCCGGGATGGTCCCGCTCTTCGTCTCCGCGATCATGATCCGTCGCGGGCACGGCGTTCCCCGCGGGACGCAGACGGCCGGACTCGCGCTGATCGCGGCCGGTGTCGCCGCCCTCGTCTGGCGCTACGTCGTCCCCGTGGACACCGACGTGCTCGCCGGCTCCGGCATCCTCCTGGTCGCCAGCGGACTGTGGGCCCTCTACACGGTGGGCCTGCGCGAGGTGGACCTCGATCCCGTCGGATCGATCGGACTGCTGTGCCTGCCCTCCTTCGCGGTGATCGGACTCCTCGTCCTGACCGGGGTGCTCCCGACGGGCATCGCGCACGCGGCGGGCAGCGACATCGTGCTGTTCCTCGTGGTGCAGGGGCTCGGGGTCGGGCTGTGCGCCGGCCTGCTGTACGCCTTCGCCATCCGCAGGCTCGGCGCCGAGCGCAGCTCCGTCGTCGGCAGCCTCAGCCCCGTCGCCGTCGTCCTCCTCGCCGTCCCCCTGCTCGGCGAGTCGCCGACCCTCGCCGTGCTCATCGGCGTCCCCCTCATCACCGCCGGCGTCGTCCTCGCCAACCGCCGTCCCCGACCCAAGGTTCCCGCAGATGCTTGAGCTCCTCCCCCCGCCGCCCACCGACCCGCTGTGGGACCTGACGTACGAATTCGGTGACGACGAGCGGCCCGAGCGCCTGAACCTCGTCCTCGGCGTCTACCGCGACCAGACGGGCACCACGCCCGTCATGGCCGCCGTGCGCGAGGCCGAGCTCCGCCTGGCGCAGCGCTCGGAGTCCAAGGAGTACCGCGGCCTCTCCGGCAACGCCGCCTTCAACCGCTCGCTGCTGGACCTGGTCCTGGGCTCCGGCCCGGGCGGACCGGCCGACCGGGCCGCGGCCGTGCAGACCGTCGCGGGCTCCGGCGCGCTGCGGCTGCTGGCCGATCTGATCTGCCGGACCCGCCCGGGCACCACGGTGTGGATCAGCGACCCGGCCTACGTCAACCACCGGCCCATCCTGGAGGCCGCCGGGCTGAAGGTCCGTACGTTCGGCTGGCGCGACTCCGAGGGCGGCTTCGACACGGCCGGCGTGCTGCGCGAACTGCGGGACGCGCGGCGCGACGACGTCGTCCTGCTCCAGGGCTGCTGCCACAACCCCACCGGCGTGGACCCGCTGCTCGACGACTGGGAGGCGCTGGCCGAGTCGGCCGTCCGCGGCGGCTGGGTGCCCTTCGTCGACCTCGCCTACCACGGGCTCGGCGACGGCCTGGAGGCCGACCTGCTGGCCACGCGGATGCTGGCGGCGCGCGTGCCGGAGATGCTGATCGCCGTCAGCTGCTCGAAGAACTTCGGCCTCTACAGCGACCGCGTGGGCTGCGCCATCGTGCTCGGCGCCTCGGCCCAGGCCGTACGGCACGCCGAGACGGCCCTGCAGAACGCTGCCCGGACGCTGTACTCGATGCCGCCCGAGCACGGGGCGGCCGTCGTGACCACGATCCTGGAGGACGAGGGGCTCCGGGCCGCCTGGCGGACCGAGCTGGACGTCATGCGGGGCCGGATCATGGCCAACCGGGCCGATCTGACCGCCCACTTGAGCAATCTGGGCTGCGAGCAGCAGGCGCGGACGCTCGCGCGGCAGAAGGGGATGTTCTCGATGCTGCCGCTCACCTCGCACCAGATGCTCCGGCTGCGCAGGCAGTTCGCCATCTACGGCACGACCTCGGGGCGCATCAACATCGCGGGCATCCCGGCGCACCGGATCCCCTGCCTCGCGCAGGGCATCGCGGGGGTCCTCGGGACGGCGGACGCGCCCCGGCCGGTCATCCTCTGACACCGGGCGGCGCGCGGGTTCGGGTCCTTGCCGAGGAGGAATCGCGACGGCGGGCCCGGGGGCGGACACAAGACAGTCCCCGGCAGTCCGTCGATTCCATGAGCCATCCGCCGTCGCCGATGGCTCCCCTGGTCGACAAGACCTGCCGGGGGCCTGGCCAGAGCCTGGACTAGGGTCACGCGGGCCTCAGGACGTCTCCAGAGGGAGGTGCGGCTCTATCCGGTTATCCGGTGTATTGATGAGTTTCCTCCCTATTCGCCCTGAGTCAAGACTTTGCCGGACGTACTCTGAAAGAAATCCGCGTCGTGCCCCGTACGAGTCCGACGGAGGTGGAGCCATGACCACATGGCCCGTTTCGCCGGGGCCCGGAGCCACGGTCTGGGCGCCCGAGACGGTCACGGCCGACCCGTACAACGCCCAGACGCCGTCCGCCGCGCTCGCCGAGCCCGTCACACCCGTGGACGCCTTCTTCGTACGCGACCACTTCGGCATCCCGCGGACCGACCCCGGCCGGTGGCGGCTCCAGGTCGGCGGCGCCGCGGCCGCTCCCTTCGGCATCGGCTACGAGGAACTGCTCGCGCTGGAGCACCGGGAGCTCGACGTCGTCGTGGAGTGCGCGGGCAACGGCCGCAGCCTGATGTCGCCCCTCCCGCCCGGCCTGCCGTGGAGCCAACAGGCCGTGGGCTGCGCGCACTTCGCCGGCGTGCCCTTCCGCTCCCTCGCCGACCGGGCCCGGATCGATCCGGCGGCCGTGGAGATCGTCTTCACCGGAGCCGACTCCGGCCCGGTGCACGGCCGCCGCACGCCCTTCGAGCGCAGCCTCCCGCGCACCGTCGCCCTCCACCCGGACACCCTCCTCGCCACCCGTATGAACGGCGAGCCCCTCGCACCCGAGCACGGGGCCCCGGTCCGCCTGGTGGTCCCCGGCCGGTACGCGGTCGCCGACGTGAAGTGGCTGGTCGGGGCGCGGGCCGTGACCGGTCCGTTCACCGGCGTCTTCCAGGCCGAGGAATACGTCTACAGCGCCTCGCGCGGCACCCCCGAGGGCCCCGTGACGACCGTACGCGTCAAGTCGCTCATCACCGTGCCCGAGCCGGACACGGCCGTGCGCCGCGACCACGAGACCGTCGTGCGCGGCCGGGCCTGGTCGGGCGGCGGGGTACCCGTACGGAGCGTCGAGGTGCGGGCCGAGTGCGAGGACGACGACGGGGACCGCGACGGCGACCGGGGCTGGCACGCGGCCGAGCTCGAACCGCCGGTCGGCCCGTACGGCTGGAGCGGCTGGTCGTACCGGTGGACGCCCGCCCGGCCCGGCCCGTACCGGCTGCTGTCCCGCGCGACCGACGCCCACGGCGACACGCAGCCGCTGCGGGCCCCGTGGAACGCCCATGGCTACGGCTGCAATCCCGTGGCCTGTGTCGAGGTGGTGGTCGTATGAAGGGCGCCGGGGCAACGATCGAGATCATGACCACCGCATCGCTCGGCGACACCAGCTACCTGCTGGTGAGCGGTGACGAGGCCGCGCTCGTCGACCCGCAGCGGGACAGCTGGGAGCTGATGGAGTCCTGTACCGCCAGGGGGGTGCGCATCCGGTACGTCCTGGAGACGCACGTGCACAACGACTACGTCTCCGGCGCGCTGGAGGTCCGCGCGGCGACCGGTGCCACGGTGGCCGGACCGGCCCGCGCGCCCTACGCGTTCGACCACCTGGCGATGGCGGAGGACGACGAACTCGCCTTCGGGGACGTGACCGTACGGGCCATGGACACGCCCGGCCACACTGCCGAACACACTTCGTACCTCGTCTTCGAGGGACCCGAGGGACCCGGCGGCCCCGGCGGCTTCGACGGCACGCGGCGGGCGCCCTCGGCCGTCTTCACCGGCGGCAGCCTCCTCGTCGGCAACGCCGGCCGGACCGACCTGTCGGGCAGCGACCGTACGGAGGAACTCGCGCGGGCCCAGTTCCGGACGCTGCGGCGGCTCGCCCTGCTGCCCGACACCACCCGCGTCCTCCCGACGCACGGCGCGGGCAGCTCCTGCGCGGCCGGCCCGGTGTCGGGGGAGCGGACCACCACCGTGGGCGCCGAGCGGCGCACCAACCCGGTGCTGGCCGCCCAGGACGAGGAGGAGTTCGTGCGGGGACGGCTGTCGGGCCTGCCTCCGTACCCCGCCTACTACCAGCACATGGCGCCGATCAACCGGTCCGGGCCGCGGGTGCTCGGCGGCCCGCCCACGCTGCGGCCGCTCACCCCGGCCGTGGTGGAGGGACTGGCCGGGGGCGGTGCGCAGGTCGTCGACGGGCGCGACCGCGCGGCCTTCGCCGCCGCCCACCTGCCGGACTCGATCTGCGACGAGCTGGACGAGCGCTTCGCGAGCCTGGTCGGCGAGACCGTGCCCTTCGGCACGCGGCTCGTGCTGGTGCTGCCGGAACCGGCCGAGGAGGCCGCCCACGAGGCGATGGTCCAGCTGCTGCGGATCGGATACGAGAACGTCGCCGGGTATCTGGCGGGAGGCGTCGACGCCTGGGCCGCCGCAGGGCGACCGCTGCGCAGCTTCCGCACCGCGGACGCGGCCGAGCTGGCCGGGCGCCTCGCCGGGACGCGGGTGCTCGACGTACGGCCGGACCGCCCGGAGGGCGGCATCCCGGGCACCCTGGCCGTGCCCCTCGCCGAACTGCCCCGCAGGATCGGCGAGCTGCCCCGGGACCGGGAGATCTGGGTGGTCTGCGGCAGCGGCCGCCGGGCGACCGTCGCGGCGGGCCTGCTCGACCGGGCGGGGATCGCGGTGACGGCGGTGACCAGGGGCGGCGTGGGGGACCTGATCGGGCACGCGTGACACCACCGGGACCGCGGCTCCCGGACCGGGTCCGGCTCGCCGGTGCGCGCCCCCGCCGGGATCGGCTGAGGGCAGGTCGCCGTACACAGAGCCCCGCGCCCAGGCCTCGGATAGGGTGAATCGGTAGGAATCAGGCCCCCCGGGGTGAGGTCGGTGCATTGGACACTTACCAGTCGACGAGCGAGGTGCCGGACCAGCCCGTGGCGGCTGTCGGCTACGCGGGCGTGCTCCGCGAGCTGCTGCCGATCGCCCTGTGGCGGGAGGACGCCGACGGACGCATCGTGGAGTGGTCGCTCGCCGCCCAGGACCTGCTCGGGCACCGCCCCGAGGACATCCTGGGCCGCCCCGGCACCTCCGTCCTCGTCCCCGAGGCCAACCACGAGCTCGCCGACGAGCTGACCCGGCGCGTCCAGGCCGGGGAGACCGTGGTCGGCACCCTGCCCGTCCGCCACCGCGACGGCCACCGGGTCCGGATGGAGATGTGGATCGTCCCCGCCGTCGACCCGCAGGGCCGTACGGGGGCCATGCTCATCGCCGTGGAGACCTCCGAGGTCCTCCACATGCGCGACTCCCTCGCAGCCCTCCAGAGCCTCTTCACCCAGTCGCCCATCGGCCTCGCCACCCTCGGCCCCGACCTGCGCTTCCTGCGGGTCAACGACGCGCTGGCCCGGATGAACGGCGTCGCCGCCTCGGAGCACCTCGGCAAACGCCTCACCGAGGTGGTGCCCGGGGTCAACGCCACCGCGCTGGAGGCGACGATGCGCCAGGTCCTCGACGAGGGCACCGCCGTCGTCGACGTCCGCCGCACCGGGCGCACCCCCGCCGACCCCGACCACGACCGGACCTGGTCCTGCTCCTACGCCCCGCTGCTGGACGGCTCCGGGCGGCCCCTCGGCCTGATCGCCTCCCTCATCGACATCACCGAGGGCCAGCAGGCCCAGGCCGAGGCCGAACGGGCCCGGCACCGGTTCGCCCTGCTGGCGGAGGCGGGCACCCGCATCGGCACGACCCTGGACCTCCGCCAGACCGCCCAGGAGATCGTGGAGGTGCTGGTACCGCAACTCGCGGACTCGGCCGACGTACAGCTGCTCGAAGCGGTACTGGGTCCCGACGAGGGCGGGGTGCCCGCCGCCTCGACGGCCGGTGTCCTGCGCCGCCTGGCGGCCCACTTCCCCGACCCGACGGCCCCCACCGCCAAACTCGCCGCCGGCCAGACCTTCCAGATCCCCCTGGGCACCGTCTACGAGCAGGTCATCGCCGAGGGGCGGCCCATGAACCTGTACGTCTCCGACATCCCGGCGCTGATCACGTCCCCGCGCGCGGACGCCCTGCGCGCCTACCTCGCCACCCTCGGCTCGGCGCGCATGATCCCGCTGGTCGCCCGCGGCACCGTGCTCGGCGCCGTCGCGGTGACGCGGACGCGCGAGCGGGAGCCCTTCGACGAGCAGGACTGCGTGCTCGTCGACGAGCTGGTCGCACGTGCGGCCCTCAACATCGACAACGCCCGGATGTACACCCGCCAGCGGTACGCCGCCCTGACCCTCCAGCGCAGCCTCACCAACAGCGCGCTGCCCGAGGTTCCCGGTCTCGAACTCACCGGGCGCTACCTGCCGGCCAGCGACCACGACGTCGGCGGGGACTGGTTCGACGCCATCCCGCTGCCCGGCGGCCGGACCGGGCTGGTCATCGGGGACGTGATGGGCCACGGGATCCACGCGGCGGCCGTCATGGGGCAGTTGCGCACCGCGGTACGGACCCTCGCGCGCCACGACGTGCCCCCGGCGCAGATGCTGCGCTCGCTCGACGCCGTGGTGGCCGACCTGGGCGAGGACGAGATGGCGACCTGCGTGTACGCCGTGCACGACCCGGCGACCGGCGGCTGTGTGGTCGCCCGCGCGGGCCACCCGCCGCCGGCCGTGGTCGCCACCGACGGGAGCATCACCTTCCTCGACGGGCCGCCCGGGACCCCGCTCGGCACCGGCGGCCGGGACTTCCGCACCGAGGAGGTGCGGCTGCCCCCCGGGAGCCTGCTCGTGCTCTACACCGACGGCCTCATCGAGGCCCGGGACCGGGACCTCGACGAGGGCATGGACGAGCTGGCACAGGCCCTGCGCGGGGCGCGGCAGCCGCTGGAGGAGCTGTGCGACGGGATCCTGGAGCGGCTGCTTCCGCACGCCCAGCAGGACGACGTGGCCGTGCTGCTGGCCCGGACCCGGCAGACGTGACCCGGCAGGCGTGAGCCGCCGGGCCCGTCGCGGTCACCAGGCCAGGTCCTCCAGCGCGTCCAGGTCCATCGGGGCCGGCGCCGGCGGCTCCGCGCTCCCGGTCAGCGGCAGCTCGGCCCAGATGACCTTGCCCCGCTCGGTGTAGCGGGTGCCCCAGCGTTCGGCGTACTGGGCGACGAGGAACAGCCCGCGCCCGCCCTCGTCGGTGGTGGCCGCGTACCGCAGGTGCGGGGAGGTGCTGCTGCCGTCGGAGACCTCGCAGATGAGGCTGCGGTCGCGCAGCAGGCGGACCCGGACGGGCGCGCTCCCGTACCGGATGGCGTTGGTGATCAGCTCGCTGAGGATCAGCTCGGTGGTGAAGGAGATGTCCTCCAGGCCCCAGGCGGCGAGCTGCGCCGAGCCCGCGTTGCGCACCCGCGAGACGGCCGCGGGCTCGCCCGGCACCTCCCACTCGGCGATCCGGTCGGCCTCCAGCCGCCGGGTGTCGGCGACCAGCAGGGCGATGTCGTCGCTCGGCACCGGGAACAGCATCGCCGCGAGCACGTCCGAACAGGCCTGGTCGGGGCTGCGGCCGGGCCGCGACAGGATGTCGCCCAGCAGGCGCAGGCCGGTGTCGAAGTCCCGGTCGCGGTCCTCCACCAGGCCGTCGGTGAACAGCACCAGCCGGCTTCCCTCGGGCAGCCGGAACGAGGCGGCCTCGAAGGGCATGCCGCCCACGCCGAGCGGGAGCCCGGTGGGCAGCTCGGGGAACTCCACCTGCCCGTCGGGGCGGATCAGCGCGGGTCCGGGGTGTCCGGCGCTGGCCATCGAGCAGCGCCCGGAGACCGGGTCGTAGACCGCGTAGAGACAGGTGGCGCCGGTGATCCCGGCCGTTCCTGCCACCCCCTCGGGGTTGCTCTCGTCCTCGTCCGCGCCGCCCCCGGTCTCGTCCTGGTCGATCCGGTTGATCAGCTCGTCCAGGTGCCCGAGCAGCTCGTCGGGCGGCAGGTCCAGCGTGGAGAAGTTGTGCACGGCGGTCCGCAGCCGGCCCATGGTGGCCGCCGCGTGCACCCCGTGCCCGACGACATCGCCGACGACCAGCGCCACCCGGGCGCCCGGCAGCGGGATCACGTCGAACCAGTCCCCGCCCACGCCCGCCTTCGCGGGCAGGTAGCGGAAGGCCACGTCTACGGCGTTCTGGTCGGGCAGCACCCGGGGCAGCAGGCTGCGCTGGAGGGTCACCGCCATCGCGTGCTCGCGGGTGAAGCGGCGGGCGTTGTCGATGGAGACGGCCGCGCGGGCGCCCAGCTCCTCCGCGAAGGAGAGGTCCTCCTCGTCGAAGGGCTCGGGGGTGTCGGCCCGCCAGAAGTTGGCCATGCCGAGGACCACGCCCCGCGCCTGGAGGGGTACGGAGATCAGCGAGTGCAGCCCGTAGTCCAGGGCCACCCGGGTGCCCTGGGAGTCCTGGGCCCGCCAGCCCATGGCCGCGTTCAGGTCGGCCGCCAGCACCGCGTGCCCGGCGTCCAGGGCCGCCGCCATCGGGGCCGTCGGCACTACGAACCGGATGACGTCGCCGACCGGCTGGAGCGGCGAGTCGGCGCGGATCCCGGAGATGGCCGCCCGGCGCATCTCGGTGTAGATGCCGGTGACCAGCGAGGGCTCGTCGCCGCGCAGCACCGGCTCCAGCAGCTCCACCGTGACGAAGTCCGCGAAGCGGGGCACGGCGACCTCCGACAGCTCCTCGGCGGTCCGCACCACGTCCAGGGTCGTACCGATCCGCACCCCGGCGTCGTACAGCAGCTGGAGCCGGCTGCGGGCCACTTCCGCACGGCCGGAGAGCGCCGCGAGCTCGGTGGAGTCGCGCAGGGTCACCACGTTGCCGGTGGGCCGGCCCGCGTACGGCTTGGTGGGCCGTACGTTGACCGCGAGGAGCCGGTCGCCCGCCAGGTGGACGAGGTCCGTCACGACCCGGCCGGAGGCCAGCAGCTCGGTGGTGCGCGGGTCGAGGCCGAGTTCGGCGACGGGGCGCCCCTCGGCCTCGGGGGACAGGTCGAGGAGCCGGCGGGCCTCGTCGTTGGCCAGGACCAGCCGCCGGTCGGCGCCGATGATCAGCACGCCCTCGCGCACGGCGTGCAGGACGGCCTCGTGGTGCTCGTTCATCCGGGTCATCTCGGCGGCGCCCAGCCCTCGGGTCTGGCGCCGCAGGCGCCGGCTGACCAGGGCGGCGCCGCCCGTGCCCAGCAGCAGGCCGCCCGCCGCGGCGCCGAGCAGCAGCGGCAACTGGCCCTCGACCACCTGGGAGACGTTCGCCACCTCGATGCCGGTGCCGACCAGGCCGACGATCGCGCCGCTCGCGTCCCGTACGGGGACCACGGCCCGGACGGCGTCGCTCGGCTCGCCGGTGAAGGTCTCGGTGAAGGACTCCCCGGCGACGGCGCGGCCGAGGTCGCCGGTGGCCCGTTGGCCGATCAGCTCGGGCCGCGAGTCGGTGTAGCGGATCCCGTCGGTGTTCATCACGGCGATGAAGTCGACGCCCGAGCCCCGGCGGGCGGCCTCGGCCAGCGGCTGGAGCGCGGCGGTCGGATCCGCCGACTTCAGCGCCGCGGGGAGGCCGGGGGCGTGCGCGAAGGCCTCGGCGGCCGCGAGCGAGCGGTGGCGGGCGTCGCGCTGGCTGTCGTACCGGGCCTGGAACACCAGCGCCACCGCGGCGGCGGCGATCAGCAGCAGCACGATCGCCGCCTGGAGGGCGAAGACCTGACCGGCGACGCTGCGCCCCCACCGGGACAGGCGCGCGAGAAGGCGCGAACCCCACCCGGTCGGCTGGCGACCAAAACGTCCCGTCATGAGCCCTTTTTAACACTGTCCAGTGGGTTTGGGGTCGGCTGCAGGGGCGGCGGCAGCCGCCCGGTAGGCGCGGGGGCCGAGGCCGACGTACGAGGTGAAGTGCTGGCGGAAGGTGACCTCGCTGGCGAATCCGGCCCGGCGGGCCACCTCCGGAACGGGATGGTCGGTGCGCTCCAGGAGCTTGCGGGCCGCGTCCAGCCGGTGTTCCAGCAGCCAGCGGTGCGGGGTGGTGCCGGTGGCCGCGGTGAAATGGCGGGCGAAGGACCGCGCGGACATCCCGGCCCAGCGGGCCAGGGTGGCCACGTCCAGCGGTTGGTCGAGGGAGCGCAGGGCGCGCTCCCGTACGGTGGCCAGCGCCTCGGCGGTCCGGTCCGCGGCCGGGACGGGCCGGTCCAGGTACTGGGCGTGGTCCCCGGTGCGGAAGGGGCCCGTCACCATCGAACGGGCGATGGCGGCGGCGGCCTCGGCGCCGTGCGCCTCCCGGACCAGGTGCAGGCAGAGGTCGATCCCCGAGGCCACCCCGGCGGAGGTCCACAGCCCGTCGTCCTCCACGTAGAGGGGGGCGTCCTCGACCACGACCGCCGGGTAGCGCGCGGCGAGCTGCGGCGCCAGCCACCAGTGGGTGACCGCCCGGCGGCCGTCCAGCAGCCCGGCCTCCGCCAGGACGAACGCTCCGGCGCACAGGGCGGCGACGGGCACGCCCCGGGCGTGCGCCGCGCGCAGGGCGGCGAGGACGGGCTCGGGCGTCGGATCGGCCGGCTCGGCGAGCGCCGGTACGACGACCAGGTCCGCGGTGGCCAGCCAGTCGAGCGCGCGGTCGGGGGCCAGCGTCAGCCCGCCGGGCAGGGGGATCGGACCGGGCTCCAGGGCGCACCGGCGCAGCTCGAAGGCCGGCACCCCGTCGCGGCTGCGGTCGGGCCCCCAGACCTCGGTGATCACGGCCAGGTCGAAGCTGCGGATGCCGGGCTGGACGACGATCGCGACGCGGTGCATGACGGCATCCTGCCAGGGGCGCTCGGCCGGGACTGCCAGGTTGGCAGGATCTCATCGATTCGGGACACCGGTGGTGCTGTCGGGCCCGCGCCGCGGCGGACAGCATGGAGCCATGACACAGACCGCGATCGAGATCGCCCCCGACAGTGCCCTGCTGGTCATCGACGTGCAGAAGGGCTTCGACGACGCGTCCTTCTGGGGGCCCCGCAACAACCCGGCCGCAGAGGACAACATCGCCGCCCTGATGGACAGCTGGCAGGCCGCGGACCGCCCGGTGGTCCTCGTGCAGCACCTCTCCGAGCGCCCCGGTTCCGTCCTGGCCGCCGACCGCCCCGGCCACGCCTTCAAGGACCTGGTCGAGGAGCGGCGCCGCGGAGCCCTCGTGGTCACCAAGAGCGTGAACTCCGCCTTCTACGGCACCCCGGACCTGGCCGAGTGGCTCACCGCCCGGGGCATCGGCCAGCTGGTCGTTGTCGGCATCCAGACCAACATGTGCGTCGAGACCACCGCCCGCATGGCGGGCAACCTCGGCTACGACGTCCTCGTCCCGCTCGACGCCACCCACACCTTCGACCTCGCGGGCCCGGCGGGCCTGAGCCTGACGGCGGACGAACTCGCCACCGCCACGGCCGTCAACCTCCAGGGCGGCGGCTTCGCCCGCGTGGTGACCACGGCCGAGCTGCTCGCGGCCCCATCCAGCCCCGCCGGGGGTTGGGGGGGGGGGGGGGGGGGGGGGAGGCAGGAACCAGTGGTTGTATGGGGAGCAAGGGTGTTCGAAGCTGAAGTGAAAAAACGAGGGGATGGAGGGTTGGTTCAGGA
>NZ_JBVIFS010000039.1:13610-57083 GCF_055571215.1 Streptomyces sp. NPDC030995
GTGTCCGCTTCGCTTCAGCCCCGCCACCTCCTTCTCTTCTCTTCTTCTCTCTCCCTCCCCCCCCCCCCCCCCCCCCCCCCCCCCCCCCAACCCCCCCCCCCCCCCCCCCCTTTCCCCCCCCCCCCCCCCCCCCAAACCCCCGGCGGGGCTGGATTTGGCTAGGCGAGCTGGGAGGTGTCGGCGAAGCCGGACGTGCCCGCCGGGCTGAAGCGCTGGGAACGGGCTGAGGCCCGGACCCCCGGGGTGGGGGGCCGGGCCTCAAGGTGACGGGCGGGTCAGAGAACGTCGGCGGCGATGTTGGCCGCGACCCGCTCCAGCAGAGGACCCGCGTTCGGGATGGACTTGGCCGGGTCGGGCTCCAGGTCGGTCAGCGGGTACGCCCGCTGGATCCCGGCCGACCGCAGGGCGTCCTCGCCCAGCAGCAGACGCCCGCAGACCGCCACCACCGGCTTGCCCGCCGCGCGGGCGGCCGCGGCCACACCGGCCGGGGCCTTGCCGTGCAGGGTCTGCTCGTCCAGCGAACCCTCACCCGTGATGACCAGCGTGGCCCGCTCCAGCGCCGGCGCGAAGCCCAGCACCTCCAGCATCAGCTCGATGCCGGGGCGGAACGTCGCGCCCAGCAGCAGCGCCCCGTAGCCGATGCCGCCCGCGCCACCCGCACCCGGGAGCACCGCGCACTCGGCGGCCTTCGCGCCGATCGACTTCTCCAGGACCACCGCGAAGTGCGCCAGCGCCGCGTCGAGCGTCGCCACGTCCTCCGGGGAGGCGCCCTTCTGCGGGCCGTACACCGCCGCGCAGCCCTTCGGGCCCGTCAGCGGGTTGTCCACGTCGCTCGCGAGGACGAAGTCCACGTCCGCGAAGCGCGCGTCGATGCCGGACAGGTCCGCCGAGGCCAGGCCGGCGAGCGCGCCGCCGCCCGGACCGACCGGTTCGCCGTTCGCATCCAGGAACACCGCGCCCAGCGCGGCCAGCATGCCGGCGCCGCCGTCGGTGGTGGCACTGCCGCCCACACCGAAGACGATCGAGCGCGCACCCGCGTCCAGCGCGGCCTTCAGCAGCTCGCCCGAGCCGTACGTGGTGGCCGTCAGCGCGGCGAAGGTGCCCGCGGGCAGCAGCTGGAGCCCGGAGGCCTCCGCCATCTCGACCACCGCCGTGCCCTCGCGCAGCGCGAAGGCGGCCGTGACCTGGTCACCGAGGGGCCCGGTGACCCGTACCTCCCGGCGTTCGAAGCCTGCCGCCACCGCGGCCGCGACCGTACCGTCGCCGCCGTCCGCCACGGGGAGGGTCTCGATCTCCACGCCCGGTACGGCCTTGCGAAGGCCGGCCGTCACCCGCTCCGCGACCTGAACGGCCGTGAGCGAGCCCTTGAATTTGTCCGCGGCGATGAGCACGCGCGCGGTCTCAGTTACTGCTCCGTCCGTCACCTTGCTATTCCCTTGCTATCGAACAGTGCAGTCGCGCCGCCATGAGCTTATCCGGAGGATCCTCCTATGCCCATGAGTGGCCTGGGCCACACCCGGCGCGTCATGCCCCTAAATAGGGATATACGCCCGCATAGTGTGGCCGCATGAGCCCGGATTCGCTGGAACAGTCACGTCCGGATGCCCCAGGCGGGGGCTCCGACGGCGCCGTGGACGGTGCACCCGACCACGTGGTCGTCATCGTGGGCGTGGTCGCCGTGCTCGCCGTCGTCGCCTGGGCGGCCTTGGCCAAGGGCTCTTTCGACACGGCGTCGAGCACCGCGCTCGCCTGGGTGCTGGAGAACTTCGCGTGGCTCTTCGTGATCGCCGCCGACATCTTCCTGGTGATGTGCGTCGTGCTCGCCGTCAGCCGTTTCGGCCGGATCCGGCTCGGCCGGGACGACTCCGAGCCCGAGTTCGGCAACCTCGCGTGGATCGCGATGATGTTCAGCGCCGGCATGGGCATCGGCCTGATGTTCTTCGGGGTGGGGGAGCCGCTCACCCACTACCTGAACCCGCCCCCGGCTTCCGGCGCGGCCCCGGGCACGGGCGCCGCCGCCCGCGCGGCCATGGAGTACTCCTTCTTCCACTGGACCCTCACCCCCTGGGCCATCTACGGCATCGCCGGCCTCGCCCTCGCCTACGCGACCTTCCGCAAGGGCCGCGGCAACCGCCTCAGCTCCGCCTTCGTCCCGCTGATGGGTGAGGAGCGGGCGAACGGCCGGGCGGGCAAGGCCATTGACCTGCTCGCCGTCTTCGCCACCGTCTTCGGCACCGCGACCAGCCTCGGGCTCGGCGCGCTCCAGGTCTCCAAGGGCCTCGACATCACCACCGGGATCGAGGACTCCACCACCGTCGAGCTGATCATCATCGGCTCCCTGTCGGCGGCCTTCGTCCTCTCCGCCTTCTCCGGCCTGCACAAGGGCGTGAAGTGGCTGAGCACCATCAACATCGTGCTCGCCGCCACCCTCATGCTCTTCGTCTTCGTGCTCGGCCCCACCGTCTACATCCTCGACGTGATCCCCTCCAGCGTCGGCGGCTACCTGCACGAGCTGCTGCCCATGGCCAGCCGCACCGGTGCCTTCACCGACGCCAAGTGGCTCGGCGCGTGGACGATCTTCTACTGGGCCTGGTGGCTCTCCTGGGCCCCCTTCGTCGGGACCTTCATCGCCCGCATCTCGCGCGGCCGCACCATCCGCGAGTTCCTCGTCGGCGTGCTGCTCGTGCCCAGCGGGGCCACCGTCATCTGGTTCTGCGTGATGGGCGGCACCGCCATCCGCCTCGACTCCACCGACGCCGTCGACTTCGCCGCCGAGCTCAAGGAGGGCACGGAGGCATCGCTCTTCGCGATGCTGGACGCGCTGCCGCTGTCCACGGTCACCTCGTGGGTCGCGATGCTACTGGTGATGACGTACTTCGTCACCAGCGCCGACTCCGCCTCCCTGGTCATGGGCTCCCTCACCAGCCGCGGCTCCCTCCACCCGCCCACCTGGCTCGTCGTCACCTGGGGCGTGCTGATGGCCGCCGTGGCCGCCGTCCTGCTCGTCGCGGGCGGCCTGAAGTCCCTGCAGACCGCCACCATCCTGGTCGCGCTGCCCTTCGTCATCGTCATGCTGCTGCTGTGCTGGGCCCTGGTGAAGGAGCTGCGCGAGGACCCCGGAGCCGGACCCGCCCGCCACCACGCCCTGCACGGCATGCGGGACGCCGTCCGGGCCATGGTCGGCGACGCCCTCACCGAACAGGGCACGGCCCGGCACCCGCGCCTGCGGCGCCTCGCGGAGTCCAAGGGCCAAGGCCGCGAGGACGACCCCGGCCGTCCTGGGTAGGGTGGCGCGGTGACCACCACGGATGACTACGCCACGTACATCGCGAGCCTGCCCCGGGTGCTGGCAGGCGCGGCCGCCCTCTACCGGGACGCCGGGGGCAGGGTCCTGCTCGTCGAGCCCAACTACCGCGAGGGCTGGGCCCTGCCGGGCGGCACCATCGAGTCGGACCAGGGCGAGTCGCCGCGTACGGCCGCCCGGCGCGAGAGCGCCGAGGAGATCGGCATCGACCTTCCGCTCGGCCGGCTGCTCGCCGTCGACTGGACCCTCGGCGCCGGCCGCCCGCCGCTGGTCGCGTACGTCTACGACGGCGGCGTGCTCGGCGAGGCCCAGCTCGCCTCGATCAAGCTCCAGGAGGAGGAGCTGATCTCGTGGCGGCTGGTCGAGCCCGGCGAACTCACCACGTACCTGCTCGGATCGCTCGGGCTGCGCACCCAAGAGGCCTGCCGCGTCCTGGAGTCGGGCGAGGGCACCGTGGAGCTGGAGAACGGCCGGCGCCCGGCTTCCTCGTGACGCGTCACTCGTGACCCGCCAGTCGTAACACCGGGCCTACTTCGACCAGGACAGAATCAGCAGATGATCACGATGTACGCCTGGCCCAGCACCGCCGACGGGCCCGACGCCCTGCCCATGGTCCACTTCACCACCGACCAGCAGGCCGGCGGTGAGGTCACCCCCGAGGGCACTCCGGTCTGGCTGTTCGACACCGCCATACGCGAGGGCGGCTGGGCCCGCTTCACCGATTTCGAGGGCTGGTCGGCGCCCGCCGCCGACTGGCAGGCCTTCTACCGCCGCGAGGACGACCTGCTCGCCGTCACCGGCCCCGGCTCCTGCGAAGGCTGGTACCAGGGCAACCTCGGTGCCGACGCCGACTGGGTGACCGCGGCGGCCACCCAGCAGAGCGTGGTCCTGCTCGCCGCTCCCGTCCAGCACCCCTCGCTCTACAGCTACGCCGTGGAGGCGGGCGCCGCCTTCGCCCTGCTCGTCCCGCTCCTCGTCGTCTGACCCGGCTCCTGATCCGGGCTCTGCCCCGGATCCCGGCTCCACTCCGGCGCCGGGGCCGGGCTCGCGAAGGTGCGGATCACCGCCGCGGATGCTGCAATGAACGGCCATGGAGCGATACCGCGTGCTGGCGGTCCACCTGTTCCGCTCGGCGGTCTCGGTGGTCCTGCTCGTCGCGCTGTACTACCTGGCCCCGCTGGACCGCGGGCCGGACGTCACCGCCGTCACGCTCCTGGTCCTCGGCCTGACGGGCTTCGGCTGTCTGCTCGCCTGGCAGATCTCCGCCGTCAGCCATGCGGAGCATCCCCGGCTGCGGGCCCTGGAGGCGCTGGCCACCGCGGTGCCGATGTTCCTGGTGGTGTTCGCGGTGACGTACTTCCTGCTCGCGACGGAGCAGCCGGGGGCGTTCTCGGAGCCGCTGAGCCGGATCGATGCCCTGTACTTCACGGTCGCGGTGTTCGCGACCGTGGGCTTCGGGGACATCGCCCCCGCCACCGGGACGGCCCGTGTGCTGACCACCGTGCAGATGGTCGCCGACCTGATCGTGGTGGGAGTGGTCGTCAAGATCCTCTTCGGCGCGGTCAAGGTCGGACTGCGCAGACGGGGCGCGGGCCCGGACGACCCGCCGGACACCCCCTAGGGCGCCTGTCCTAGAGCTGGTCCCCGGACTCGAAGGCCAGCAGCCGGACCTTGCGCTCGACGCCGCCGCCGTAGCCGGTCATGCCGCCCGAGGCCCCGATCACCCGGTGGCAGGGCACGATGATGCCGACCGGGTTCTTCCCGTTGGCCAGCCCCACCGCGCGCGAGGCGTTCGGCTTGCCCAGCTTCGCCGCGAGCTCACCGTACGACCAGGTCTCGCCGTACGGGATCCGTACGAGCTGGCCCCAGACACTGCGCTGGAAGTCGGTGCCCTCCAGGCGGAGCGGGAGGTCGAAGTCGGTGCGCTCCCCGGCGAAGTACGCGGTCAGCTGGCGCGCCACTTCGGGGAAGGGCTCCTCGGTGGCGGCGACCCGCTCCCCGAAGGACTCCTCGGCGGGCCGGTGGCGCTGGCCGGTCATGTAGAGGCCGCAGAGGACGCCGTCCGCCGCGACCAGGGTGAGCGGGCCGTAGGGGCTGTCGACGACGGTGTGCTGCTTGCTGCTCATTGCGTGCTCCTCAGGCGGGCAGGTGGTTGATGGGGTGGGAGTCGGTGGCCCACAGGTACTGCACGGCGTACGCGCGCCAGGGTCGCCACCCGGCCGCGCGGGTGGTCAGCGCCGAGGGGGTGGACGGCAGCCCGAGCCCCCGCGCCGCCCGCCGGACCCCCAGATCGGACGGCAGGAACGCGTCCGGGTCGCCGAGCGCCCGCATCGCGATCACCTCGGTGGTCCACGGGCCGAAACCGGGCAGCGCGTTCAGCTGGGCGCGCGCCGCCTCCCAGTCGCTGTCGATGCCGAGCGGCAGCGAACCGTCGGCGAGCGCCGAGACCAGCGTCGTGAGCGTGGTGCGCCGGCTGCGCGGCAGGGCCAGGGACTCCGGGTCCAGCCCGGCCAGCGCCTGCGGGGAGGGGAAGAGGTGCGTCAGCCCGCCCAGCGGGTCCTGGACGCTCTCGCCGTACGCGGTGACCAGCCGGGCCGCGTGCGTGCGCGCCGCCGCGGTGGAGACCTGCTGGCCGAGTACCGCCCGTACGGCGAACTCCGCCGCGTCGACCGTACGGGGAACCCGGCGCCCGGGGGCCTTGTCCACGAGCGGGGCCAGCAGCGGGTCGGAGCGGAGCTGCTCGTCGACCGCCTCCGGGTCGGCGTCCAGGTCGAGCATCCAGCGGCAGCGGCTGATGGCGATGGTGAGGTCGCGCAGGTCGGTCAGGGCGAGGCGGCAGCCGATGTGGTCGGGCTGCGGGGTCAGGGCGACGACCCCGGTGCCGTAGGGGAGCCGGAGCGTGCGGCGGTAGGCGCCGTCCCGCCACTCCTCGACGCCGGGGACGGCGGTCGCGGCGAGGTGCCCGAAGAGGTTGTCGGGGTTGAGGGGGGCCCGGAACGGCAGCCGCAGGCTGATCGTCCCGGGGATCTTGGGCGGGGCGTTCTTGTGGCGGCTGGCCTTCACGGCCCGCTCGCGCAGCTCGCTGGGCGCCAGGGCGAAGACCTCCCGCACCGTCTCGTTGAAGGTGCGGATGGAGGAGAACCCGGCGGCGAAGGCCACGTCGCCCATCGGGAGCTCGGAGGTCTCGATGAGCAGCCGGGCGGTCTGGGCGCGCTGGGCCCGCGCCAGGGCGAGCGGGCCGGCCCCGAGCTCGGCGTTGAGCTGGCGCTCCACCTGGCGGGTGGAGTAGCCCAGGCGGGTGGCGAGGCCCGGGACCCCTTCCCGGTCCACCACCCCGTCCTGGATCAGCCGCATCGCCCGCGCGACGGCGTCGGCGCGTGCGTTCCACTCGGGCGAACCGGGACTCGTATCGGGCCGGCACCGCTTGCACGCCCGGAACCCGGCCTGCTGGCAGGCGGCGGCGCTGGGCAGGAAGGTCATGTTCTGGACCTTCGGCGGCACGGCGGGGCAGCTGGGCCGGCAGTAGATCCGGGTGGTCAGGACGGCGGTGAAGAACCAGCCGTCGAAGCGGGCGTCCTTCGACTGCACGGCCCTTACGCAGCGCTCGGTGTCGGTGTGCATGGCTCCAGGATCCGGGGCGAAGCCGCCTGCGGCTGGCAGTTTTCCGACATCAAGCGTAGCGACCGCCGTCGGCGGCGATGTCAGCCCCGCCGGCGTTTGAGGCGCGGGGGGTCGGGGGCGGAGCCCCCGCAGCGGCGCCGCAGGGGGAACGCAAGAGGGCCCCGGATGCCAATGGCATCCGGGGCCCTCTCGGGTACGGCTAGCGCAGCGTCGCCGCGCGGGCTTCCCGCCGGTTGTGGCGGAACGTGTTCGCGCGACGGGTCGTCGCGAACAGCGGGATGGTCGCCGCCATCGCGATCTGCAGGGCGCAGCCCGTCTGGAGCAGCAGCTGACCGCCCGGGGCGTCGAACGCCCAGGCCGCCAGCAGCCCCATCGCACTGATGATCCAGCACAGCATCGCCACCGCGAGAACGCCCCGCGGCTTGGGGTACTCGACCCGGCTCACCATCAGCCAGGCCACCCCGATGATCGCCAGCAGCGTCGGGACGAACGGCAGCTCCAGCAGCACGATCGAGACGACCGTCAGCGCGCCGAAGGGGCTCGGCATGCCCTGGAACATGCCGTCCTTCATCGTCACGCAGCTGAATCTCGCGAGTCGCAGCACCACGGCGAGCAGCACCACGATCGCGGCCAGCGCCGACATCTTCTGGTGCGCGTCCACGGCGACCATGCCGTAGACGAGCACGAAGTAGGCCGGCGCCAGGCCGAAGCTGATCAGGTCGGACAGGTTGTCCAGCTCGGCACCCATCGGCGAGCTGCGCAGCTTGCGGGCCACGATGCCGTCGAAGAGGTCGAAGACCGCGGCGAGCAGCATCAGTATCACTGCCGTCGCGGCGCTGTTACGGGCCATGCCCGACTCGCCACTGCCGGTGAGGTGCGGGATGAGGATCCCGGTGGTGGTGAAGTACACCGCCATGAATCCGCACGTCGCGTTGCCGAGAGTGAGGGTGTCCGCTATCGACAGCCGCAGCGAGAGCGGCATGTCGTCCTCGGCGGACTCCTCCTCGGCAGGCTCGGGCACCCAGCCGGCGGCCGGAGTCTCAGGGTCAGTCACGGTCAATTCGTGTCACCCCCGCGGTGGTGGCCTGACCGACCTCGACCGCGACCTCGACGCCCTCGGGGAGGTAGATGTCGACGCGGGAGCCGAAGCGGATCAGACCGATGCGTTCGCCCTGCTCCACCTTGGTGCCGGCCGGCAGGTAGGGGACGATACGACGGGCGACGGCGCCGGCGATCTGCACCATCTCGATGTCACCGAGCTCGGTGTCGAAGTGCCAGACAACGCGCTCGTTGTTCTCGCTCTCCTTGTTGAACGCCGGGACGAATCCGCCGGGGATGTGCTCCACGGACGTCACCGTGCCCGCGAGGGGCGCGCGGTTGACGTGGACGTTCAGCGGGCTCATGAAGATCGCGACCCGGGTCCGTCCGTCCTTCCACGGCATGATGCTCTGCACCACACCGTCGGCGGGCGAGATGACACGGCCCTGAGCGATCTCACGCTCGGGGTCGCGGAAGAACCACAGCATGCCCGCGGCGAGCGCGGTTGCGGGCACGGCCGCCGCGGCCCAGCGTCCGGACTTGCGGGCCCGGGTGAGGCTGAGCGCCGCGGTGGCGACGGTCGGCAGAAGCCACGGCGATGCTCCGCGCGCGAGGCGTACGCCAAGGAGGCTGTCGCGAGGTGCAGAGGTTTGGCTGTGGGGCATGGATGACCTTCGTAGCGGGTGATTGCCGCGCCGCAAACAGGGGGACGGGACGGCGGCTTTACTGGAATGCTATCGGTTGCGCGCAACAACTGGGCAAGCCAGAAGCCGAGTCGATGACCGTCAGCCAGTGACTGGCAGTGACCCTCTTGCGACGAATCCATGGATGATTCGCCGCAAAAGGGACTTTCAGCCCTGGAGTCGGTACTCCTCGAGCAGGCGTCGCCCAATGATCATTTTCTGGATCTCGGCGGTACCTTCACCGATCAGCAACATCGGAGCCTCTCGGTAGAGACGCTCGATCTCGTACTCCTTCGAGAACCCGTATCCACCGTGGATACGGAAGGCGTCCTCGACGACTTCCTTGCAGTACTCGGAGGCGAGGTACTTCGCCATCCCTGCTTCGAGGTCGTTTCGTTCCCCGGAGTCCTTTTTGCGTGCTGCGTTAACCATCATGGCATGGGCGGCTTCGACCTTGGTAGCCATCTCGGCCAGCTTGAACTGGATCGCCTGGTGCTCGGCGATCGGCTTGCCGAAAGTGTGACGTTGCTGGGCATACGAGACACCCAGCTCGAAAGCACGCTGAGCGACGCCACAGCCACGCGCCGCCACGTTGACCCGGCCGACCTCGACCCCGTCCATCATTTGGTAAAACCCTCGGCCGGTCTGGCCTCCGAGGACCCGATTGGCCGGAATGCGCAGTCCGTCCATGATGAGTTCGGTCGTGTCGACGCCCTTGTAACCCATCTTGTCGATCTTGCCGGGGATGGTCAGGCCCGGACGGACCTCACCGAAGCCCGGCTCCTTCTCGACGAGGAAGGTCGTCATCGACTTGTGGGGCGCGGTGCCCTCGGGGTGTCCTTCGTCACTTCGCACGAGAACGGCCACCAGGGTGGAGCTGCCGCCGTTCGTCAGCCACATCTTCTGGCCGTTCAGGACGTACTCGTCGCCGTCCTTCACCGCCTTGGAGCTGATGGCCGACACGTCGGAGCCCAGGGCCGGCTCGGACATCGAGAACGCGCCGCGCACCTCGCCCAGCGCCATGCGCGGGAGGAAGTAGTCCTTCTGCTCCTGCGTGCCGTGCTGCTTGAGCATGTACGCGACGATGAAGTGCGTGTTGATGATGCCCGAGACGGACATCCAGCCACGCGCGATCTCCTCGACGCACAGGGCGTAGGTGAGGAGCGACTCACCCAGGCCGCCGTACTCCTCCGGGATCATCAGCCCGAAGAGGCCGAGCTCCTTGAGGCCGTCGACGATCGCTTGCGGGTACTCGTCGCGGTGCTCCAGCTCGGTCGCGACCGGGATGATCTCCTTGTCGACGAACTCCCGGACGGTCTTGAGGATCTCCCGCTGGACGTCCGTGAGCCCGGCGGTCTGGGCGAGTCGGGCCATGGCTACTTCCCCTGTTCCTTCAGCTGCGGGCGGCCGGGCTGCTCGCCGCCGCGCTCCTTGATGTACGTCTCGGTCGGGACCATCACCTTGCGCCGGAAGACGCAGACGAGGGTGCCGTCCTGCTTGTAGCCCTTGGTCTCGACGTAGACGATGCCGCGGTCGTTCTTCGACTTCGACGGGGTCTTGTCGAGGACCGTGGTCTCGCCGTAGATCGTGTCGCCGTGGAAGGTCGGCGCCACGTGCCGCAGCGACTCGATCTCCAGGTTGGCGATGGCCTTCCCGGAGACGTCCGGCACGGACATGCCGAGCAGCAGCGAGTAGATGTAGTTGCCCACGACGACGTTCTTGCCGAAGTCGGTCGTGTTCTCGGCGTAGTTGCTGTCCATGTGGAGCGGGTGGTGATTCATGGTCAGCAGGCAGAAGAGATGGTCGTCGTACTCCGTGACCGTCTTTCCGGGCCAGTGCTTGTAGACCGCGCCGATCTCGAACTCTTCGTAAGTGCGTCCGAACTGCATGGCTCAGGCCTCCGGGATCTCGAACTTGCTGGTGCGCTGCATGCCGGCGGCGCGCCCCTTGCCCGCGATGACCAGGGCCATCTTGCGGCTGGCCTCGTCGATCATCTCGTCGCCGAGCATCGCCGAGCCCTTCTTGCCGCCGGCCTCCGAGGTGCACCAGTCGTACGCGTCGAGGATCAGCTCGGAGTGGTCGTAGTCCTCCTGCGAGGGGGAGAAGACCTCGTTGGCCGCGTCGACCTGGCCCGGGTGCAGCACCCACTTGCCGTCGAAGCCCAGCGCCGCCGCCCGGCCGGCCACCTCGCGGTAGGCGTCCACGTCGCGGATCTGGAGGAAGGGGCCGTCGATCGCCTGGAGGTTGTGCATGCGGGCCGCCATCAGGATCCGCATGAGGATGTAGTGGTAGGCGTCCGCGCCGTAGCCGGGCGGCTGCATGCCCACGACCAGGGACTTCATGTTGATCGAGGCCATGAAGTCGGCCGGCCCGAAGATGATGGTCTCCAGGCGGGGCGAGGCGGCGGCGATCTCGTCGACGTTCACCAGACCCTTGGCGTTCTCGATCTGCGCCTCGATGCCGATCTTGCCGACCTCGAAGCCCATGGTCTTCTCGATCTGCGTCAGCAGCAGGTCCAGGGCCACGACCTGCTGGGCGTCCTGGACCTTCGGCAGCATGATGCAGTCGAGGTTCTGGCCGGCGCCCTCGACGACCGTGATGACGTCGCGGTACGTCCAGTGCGTGGTCCAGTCGTTGACCCGCACGACCCGGGTCTTGCCCGTCCAGTCACCGTTGTTCAGCGCGTCCACGATGGTGTGGCGGGCGCCTTCCTTGGCGAGCGGCGCGCAGGCGTCCTCCAGGTCCAGGAAGACCTGGTCGGCCGGCAGGCCCTGGGCCTTCTCCAGGAACCGCGGGTTCGAGCCGGGCACCGCGAGGCAGGAGCGACGCGGGCGGAGACGGTTCACCGGGTGGACAGGCGTGGTCATGCGGGGACCTCCGTGCTTGCAAGGTTGTAGAGGGGGCTGAGCTTGTTGGCTTTGCGGATCTCGTCGACGATACGGCCGATGATCTCGGTGATTCCGAAGTCCTTCGGCGTGAAGACGGCGGCGACTCCGGCCGCCTTGAGTGTCACGGCATCCGCGTTCGGAATGATGCCTCCGACGATGACGGGAATGTCACCCGCCCCCGCCGCGCGCAAGCGTTCGAGGACATCCGGGACGAGTGCGCTGTGGGATCCGGACAGGATGGACAGTCCCACGCAGTGCACGTCCTCGGCCAGCGCCGCGGAGGAGATCTCCTCCGGTGTCAGCCTGATGCCCTGGTAGACCACCTCGAAGCCCGCGTCGCGGGCCCGGACGGCGATCTGCTCGGCGCCGTTGGAGTGGCCGTCCAGGCCGGGCTTGCCGACCAGGAGGCGCAGCCGGCCCGAGCCGAGCTCGTCGGCCGTACGGGCCACTTTCTCGCGGACCTCGTGCATCGGCGTGCCGGGCTCGGCGGTGACCGCCACCGGGGCCGAGGAGACCCCGGTCGGGGCGCGGAACTCGCCGAAGACCTCGCGCAGCGCGCTCGACCACTCGCCGGTGGTGACACCCGCACGGGCGCACTCCAGGGTGGCCTCCATCAGGTTCTCGGTGCCGGCGGCGGCCTCCTTGAGGCGCTCCAGAGCCTGCCGGGTGGTGGGGAAGACGAAGGGATCGCCGTTCCCCTGCCGGTCCGAGGACTCCTGCCGCTCGGCCCGCCAGCGGCCGATGCGCTCGACGGTGAGCGCCTCCACCGCCGGGTCGACCGTCATGATGGCGCCGTCCAGGTCCGAGGTGAGCGGGTTCTCCTCGGTCTGCTGGAAGCAGTTGACGCCGACGATCTTGTCCTCGCCGGTCTCGATCCGGGCCCGCCGCTCGGCGTGCGAGGAGACCAGCTGGGACTTCAGGTACCCGGACTCGACGGCCGCCATCGCGCCGCCCATCTCCTGGATCCGGTCGATCTCGGCCAGGCAGTCGGCGACCAGGGAGTCGACTTTGGCTTCGATGACGTGGGATCCGGCGAAGATGTCCTCGTACTCCAGCAGGTCGCTCTCATGGGCGAGGACCTGCTGGATGCGCAGCGACCACTGCTGGTCCCAGGGCCGGGGCAGGCCCAGCGCCTCGTTCCAGGCGGGCAGCTGCACGGCGCGCGCGCGGGCGTCCTTGGAGAGGGTGACCGCGAGCATCTCCAGCACGATGCGCTGGACGTTGTTCTCCGGCTGCGCCTCGGTCAGACCCAGAGAGTTGACCTGGACGCCGTACCGGAAGCGGCGCTGCTTGTCGTTCTCGATGCCGTAGCGCTCGCGGGTGACCTTGTCCCAGATGCGGCCGAAGGCGCGCATCTTGCACATCTCCTCGATGAAGCGGACGCCCGCGTTCACGAAGAAGGAGATCCGGGCGACGACCTCGCCGAAGCGCTCCTCGGGCACCTGGCCCGAGTCGCGCACCGAGTCGAGGACGGCGATCGCGGTGGACATCGCGTACGAGATCTCCTGGACCGGGGTGGCCCCGGCCTCCTGGAGGTGGTACGAGCAGATGTTGATCGGGTTCCACTTGGGGATGTGGTTGACCGTGTACGCGATCATGTCCGTCGTCAGCCGCAGGGACGGCCCCGGCGGGAAGACGTGCGTCCCGCGCGAGAGGTACTCCTTGACGATGTCGTTCTGGGTGGTGCCCTGGAGCTGGGAGATGTCAGCCCCCTGCTCCTCGGCGGCCACCTGGTAGAGCGCCAGCAGCCACATGGCGGTGGCGTTGATCGTCATCGAGGTGTTCATCTGTTCCAGGGGGATGTCCTGGAACAGCCGCCGCATGTCGCCCAGATGGGAGACCGGGACCCCGACCCGGCCGACCTCGCCGCGGGCGAGGACGTGGTCGGGGTCGTAGCCGGTCTGCGTCGGCAGGTCGAACGCGACCGACAGGCCGGTCTGGCCCTTGGCGAGGTTGCGGCGGTACAGCTCGTTGGACGCCTCGGCCGTGGAGTGGCCGGCGTACGTCCGCATGAGCCACGGACGGTCCTTCTGGCGCTCTGTCATCTCAGGCTGTCCCTTTGGCCTTTGAGGCGTCTCAGACGTTGCGGAAGCGGTTGATGGCGTCGAGGTGCGTCGCGCGCAGCTCGTGGTCGCGCACGCCCAGGCCCTCCTCGGGGGCCAGCGCGAGGACGCCGACCTTGCCCTGGTGGAGGTTGCGGTGGACGTCGTAGGCGGCCTGGCCGGTCTCCTCCAGGGAGTAGACCTTCGACAGGGTGGGGTGGATCTTGCCCTTGGCGACCAGGCGGTTGGCCTCCCACGCCTCGCGGTAGTTCGCGAAGTGCGAGCCGACGATCCTCTTGAGGGACATCCACAGGTAGCGGTTGTCGTACTCGTGGTTGTAGCCCGAGGTCGAGGCACAGGTGACGATCGTGCCGCCCTTGCGGGTGACGTAGACGCTCGCGCCGAAGGTCTCGCGGCCCGGGTGCTCGAAGACGATGTCCACGTCCTCGCCGCCGGTCAGCTCGCGGATGCGCTTGCCGAAGCGCTTCCACTCCTTCGGGTCCTGGGTGTGCTCGTCCTTCCAGAACTTGTAGCCCTCGGCGTTGCGGTCGATGACCGCCTCCGCGCCCATGGCGCGGCAGATGTCGGCCTTCTCCGGGCTGGAGACCACGCAGATCGGGTTGGCGCCGCCGGCGAGGGCGAACTGGGTGGCGTACGAGCCGAGGCCGCCGCTCGCGCCCCAGATCAGGACGTTGTCGCCCTGCTTCATGCCGGCGCCGTTGCGGGAGACCAGCTGGCGGTAGGCGGTGGAGTTGACCAGGCCCGGGGAGGCGGCCTCCTCCCAGCTGAGGTGGTCGGGCTTCGGCATCAGCTGGTTCGACTTGACGAGCGCGATCTCCGCGAGCCCGCCGAAGTTGGTCTCGAAGCCCCAGATCCGCTGCTCGGGGTCGAGCATCGTGTCGTTGTGGCCGTCGGAGGACTCCAGCTCGACCGAGAGGCAGTGCGCCACGACCTCGTCGCCCGGCTTCCAGGCGTTCACGCCGGGGCCGGTGCGCAGCACGACGCCCGCGAGGTCGGAGCCGATGATGTGGTACGGCAGGTCGTGGCGCTTGGTGAGCTCCGACAAGCGCCCGTAGCGCTCGAGGAAGCTGAAGGTGGAGACCGGCTCGAAGATCGAGGTCCACACGGAGTTGTAGTTGACCGAGGAGGCCATGACGGCCACCAGGGCCTCGCCCGGGCCGAGCTCCGGCACCGGGACCTGGTCCAGGTGAAGGGACTTGCGCGGGTCCTTCTCGCGTGTCGTCAGCCCCGCGAACATTTCCGTCTCGTCCTTGTGCACGGTGATCGCGCGGTACGAGTCGGGCAGCGGCAGGGCCGCGAAGTCTGCGGCGGTGGCGGACTGCGACTGAATCGCGTCCAGGATGTCCTTCACGGTAGAGCCTCCGGCTAGCGCTGATGAGGGTGCGCTGAGGTAAACGGGGTGCGTGGAGCAGCTGGGATGTGTGCCGTCGGTCCGGCTGGTGCGGTGGTGCGGGGCGACGCCTGTGGTGGAGCGTGCTGTGCCTGGTGACGCAGGCAATCCGGGGCGCGTTCCGTGCCGTGTGGGCGTGGGTCGCGGGGACATCCGGACGAGATTCAACGTATGGCACCCCGTGTCACCCGGCAAGGCACCGCGTGCCAAAACTTTCTCTCATTTGCCGATTGACCTGCGCGGATGAGCGATGATCGATCAGAGTTACCCGTGAGTAGGGGCAAGCCGGACAAAGCAAAAGGCCGCCCCCGTTACCGGGGGCGGCCAATGTGACGAGGGTCGCGCGTGCTGCTTTTCGACTACCTGGTGCGCAGTGCCTCTTCGATGGTCCGCATGACCTCGTCCAGCGGGGCGTCCGTGCGGGCCACCGCCACGAGCACCTCGCCCTGCGTACGGACCGCGGCCGGCGCGGCGGGCGCCGTGCTCAGGGTGCGGCCCGCGCCGATCCCCGTGCCGAAGGTCTTGCGCACGATCGAGAAGGCGTGGTCGAGCTGCGCCTCCACGTCGCCCTGGCCGCCCGCCCGCAGCCAGCGCCGCAGCACGTGGTTGTGGGCGGTGACCACCGCCGAGGCGGCCACCTCGGCCAGCAGCGGGTCGTCGTTGCCGTCGTGGTGGTCGGTCTCGTCGAAGTGGGCCAGCAGATAGCGGGTGAACAGCCGCTCGTAGCGGGCCACCGAGGCGATCTCCCGCTCCCGCAGCGCCGGCACCTCGCGGGTCAGCCGGTAGCGCTCCACCGACACCGCGGGCGAGGCCGCGTACATCTTCATGACTTCCTTGATCCCGCGGCACACCGTGTCGAGCGGGTGCTCGTGCGCCGGGGCCACGTCGAGGACGGCCTCGGCGCGGGTCAGGGTGTCGTCGTGGTCCGGGAAGATCGCCTCTTCCTTGGACCGGAAGTGCCTGAAGAAGGTCCGGCGCGCCACCCCGGCGGTCGCGGCGATCTCGTCGACCGTCGTGGCCTCGTACCCCTTGGTCGCGAAGAGCTCCATGGCCGCGGCGGCGAGCTCGCGGCGCATCTTGAGCCGCTGTGCGGCCGCCTTGGTGCCGGCCGGGCTGTCCGGGGTGTCGGAGGCCGTGGCGGCGCGGGGCGAGGTCTTGGCGGGCTGGGACATAGAGCGAAAGTACTTCATTCGTGCAGGGGAGCGCGCCTGCGGGGGGTGGGACGGGGATGGATGCGGGGGAGAGCCCGCACTGGGCTCGGGAGGGTTAGTCCGCCGTGAGGGTCCGGCGGACCCGAGCAGCCCTCCCCACGCATCCGGCTCGTGGCCCGACCGACTAGCGGCGGGCGGCGTACTCACGGAATCCGCGGCCGGTCTTCCGGCCCAGGCAGCCCGCCGCCACCAGGTGCTCCAGCAGCGGGGACGGGGCCAGGCCCGGGTCGCGGAACTCCTTGTGGAGGACCTTCTCGATGGCCAGCGAGACATCGAGGCCGACCACGTCGAGGAGCTCGAACGGCCCCATCGGGTAGCCGCCGCCCAGCTTCATCGCCGCGTCGATCTGGTCGATGTCGGCGTAGTGCTGCTCGACCATCTTGATCGCGTTGTTGAGGTACGGGAACAGCAGCGCGTTCACGATGAAGCCGGCCCGGTCCCCGCAGTCCACCGGGTGCTTGCGCACCTTGACGCAGATCTCGCGGACCGTGGCGTGCACGTCGTCGGCGGTCAGGACGGTCCGGACCACCTCGACCAGCTTCATCGCCGGGGCCGGGTTGAAGAAGTGCATGCCGATCACGTCCTGCGGGCGCGAGGTCACGCGGGCCACCGCGATCACCGGCAGCGAGGAGGTGGTGGTGGCCAGCACCGCACCCGGCTTGCAGACCTTGTCCAGGGCCGCGAACAGCTCCTGCTTGACCGCGAGGTCCTCGGCGACGGCCTCCACGGCCATGTCCACGTCGGCGAAGGCGTCCAGCGAACCGGCCGGGGTGATCCGGGCCAGGGTCTGCGCGGCGCCGTCCTCCGTCAGCCGGCCCTTGGACACCGCACGGCCCAAGGACTTGCCGATGGCGGCCTTCGCGGCCTCCGCCTTCTCCTGGCTGCGGGCGGCCAGCACCACGTCGAACCCGGCCTGCGCGAAGACCTGGGCGATCCCGCTCGCCATGGTGCCCGAGCCGGCCACGCCGACCGAGCTGACGGGGCGGCCCTCGCCGAGGCGGGCGCCGTCCGCGGGGGTCTGCGCGTCCCGGACGACGGTGGAGCTGCCCGGAGCCTCGTACGTGTAGAAGCCGCGGCCGGACTTCTGCCCGGTCAGGCCCGCCTCGGCGAGCTGCCCCAGGATCGGGGCCGGGGCGTGCAGCCGGTCGCCGGAGGAGGTGTACATGGCCTCCAGGACGGTCCGGGCGGTGTCCACGCCGATCAGGTCGAGCAGGGCGAGCGGGCCCATGGGCAGGCCGCAGCCGAGCCGCATCGCCGCGTCGATGTCCTCGCGGGAGGCGTACCGCGCCTCGTACATGGCGGCGGCCTGGTTGAGGTAGCCGAAGAGCAGGCCGTCGGCGACGAAACCGGGACGGTCGCCGACCGAGACGGGCTCCTTGCCGAGCTCGCGGGCCAGCTCGGTGACCGTCTCCACGGCCGGCGGGGCGGTCAGGACGCTGGAGACGACCTCGACCAGCTTCATCGCCGGGGCCGGGTTGAAGAAGTGCAGGCCCAGCACGCGCTCGGGGCGCTGGGACTCGGCGGCGAGGCGCGTCACCGAGAGGGCGTTGGTGCCGGTGGCCAGGATGGTGTCGGGCCGCACGACCGCGTCGAGCTCGCGGAACACCTGCTGCTTGAGCTCGTACGACTCCGGCACGACCTCGATGACGAGATCGGCCTCGGCGGCCGCGCCCAGGTCGGTGTAGGTACGGAAGCGGGCGAGCACGTCCACCCGCTCCTGCTCGGTGAGCCGCTCCTTGGTGACGGAGCGCGCGGTGGCCGCGGCGAGGGAGTCCACGGCCCGGCGGGCGGCGGTCTCGCTGATGTCGATGCCGATGACCTCGCGGCCGGCCCGGGCGAGGACCTCGGCGATGCCGGTGCCCATCGTGCCGAGTCCGACGACGGCGATGGTCTGGAGGGTGGGCTGACTGGACTGACGGTCCATCGAGGGACTCCAGTGGAAGAGGGTGACGACTGAGGGGCGCGCGGCGCACAGCGCGCGCGGATGCCGTACGGAGAGCCGTGCGGTGACGAGCCCGGAGAGGGGGCCCGGAGGGAGAGCACCCAGGGGGAGTGAGCCCAGAGGGTGGAAGCGGCGGAACCCTGTCCCGGGGCCACACCGTGCATACGAACCGACCGGCACGAGGCGGCTGCGTCACCAGGCCGCCCTCGTACGTTGTTGTAAGGACAGTAACCCGCTGGTAACTGGCGCGCCAGAGCGCGGAGATGTGACCTGTACCGCCCAAATGTACCGATCATCGATCATCGATCAACCGGCTGCCACGCATCTCCCGGAACCCGGCGTGGCGACCCCCGCGTCCCCCTAGGGTGGCCGGGTGAACGACGTGCTGGAACGCCTGCGGGCGGAGGCCGGGCAGTCGCCCGAGTACGAGGTGCTGCGCGCGGCCGGCCCCGACGACCTGGCGGCCTCCCTGACCTCGGCCGGGCTGCCCCTGTGGGCCCGCGAGCTGGCCGCGTACCGGCTGGGCCTGGCCGGAGACCGCCGCGCCTTCGAGTCCCTGGTGCTGCTCCTCAACCACCGGGACCCGCCCCGCTGCGCGGCCGCCGCCGAGGCACTGGCCGTACTGGACGACCCGCGCACCGCCCGCGCGGCGGCGGCCCTCGCCACCAACGCCCTGCGCACGGCTTACGCGCTCCAGCCCGTCCGGCTGCTCACCGCCCTGCGCGCGCCCGAGTCCGTACCGGCCCTGCTGGCCACCTTGTCGCGGCTGCTGTCCCCGAACGATCCCTACTGGCGGGTGGCCCTGGCCTGCGTGGAGGGCCTCGGCGCCCTCGCCGACCCCCGCGCCCGCGAGCTCCTCCTGCACGCCCAGTCCCACCCCCGCCTCGCGGTGGCGGCGACGGCCGCGCTGCGCCGCCTCCCGCCCGGCTAGGGGCTAGGGGCTAGGGGGTGTCTTGACCCCCTAGGCGGGGACGACGGCGAAGGCCTCCACCTCCAGCAGGAGTTCGGGGCGGAACAGGGCCGAGACCTGGACCGCCGAGGAGGCCGGCAGCCGGTCCGCGGGGATGACGGCGTCGCGGGCCGCCCGTACCGCCGGGAGGTGGGCCACATCGGTGACGAAGTAGGTCAGCTTCACGACGTCGTCGAAGGTGGCCCCGGCCGCCGCCAGGCACCGGCGCAGGTTCTCGAACACCTGCCGGGCCTGGGCGGCGGCGTCGCCCTCGCCGACCACCTCGCCCTTCTCGTCGAACGCGCACTGGCCGGAGACGGCGACGAACCGTCCGGTGCCCCAGACGACGTGGCTGTATCCGGTGCCGGGACTGACGCCCTCCGGCGCGTGGACGCGGGTGAGGTGGCTGTGCTCAGGCGTGGTGGTCATGGGCACGATGGTGCCCGGTGAAGATCAGCCGCGGAAGCCCAGCAGGCCGTGCAGGGCCGCGCCGCCCGCCGAGGACGGGACGGCGCGGGTCGCCGTGGCCGGCTTCGGGGCAGCCTGGGCGGGGCAGGTGGCGTCCGCGGCCCGCCCCGTCCTCAGGTACGCCGACACCTTCTCGTCCAGGCACTTGTTCCCGCTCAGCGCGATGCCGTGGTTGCCGCCGCCCTCCTCGACCACCAGGGCCGAGCCCTTCAGCTTGTCCCGCATGCTGAGCGCCCCCTGGAAGGGGGTCGCCGCGTCCTCCGTCGCCTGGAGGAGGAGGGTGGGCGGCAGGTCCGCGTTGGTCACGTCCGGGGCCTGGAGCGGCTCCGTCGGCCAGAACGCGCACGGGGCGTTGTACCAGGCGTTGTTCCAGGTCATGAACGGTGCGGCGGCGTGCGTCCGCCACATGTCCGCGCGCCACTGGTTCCAGTCCTTCGGCCAGGCCGAGTCCCGGCACTGCACCGCCGTGTAGACGCTGTAGCCGTTGCCCGCGGAGGGTTCCACCGCGCCGAACCGCTCGTACGCCGCCACCAGCGGCTTCGGGTCCTTGCCCACCGCGTACGCCGCGAAGGCCTCGGCGAGGTTCGGCCAGTAGCCGTTGTAGTAGCCGCCGGGCATGAAGGTGTCCTCCAGCTCGGCCGCGCCCACCTTGCCACCCGCCGGCGTCGTGCGCAGCGCGTCGCGCATCGCGTACCAGCGCTCCTCCACCGCCTCGGGGTCGGTGCCGAGCTTGTAGGTGGCGTCGTGCTTCGCCACCCAGGCGAGGAAGGCCTTGTGGCGGGCGTCGAAGGCCCGGTCCTGGGAGAGGTTGTCCTCGTACCAGACCCCGTTCGGGTCGACCACGGAGTCCAGGACGAGCCGGTGCACCCGGCCCGGGTGGAGCTTGGCGTACACCGCGCCCAGGTAGGTGCCGTACGAGTAGCCGAAGTAGCTGATCCGCTCCGCGCCGAGGGCGCCGCGCAGCACCTCGATGTCCCGGGCGGCCGAGACGGTGCCGATGTACGGGAGCACGTCCGCGTGCTTGCTCTGGCAGGACTCGGCGAAGGCGCGGACCCGGTCCAGGTTGGCCTGCTCGGTCGCGTCGTCGACGGGTACGGAGTCAGGCCGGACGGGGGCGAAGTGGCCGGCCCCGCAGTCGAGGGCGGGTTCGCTCTTGCCGACGCCCCGGGGGTCGAAGCCGATCACGTCGTACTGGGCGGCCACGTCCTTGGGGAGGGCGGAGGCGATGAACCCGGCCAGACTGCGGCCGCTGCCGCCCGGGCCGCCGGGGTTGACCAGCAGCGGGCCCTGAGAGGTGGCGGCGGTGTGGGGGACCCGGGTCAGGGCGAGGGTGATCTGCCGGCCGCCGGGCCGGTCGTGGTCGAGGGGCACCTTGAGGGACGCGCACTGCAGCGTGGGGTAGCGGGGGGTCGCGCAGCCGGTCCAACGCGGCGGGGCCTGCTTCGGGGCCGGGGCGGGAGCGGGGGCCGGAGCCGCCGGTGCGGCGGTGACCGGACTCGCGAGGGCGGCGGCGACGGTGGAGATCGCCAGCAGGACGGCGGCGCGCTTCTTCAAGGGGTGCAGCATGGGGCCTCCCAGCCGTGGGTTCTGGGCGGAATCGTCCCGGAAACCGCGCCTGGAAGACGGGATTGGGCTGTGCATTGGCCCGATGTGATGACCGTTCAGGGGCCGTCCGAGGTCACAGCAGGGTGAGCTGGGTGGGACCGGCGGCCACCGGCTCCGCCGTGCGCTCGGGCATGACGACGGCGCGGGCGGCGCCGCGCCGGGCGGGCCCGATGCCGAATTCCGCCGCGAGTTCGTGGACTTGGCGGGTGATCTGCCGCTGGTACCAGGTGGGCGCGTACGACCCGCCCGCGTACATCCGTTCGTACCGCGCGACGAGGTGCGGGTGGTGCTCGCCCAGCCAGGCCGTGAACCACTCGCGCGCCCCGGGCCGCAGATGGAGTACGAGGGGTGTCACGGAGGTGGCGCCGGACGCGGCGACGGCCCGGACCGTGTCCCGCAGCTGCTCGGGGGCGTCGCCGAGGAAGGGGACGACCGGAGCCATCAGCACCCCGCACTCGATGCCGGCGTCGGTCAGCGCCCGTACGGCGCTCAGCCGGGCGGCGGGGGAGGGCGTGCCGGGCTCCACGGTGCGCCAGAGCGCGGTGTCGGTGAAGCCGACGGAGACGGAGATCCCGACCTCGGTGACCTCGGCGGCCTGCTGGAGGAGGGGCAGGTCGCGCAGGATCAGCGTGCCCTTGGTGAGGATCGAGAAGGGGTTGGCGTGGTCGCGCAGCGCCTCGATGATCCCGGGCATCAGCCGGTAGCGGCCCTCGGCGCGCTGGTAGCAGTCCACGTTGGTGCCCATGGCGATGTGCGCGCCGGTCCAGCGGCGCGAGCCGAGCTCGTGGCGCAGCAGGTCGGGGGCGTTGGTCTTGACGACGATCTGGGAGTCGAAGCCGAGGCCGGTGTCGAGGTCGAGATAGCTGTGGGTCTTGCGGGCGAAGCAGTACACGCAGGCGTGGGAGCAGCCGCGGTACGGGTTGACGGTCCATTCGAACGGCATGCGGGAGGCGCCGGGCACCCGGTTGACGATCGAGCGGGCCCGCACCTCGTGGAAGGTGATCCCGCGGAACTCCGGGGTGTCGAAGGTCCGCGTCACGACGGCGTCGGCCCCGAAGAGCGCGGCGGGACCCGTCGGGCCCCCGGTCAGGTTGTCCCAGCGCATGAGCGCCTCCCTCGGTAGCTGTGGCCGAGAATAGAACATACGTTCCCATGATCGTGCGGGCCGGTATATCCGCTGGTCAGCGAGGTCGGTGGGTCGGGCGAGCCGTTGGTCGGGGCCGGTTGGGCGCTTGCCCACGGCAACGTCCTGACCCTCGACGGCCGGTGGTGCGAGGAGGGCTACGATCCCGTCCACGGTGCCTGCGACGACCAGGACGCCTGTCCGCACACCCCGCCGTACGCGCAACGGCCAGGGGCGGGACGGGCCTACCTCGCCGGACTTCCTGCCGACACGCTCCTCGTGTACGTCCGGTGCCACGTCCGACCCGGATTTGGGCCCCCGCCCCGGAGGTGGTTGGCTTCGCGGTGACGAGCGGACACAACTGCTGGAGGAACAGCTATGGCGCAGGTCGAGGCCACCACGGAGCGGATCATCGCAGCCGACGCGGAGACCGTGTTCGACGCGCTGGCGGATTACACCGGGACCCGGGGGAAGGTGCTGCCCGAGCACTTCAGCGAGTACGAGGTGCGCGAGGGCGGCGACGGCGAGGGCACCCTGGTGCACTGGAAGCTCCAGGCCACCAGCAAGCGCGTACGGGACTGCCTGCTCGAGGTCACCGAGCCCACCGACGGTCAGCTGGTGGAGAAGGACCGCAACTCCTCCATGGTCACCACCTGGCTGGTCACCCCGGCCGGTGAGGGCAAGTCCAAGGCCGTCGTCTCCACCGTGTGGAACGGCGCCGGCGGCATCGGCGGGTTCTTCGAGCGCACCTTCGCGCCCAAGGGCCTCGGCCGGATCTACGACACCCTGCTGGCCAACCTGGCCGCCGAAGTCGAGGCCTGAGCCAGGGCGTTGGCCGGCCCCGGGCGGCTCACCGGATCGGGTGGATTTCCCGGCCCGGGCGAGCCGCCGGTGAGTCGCCGGTGAGCCTGCGGAACCCGGGCGTGGCCCCGGGCCGCGCGCGGGCCCGGACGGCTAGGCTGGGCGTCGTGCGTGCCGCCCGCGTCGCGCGCGACCGCGCAACCGACCGCCCGGGGGCCCGATGAAGATCCTCATCTCCGCCGACATGGAAGGCGCCACCGGCGTCACCTGGCCCGCCGACGTGCTGCCCGGCACTCCGCAGTGGGAGCGCTGCCGGGGGCTGTTCACCTCCGACGTCAACGCCGCCGTGCTCGGCTTCTACGACGGCGGCGCCGACCAGGTCCTCATCAACGAGGCCCACTGGACGATGCGCAACCTGCTGCTGGAGCGGCTCGACGCCCGCGCCGAGATGCTCACCGGCCGCCACAAGTCCCTCTCCATGGTCGAGGGCGTCCAGCACGGCGACGTCGACGGGATCGCCTTCGTCGGCTACCACACCGGGGCCGGCTCCGAGGGGGTCCTCGCCCACACCTACCTCGCCAACTCCATCACCGGCGTCTGGGTCAACGGGGTGCGCGCCAGCGAGGGACTCCTCAACGCCCATGTCGTCGCCGAGTGCGGGGTCCCGGTCATCCTGGTCACCGGCGACGACCTGACCTGCGTGGACGCCGCCGGCTACGCCCCGGACGCGGTGACCGTCGCGGTCAAGGACCACGTCTCGCGGTACGCCGCCGTGTGCCGGACCCCCGCCCGCACCGCCGCCGACATCAGGGCCGCCGCCAAGGAGGCCACCGCGCTGGCCGTGCGGCACGAGCCGGTCAGCGGCGGACCCTTCACCGTGGAGCTGGAGTTCGACGCGGAACACCTGGCCATGGCCGCCACGGTGGTCCCCGGCGCGGAGCGGTGCGGGGAGCGTAGGGTCGCGTACACCAGCGAGACGATGTACGAAGGGATCCGCACCTTCAAGGCGGTCACGACAGTCGTCTCAGCCGCTGTGGAGGAGCAATATGGCTGACATGCCCGCAACCACCGCCGAGGCCTCCGCCCCGGCCCCGGCCCCGGTCCACTTCCCGGTCCCCGCCGCCGGTGCCGCGGAGCCGGCGCCGGTCCACGCCGTGGACGAGATCGCGCTCGCCGAAGCCGTCGAGTTCACCTCGGGCCTCATCAGGATCGACACCACCAACCGCGGCGGCGGCGACTGCCGCGAGCGCCCCGCCGCCGAGTACGTCGCCGAGCGGCTCGCCGCCGCAGGCCTGGAGCCGGTCCTGCTGGAGCGCACGCCGGGCCGCACCAACGTGGTCGCCCGGATCGAGGGCACCGACCCCTCCGCCGAGGCCCTCCTCGTCCACGGCCACCTCGACGTGGTCCCGGCCGAGGCCTCCGACTGGAGCACGGACCCCTTCTCCGGCGAGGTCCGCGACGGTGTGGTCTGGGGCCGCGGCGCCGTCGACATGAAGAACATGGACGCGATGGTCCTGGCCGTCGTACGGGCCTGGGCGCGCGCCGGAGTGAAGCCGCGCCGCGACATCGTGATCGCCTACACCGCCGACGAGGAGGACAGTGCCGTCGACGGCGCCGGCTTCCTCGCCGACCGGCACCCGCACCTCTTCGAGGGCTGCACGGAGGGCATCAGCGAGTCCGGGGCCTTCACCGTGCACACCGGACCGGGCCGGGCGCTCTACCCGATCGCGGCCGGGGAACGCGGCACCGCCTGGCTGAAGTTGACCGCACACGGCACCGCCGGTCACGGCTCCAAGCCCAACCGGGCCAACGCGGTCAGCCGGCTCGCCGCCGCCGTGGCGCGGATCGGCGCCTACGAGTGGCCGGTCCAGCTCACCGACACCGTCACCGCCTGCATCGTCGAACTCGCCGCCGTGCAGGGCCTGTCGGTCGACCCGCGCCGGCCCGGCTTCGACCTCGACGCGGTCCTCGCCGAGCTCGGCCCGGCCGCAGTCCTGGTCGAGGCGACGGCACGCAACAGCGCCAACCCGACCATGCTCAGCGCGGGTTACAAGCTCAACGTGATCCCCGGCGAGGCCACCGGCTACGTGGACGGCCGCATGGTGCCGGGCGGCGAGGCCGACTTCATCGCCACCCTCGACGAGCTCACCGGACCCGACGTGCGGTGGGAGTTCCAGCACCGGGAGGTCGCCCTCCAGGCCCCCGTGGACGGGCGGACCTACGGGATCCTGCGCGAGTCCGTCGAGCGGTTCGACCCGGACGGGCACGTGGTGCCCTTCTGCATGGCGGGCGGGACCGACGCCAAGCAGTTCTCCCGCCTCGGGATCACCGGCTACGGCTTCTCCCCCCTGAAGCTGCCGCCCGGCTTCGACTACTGGGCCCTCTTCCACGGCGTGGACGAGCGGGTCCCCGTCGAGGCCCTGCACTTCGGTGTCCGCGTCCTCGACCGCGCACTACGGGCCCTGTGAGGGGGATCCGGTGATGGCGGCGCCGACCCTGCCCTACGGAAGCTGGCCCTCACCCATCGACGCCGCACTCGCCGCCTCGCTCGACGGGCGGCCCGAGTACGTGGGCACGGTCGGTCCCGAGGTGTGGTGGACCGAGCCCCGGCCGGGGGAGGGAGGCCGCCGGGCCCTGGTCCGCCGCCCCGTCGACGGCGGACCCGAGGTCACGGTGCTGCCCGCGCCGTGGAACGTGCGCAGCCGTCTCACCGAGTACGGCGGCCGGCCCTGGGCCGGAGCCGAACGGCCCGACGGCGGGCCCCTGCTGGTCTTCGTCCACTTCGCCGACCAGCGGCTGTACGCGTACGAGCCCGACGCCCCCGCGGGCGCCGCACCGCGGCCCCTCACCCCCGTCTCCGGGACCGGCGGCGGGCTGCGCTGGGCCGACCCGGTGCTGCGGGGCGGTGAAGTCTGGTGCGTGCTGGAGGAGTTCACCGGGCCCGCGCCGAGCGATGTGCGCCGGGTCCTGGCCGCCGTACCGCTGGACGGCTCGGCGGCCGGGGACCGGGCCGCCGTACGGGAGCTGACCGATGACCGGCACCGGTTCACCACCGGGCCGCGGCTCTCACCGGACGGCCGGCGCGCAGCCTGGCTGGTGTGGGACCACCCCCGGATGCCCTGGGACGGCACCGAGCTGAAGCTGGCCGAAGTCACCGCCGACGGGAGGCTGGCCGAGGCCCGGACCGTGCTCGGCGGCCCCGCGGAGTCCGTCGCCCAGGTGGAGTGGACGGCCGGCGGAGCCCTCCTCGCGGTCAGCGACCGCAGCGGCTGGTGGAACCCGTACCGCGTGGACCCGGCGACGGGCGACGCCGTCAACCTGTGCCCGCGGGAAGAGGAGTTCGGCGGCGCGCTGTGGAAGACCGGGCTGCGCTGGCTCGCCCCGCTCCCCGAGGGGCTCGTCGCCGTCCTGCACGGCCAGGGCTCCTCGGTGCTCGGCATCCTGGACCCGGAGAGCGGCGACCTGGTGGACGCGGCCGGGCCGTGGACGGCGTGGCAGCCGACGCTCGCCGTGTACGGCACCCGGGTCTACGGGGTCGCCGCCAGCCCGCGCAGCGCGTACGAGGTGGTCGAGCTGGACACCGCCACCGGGCACGCCCGGGTGGTCGGCGCGCACGGGGTGGACCCGGTGGACCCGGCCTACTACCCCGAGCCGCAGAGCCGCACCTTCCTGGGCCCCGACGACCGGGAGATCCACGCGCACGTCTACCCGCCGCACCACCCCGCCTGCCGGGCCGCCGCCGACGAGCTGCCCCCGTACGTGGTGTGGGCGCACGGCGGGCCCACCGACCACGTGCCGCCCGTACTCGACCTGCACATCGCGTACTTCACCTCGCGCGGCATCGGCGTGGTCGAGGTCAACTACGGCGGCTCCACCGGCTACGGCCGCGCCTACCGGGAGCGGCTGCGCGGGCAGTGGGGCGTGGTGGACGTGGAGGACTGCGCGGCGGTGGCCCGGGCGCTGGCCGCCGAGGGCACCGCCGATCCCGCCCGGCTCGCCGTACGCGGCGCCAGCGCGGGCGGCTGGACGGCGGCGGCCTCGCTGGCCGCCACCGACCTGTACGCGTGCGCCGCGATCATCTACCCGGTGCTGGACCTGATCGGCTTCGCCGAGGAGACCCACGACCTGGAATCCCGCTACATCGACAGCCTGGCGGGGCCGCCGCAGACCCTCGCCGTGATCTGCCGCGAGCGCTCCCCGGTGGCCCAAGCCGACCGGATCACGGCGCCGTTCGTCCTGCTCCAGGGGCTGGACGACGCGGTCTGCCCGCCGGCCCAGGCGGAGCGCTTCCTGGCCGCCCTGCGGGGCCGTCCGGTGCCGCACGCGCCGGTGCCGCACGCATACGTGGCCTTCGCGGGCGAGGGCCACGGCTTCCGGCGGGCGGACACCATGATCCGGGCGCTGGAGGCCGAACTGTCGCTGTACGCACAGGTCTTCGACATCAGGCGGACCGACATTCCGCGGCTGGAGCTGGAGGCCTGAGCGGAGGTTCCCCGGGGAGCCGCGGGAAGTCACGGGGAGTCGCGGATCAGGCGTGGCCGGCGACGCGCTCCGGACCGGTGCGCACGCTCCACCAGACGGAGCCGAGCAGCAGGGCGCCCGGAGCGATGCCCGCGACCGCCGCGATGACGGCGGTCGAGGAGCCGCAGGCGGCCAGGACCAGGCCGGCGGCGCCACAGGCGGACATCGCGCCCGCCAGCAGCCGGAGTGACGGCATGCGCCAGACGGCCGCGAGGCCGAAGAAGTGCAGGCCGACGACGAGGGTGATCCAGGCGGCCGTGGCCTGCGGGGCGTGCAGCAGGTGATTGACGACGAGGATGCCGGCCAGCGCGGCGACCACCTCGGCCGCCACCACCAGGCGGTAGCCGCGGCCGAAGGTGCGCGGCGCGGTGCCGGCGCCGGCTCCCGAGGGCACACGGTCCCTGCGCAGCGCCCTGAACAGGGCGATGAACGAGGCGATCGCGAGGACGCGTAGGGGGACGGCGGCGGCCGTGGGCAGGGCGCCGGCGTTCACCAGGACGAAGACGAGTCCGAATACGGCCCCGATGAGCCGACCTGTCTGGTTCGATGTCACGCGCCCAGTCTCACCGAAGTCGATCATGCTGCAAAAACGCGTGCCCTAGTTGCGCAGCCAGACCCGCAGCGGGCCGATCGGGGTGAAGCCGTGCCGGACCGCCGTGGCGAGGTCGTCCCCGGACTCGTAGCCGACCACGTCCAGGTCCGGCCAGCGGGCGCCGACTTCGGCGAGGACGCCGGCCCAGGCGGCGTCCGCGTCCGCTTCGGCACGGGCGAACAGGTTGGAGACGCCGACGACCCCTGAGGCCAGGTTCGCGACCGCCCCGGCGACGATGCGGCCGTCGCGGCGGCCCGCCAGGAAGACGATGTCCTCGGTGAGGAGGGCCGGGCGGAACAGCCCGGTGCTCTCCTCGCCGTCCCAGGCGGCCTCCCAGGCCTCCAGTTCCCCGGCGGTGGCGACCCGCGCCCACTCCAGCCCGGACGCCGCGGCCTCCGGGACGGGGACCCCGGCCGGACGGTGGATCCACTGGGCGTCGAAGAGCACCTCGAAGCCGTCCCCGGTCAGGTCCAGGTCGGCGAAACTGTCCTTCACCGAGCAGCCGGGGCTGTCCGTGTCGATCCACTGGAGCACGCTCTGCGCCGACACGGACGCGTCCAGGGTCACGGCATCGGGATACAGCGGCGGGGTCCGCCGCGTGCTGAGCCAGAGGTGCTCGTCGTCGTACCGCGGCGACAGGCCGTGCGCGGCGCATACCGCGTCGCACCACTCGGCGTTGTTCCGCGCTGCCGTGCGCGGGCTCGGGCTCGTCGCGTGCTTGATCACGCCGGTGATGGTGCCACACGCATAGCCTGGGGCGATGACATTTCCGAGCTACCTGCGGGAGGGCGAGCGGGTGGGTCTGCGGCCCTACCGGCTCGCCGACGGCCCCGAGTTCACCGCCCGCGTGCGCGAGAGCCGGCAACTGCACCACCCCTGGCTCTCCCCGCCCGCCACCATCGAGGAGTACGAGCCCTACGCGACCCGGCTGACCGAGGGCGAGGGCCGGGCCGGGTTCCTCGTCTGCGAGCGGGCGTTCGGAGACATCGCGGGCTTCGTCAACGTCAACAACATCGTGTACGGCGCCCTCCGGTGCGGAGCCCTCGGCTACGGCGCCTTCGCGCACGCCGCCGGGCGCGGACTGCTGCGTGAGGCCCTCGGGCTGGTCCTCGCCCACGCCTTCGCGCCGGCCGCGGCGGGCGGCCTCGGACTGCACCGGCTGGAGGCCAACATCCAGCCCGCCAACACCGCTTCGATCGCGCTGGTCCGCGGCTCGGGCTTCCGGCTGGAGGGGCTCTCCCCGGACTTCCTCCACGTCGACGGCGCCTGGCGCGACCACGAACGGTGGGCGATCACGGCCGAAATGCCGCGCGCCTAGCAGGCGGGTGGAACAGGATGGGAACATGCGAAGCCTCGTACTGCTCGACGCCCCGTCCAACCTCGGCCTGCGTCCGCCCGCGCCCGGCACCGTACCCGGCGTCTACAAGCTCGCCGGGGCCCTGCGCGAGCAGGGCCTGCTGGCCCGCCTCGGCGCGCGCGAGGGCGGGGTGGTGGTCCCGCCGCGCTATGACCGCGGCGACTGGAAGGAGGGCGACGGCGTGTTCCACGCCGACGCCCTCGCCGCGTACACCGTCACCCTCGCCGACCGGATCGAACGGCACCTGCGGGCAGGGGAGTTCCCCGTCGTGCTCGGCGGGGACTGCTCGATCCAGCTCGGCGCCGCCCTCGCCATGCGCCGGCTCGGGCGGTACGGACTGGCCGCGATCGACGGCTCCGCCGACTTCCGCCACCCCGGCAACGTGGCCGTCAACGGGCCCGTCGGAGCCGCCGGCGGCGAGGAGCTCGCCCTCTCCACCGGGCGCGGCCAGGCCGAACTCGCCGACCTGGAGGGGCTCTCGCCGTACCTGCGGGACGAGGACGTACGGCTCTTCGGGGTGCGGGACGGCGATGGGGACCTCCCGGAGCTGCGCGCGGCCGGGATCTTCGTGGCCACCGTCGGGGGGATCCGCGACCGGGGTGCCGGGCCGGTGGCGCGGCTGGCGCTGGACGGGCTGCACCCGCCGGCCACCGCCGGATTCTGGGTGCACCTGGACGCCGACGTGCTGGACCCGAGCGTCATGCCGGCCGTGGACAGCCCCGACCCGGGCGGCCTGGTCCCCGACGAACTCGCCGAACTGCTGGGGGTGTTGGTGAGCTCCCCGCGCTGCGTCGGGATCAACGTCACGATCTACGACCCGGACCTGGACCCGGACGGGCGTGCGGGCGCGCTGCTCTCCGACCTGATCGCGGGGGCCTTTGCGTAATCCTGACCGGTGGTGATCCGCGGAACCCCTGTGCAGCGGCCGCCGCGGCGTGTTCCATTTCCTCCATGGCCACCACCGTCCGACGCGCCGTACTGACCCTTCCCGCAGCCCCGTTGGGCTCCGAGAACCCGCTGCCCGCGCTGCGCGCGCCCGACGGCGTACACGCGGTCGACCAGGGGGGCCCGGACGGGCTCCCCCAGCTACCGCTGGGAGGTGCCCCCAGGCGCGACGGGATGCCGCGCGACATGGCACGGCAGATCGGCTACGAGCCGCTGCGCTCGCTGCTGCCCGTCCGGGTCAGGGACGGGTACCGGCGGGAGCGGTCGGAGCGGGAGTTCGAGTCGATCGTCATCGAGAACGAGCACCTGCGCGTCACCGTGCTCCCGGGGCTGGGCGGGCGCGTCCACTCGCTCGTGCACCTGCCGACCGGACGTGAACTCCTCTACCGCAACCCGGTGTTCCAGCCCGCCAACTTCGCGCTCAACGGGGCCTGGTTCTCCGGCGGCATCGAATGGAACACCGGCGCGACCGGCCACACCACCCTGTCCTGCGCCCCGCTGCACGCCGCGCTCGTCCCCGCCCCGGACGGGGGCGTGATGGTCCGGCTGTGGGAGTGGGAGCGGCTGCGCGACCTGCCCTTCCAGGTGGACCTGTGGCTGCCGGCGGACTCGGAGTTCCTCTACGCGGGCGTCCGCGTGCGCAACCCGCACGAGCGGCCCGCGCCCGTGTACTGGTGGTCCAACACCGCCGTCCCGGAGGACGCCGGCACGCGCGTGCTTGCCCCCGCCGACGAGGCCTGGCACTTCGGGTACGAGCGCTCGCTGCGCCGCGTCCCCGTACCGGCGTGGGAGGGCGCGGACCGTACGTACCCGCTGCGCAGCGAGTATCCGGCCGACTTCTTCTACGAGGTCCAGGGCGCGGCCCGGCCCTGGATCGCCTCGCTGGACGCGGCGGGGCAGGGGCTCGTGCAGACCTCCACCGGGCGGCTGCGCGGGCGCAAGCTGTTCGTGTGGGGCGCGGGCGGCGGCGGCCGGCGCTGGCAGGAGTGGCTGACCGAGCCGGGCACGGGCGGCTACGCGGAGATCCAGGCGGGCCTGGCCCGCACCCAGCTGGAGCACGTACGGCTGGAGGGCGGGGCGGAGTTCAGCTGGCTGGAGGCGTACGGGCCGCTGGCCGCGGAGCCCGGCGCGGTACACGGAGAGGACTGGACCGCGGCCCGGGCCGCGGCCGAGGACGCCCTGGCGCGGGCCCTCCCGGCCGACCGGGTGGAGGCGGCGTACGCGGCGTGGCGCTCCGGCGCCGCCGACGCCGAGCCGGGGGAGCGGCTGGCGGCGGGCTCGGGCTGGGGTGCGCTGGAGGTGCTGTGCGGGGGATTCAAGCTGCCGGGCACCCCCTTCGAGGAGTCCACGCTCGGCGAGGAGCAGGCGCCGTGGCGGGAGCTGTGGCGCACGGGCGTCTTCCCCGCACCGCGCCGGGTGGCTCCGCCGGGGCCGAGCCTGGTCGCCGCGCACTGGCGGGACATGCTGGAGACGGCCCCGGCGGACCCGCTGACCGAGTACCACCTGGGGGTGGCCCAGTGGCATGCCGGGGACGTGGCCCAGGCGGTACGGAGCTGGGAGCGCGGGCTGGCGCTGGCCCCCTCGCGGTGGCCGCTGCTGCGGTGCCTGGCGGTGGCGGACGCCCTGGCCGGTGATCCGGCGCGGGCGGCCGACGGGTACGCGGCGGCCTTCGAGGACCTGGCCGGCGAGAGCCGGGGCGGCGAGCCGTGGACGGCCGCGGAGTCCGCGCTCGGCCAGGAGTCGATGGCGGCCCTGCTCGCCGCCGGCCGGCTGCCGGCGGCTCGCGCCGTCTGGGACCGGCTGCGGCCCGCCCTGCGCGAAGGGGGCCGCTTCCGGCTGCTCGCCGCGCGGCTGCTGGCCGCGGAGGGCCATGTGGCGGCGGCCCGCCGGGTCTTCGAGGACGGTTTCGAACTCCCGGACCTGAGGGAGGGTGAGGAGACCCTGTCCGAGGTCTGGGCCGCCCTCACCGACCGCCCGCTGCCCGCGCGCTACGACTTCCGCATGCGCCCGCCTACTTCTTGATCTTGTCGATGCAGAGCACGAACTGGTTGCCGGACCGGCGCCGGGACCCGCCGCTCTGCTCCTGGTAGCCGATGTCCGCCGTGCCCTGGCACTTGGAGGTGTCCAGCGTGTCCTTGTGCACCTGGACCACCTTGTACTCGGCGTCGGTGCCGCCGCACTTGACCACCTGGAGGTCGGGCGTGATCACGGTGCCGTTGTTCTTGAGGCAGTCCCCGACCTTGGCCTGGTCGGCGTCGTCCCGGCTCAGGAAGTAGCCGACCGCGACGACGATGAGGGCGATCACGACGCCGATGATCTTCAGGATCTTCATGACGCCCATGCCGCCGCTGCGGGTCGGCGGCGCCGGCGGAGCGGTCCACTGCTGCTGGGGCGGGTACATCTGCGGCTGCGGCGCGGCGCCGTACGGCGGCTGAGCCTGCTGCTGGGGCTGTCCGTACCCCTGCTGGGGCGGGTATCCCTGCGGCGGCTGCTGTCCGTACGGGCCGGGCTGGCCGTAGGGGCCGGGGCCCTGCTGCGGTGGATGGGTCATAGGGCGTTCCCCCAGTAAGCGTGCTGTAAGTCTTGACGCGTGCACGCTATATCAAGCGGTGATCGGCCCTGCACCGAGGCTGCCCGGAGTCAGGCCCGGCACAGGATCTCGCCGTTCAGGACCGAGAACCAGGCGTCGGGGTCCGCGCCCCAGGCGTGCCAGGCGTCGGCTACGGCCGCCAGGTCGGCAGCCGTCGCGTGGCCGCCGCCGGTGGCCACGGTCGCGTACGCGGAGGCTCCCGTACGGTCCGCCCACAGGCCGGACCACCAGGCGATCTCCTCCGGGGTGGCGAAGCACCAGGACGTGGCCGAGGAGGTCACCTCCGTAAAGCCGGCCTCCCGGGCCCAGGCCCGCAGCCGGCGGCCCGCGTCCGGTTCGCCGCCGTTGGCGCGGGCGACCCGCCGGTACAGGCTCAGCCAGTCGTCCAGGCCGGGCGAGCGCGGGTACCAGGCCATCGCCGCGTAGTCGGCGTCGCGCGCGGCCACGATCCCGCCCGGCCGGCACACCCGGCGCATCTCGCGCAGCGCCTGTACGGGGTCGCCGACGTGCTGCAGCACCTGGTGGGCGTGGACCACGTCGAAGGAGTCGTCGGGGAAGTCCAGTGCGTGCACGTCCGCCGTGCCGAAGGTGATCGCCCCGCTCAGGCCGCGTTCCGCCGCGTGGGCGCGGGCCTGCTCCACCACGTCCTCGGCCGCGTCGACCGCCGTGACGTGCCCGCCCGGCGCGACCAGCTCCGCCAGGTCGGCGGTGATCGTGCCCGGGCCGCAGCCGACGTCCAGCACCGACATCCCGGGGCGCAGCTCGCCGATCAGGTACGCGGCCGAGTTCTCGGCGGTGCGCCAGCGGTGCGAGCGCAGCACCGACTCGTGGTGGCCGTGGGTGTAGACGGCGGTCTCCTTGGCGGTGTTCATGGTCTGACCCCTCCTCGTCGAAGCGTTGATCCCACCGTAAGCGATCAGTTCGTCATACGAGATATGCGTTTTGATATATGGACACCATCCTTGTGTACCAAGGGAATTCGCGGGGTCGGTGGCAGGGCAATGCAGGTGCGAGGAGAGTGGCTCCAGGGGGACATCCCCATGGCAGAGGACGGTGAGAGCCATGCCGGACACGCTGCTCGAACGGCATGCCGAGGCGCTGCGGCTCTTCGGTGAGCACGTGCGCGCCGTCAAGGGCGATCAGTGGGACGCGCCGACCCCGTGCACGGAGTGGAACGTGCGGGAGCTGGTCAACCACGTCACAGGGGAGCAGCTCTGGATCCCGCCGCTGGTCGCCGAGGGCCGCACCGTCGAGGAGCTCGGCGACGCGTTCTCCGGCGACGTGCTGGGCGACGATCCGGTCGCAGCCTGGGACAGGGCGGCGGCCGCCGCGCACGCCGCCTTCGCCGAGGCCGGCGCGCTGGACCGGACCGTGCGGCTCTCCTACGGGCCCGCGCTCGGGTCCGCGTACTGCTCGGAGTTGACGGCCGACTGCGTCGTGCACACCTGGGATCTCGCGCGGGGCATCGGGGCCGACGAGCGGCTGCCCGACGGCCTCGTCGAGTTCTCCATCAAGGAGGTCATGCCGTACGCCGACTCGCTCGCGGCCAGTGGTGCGTACGCCGAGCCGCTGGAGGTTCCGGCGGGTGCCAACGCGCAGACCAGGCTCCTCGCGCTGCTGGGGAGGCGGGGCTGACACTCGCTGGATAACGGGCATATCGCGCCGAATAATCGTATAAAGGGCATCGTCGGGTGAGTCGCGGGAAGGCGGGAAGCGGTGGCGGGGATGCAGCGCACGGCGGCGGAAGGCCGCGGCCCGGTCCGGTACGGTCCACCCGCACCCCAGCCGGGCCTGCCCGTCCTGCCCGAACTGGTCTCCGTACTCGCCGCCGCCGCGGGGCGCTCCGCCCCCGAGCCCGCGGGTGGCGGGGAGCCCGTACGCGAGGCCGCCTGCCGCCACTGGGGGCGGCGCGGGCTCGCCACCTCCCCCGACAGCGTGGCCGCCGGACCCGGAGCCCCCGCGCTGCTCCTCGCCCTGCTCGGCGCGTACGGGGGCGACGTGATGCTGCCCCGGCCCTGTCCCGCCTGGTGGACCCCGCAGGTCCGGCTCCTGGGACGGCGGGCCTACCACGTGCCGACCCCGGCCGAGTGCGGCGGCGTACCGGACCCCTACGCCCTGCTGGAGACCGTACGGCGGGTGCGCGCCGAGGGCGGCGACCCGCGGGTGCTGCTCCTGTCGGTCGCCGACGACCCGACCGCGACCGTGCCGCCGCCCGAGATGCTGCACGAGGCCTGCGAGGCCGCCGAGTCCGCCGGACTGTTCGTGGTCAGCGACGAGAGCTGGCGCGACACCGTCCACCGGCCGCACGACACCCTGGTCCTGAGCCCGGCCGAGATGCTCCCCGAACAGGCCGCGGTCCTCGTCGACCTGTCCGGTGCGCTGCTGCCCGCCGGCTGGCCGGTCGCCGTGGTCCGCTTCCCCGACACCGTGCGCGGGACCTGGCTGCGCGCCCGCACCCTCGACGTGCTCACCGCCACCGGGGCGATGGTCGCCGGACCCGTCGCCGGGGCCGCCGCACACGCCCTCGACGAACCCGACGCCGTCGCCGGACGTGCGTACGCGGCCGCCGCCCTGCACGGCGTGGTGGCCGCCGCCGCACACCGCGAACTCCTCGCGGCCGGAGCGATGGCCCGGCCCCCGCAGGCCGGCCGGCACCTCTACGCCGACCTCACCCCGCTGCGCGCCGGACTCGCCCGGCACGGGGTCGGTGACGCCATGGAGCTGGAGGACTGGCTCGGGGCCCGGCTGGGCGCGCCCACGCCCGGCGGGCAGCGCTTCGCGGACGAACTGGGCGCGCTGCGCGTGCGGTTGTCCACCGGGCCGCTGCTGGGCGCCACCCCGCAGGAGCGGCTGGCCGCGCTCACCGCCGGTGATCCGCTCGCGCTCCCGCACGTACGCGGCGCCTTGGAGCGCCTCGGATCGGTCCTGGCCGGGCTGGCCTGACCACCGGCCCGCCCCCCGCCCCGACCGCACCCCGCTGAAGGGAGACCTCTCGATGAGGGATCGGACGGACGCCTCCGCCTCCGCCTCCGCGGAGCCCGTACGGCCCGCCGTCGACCGGCGTCCCGCGCCCCGGCCCTCTCCTCCGACGCCCACTGCGCCGACGCCCTCTCCTCCGACGCCCACTGCGCCGACGCCGACGCAACCGACGGCGCCCGAGGGCCCGTCCGCCGTGCGCCCGCTCGGCGCGCACCGCCGCTGGCCCGCCTCCTTCGCCGACCGGCTGACCACCCCGCTCCCCGGCGTCCGTGCCTTCGGCCGGCTCGCCCGCGAGGGTGCCTTCCGGCCCGGCCCGGACGGCCTGCGCGGCATCCCCGACCTGCCGTACGAGCCGGGCCCGCTGCCCGCCGCGGCCCCCGGCAGGGTCTGCGTCACCTGGGCCGGGCACGCCAGTTGGGTACTGCGGACCGGCGGACTGACCGTACTGACCGACCCCGTCTGGTCCCGGCGGATCCTCGGCACCCCGAGCCGGATGACCCCCGTCGGGGTGCGCTGGGAGGACCTGTCGCCGGTGGACGCGGTGGTGATCAGCCACAACCACTACGACCACCTCGACGCCCCCACCCTCAAGCGGCTGCCCCGGCACACGGCCCTCTTCGTCCCGGCCGGACTCGTCGGCTGGTTCCGCCGCCGCGGCTTCACCAGGGTCACCGATCTCGACTGGTGGGAAGCGGCCGAACTGGACGGCGTACGCTTCGAGTTCGTCCCGGCCCACCACTGGTCGAAGAGGTCCCTGATCGACACGTGCCGGTCCCTGTGGGGCGGCTGGATCCTCACCGACACCCTGAGCCCGACGCCGCGGAAGGTCTACTTCGCGGGTGACACCGGCTACGGCCATTGGTTCGGCGAGATCGGTGCCCGCCACCCCGGCATCGACCTCGCCCTCCTGCCGATCGGCGCCTACGCCCCGCGCTGGTGGCTCAGCGACGTCCACGCCGATCCGGAGGAAGCCGTCCGGGCCTGTGTCGACCTCGGGGCCCGCCGGATGGCCCCCATGCACTGGGCCACTTTCGTCCTCTCCGCCGAACCGGTCATGGAACCCCTGCTCCGCGTCCGGGCCGCCTGGTCACGTGCGGGGCTGCCCCGCGAACACCTCTGGGACCTCCCGATCGGGGCCTCCCGCACGCTGGCCTGAGCGGTGGCTCAGAACTCCACGGTGGTTCAGAACTCCACGGTGACGAATCCGTTCTTCTCCTCGGACTCCGGCTTCACCACGCTGTATCCGAACTGCTCCTTCAGGCCTTCGTCCTCCCAGTCCTCGGCGCGCTCGCGGTAGTTGAAGACGAGCTCCTTCGTCTCCCCGCCGTTCTTGAGGATCCGGGCGATGGCGACGTCGTCGGGGTGGCCGTGGACCTGGCCGTTGGTGGAGATCAGGTAGCGGCCGCAGTCGAGCAGGCCGAGGAGATCGTTCGAGAGGTTCTTGGCGCTGCCGTGGTGGGCGACCTTGAGGGCGTCGATCCGCAGCCGCCCGCCCTCGGCCTCGGCGCGCGGCCGGATCGAGGTCACCAGGCGCCGGTCGTCGGCGTCGCCGGTGAGGACGATACGCGTCCCCTCGAACTCGAACAGCAGGCCGATGCTGGTCGGGTTCGTCGCCGAACCGTCCCGCTTGAACGGCACCGCGGCCAGGGCGTCGACGTCGACCGTGCCGAAGTGCTCGATCCTGGCCACCGGCTCCCGCTCCAAGGGGTCCACGCCCGGGATCAGACCGGCCTCCTCGGCCTTCGTCTTCCACGTGTCGATCAGCGACTCCAACAGGCGGCGGTCCGGCGCCAGTACCTCCATCGTGGATCCGTCGTCGAACCAGGTCAGCGGATGGTCCACCTCGATGCTGCGGCCCTCGAAGGCCTTGTTCCAGGGGAGGTTCTGGGTGATGAGCGCGGTGGTGAGCCGTTCCCCCTCCTCCGGGCCGAACACCTCGCGGTCGTGGAGGTGGTCGAAGCCGTTGAACCACACGTCCCCGAACTCGACCGTACGCTGGCGGTCTTCGAGCAGTGCCAGCGCACCGAGGATGTGGTCCTGGTCGACGTGGGTCACCACGAACACGTCGATCCGGCCGTCCAGCTCGGCGAGCAGCGGCTTGATCCGCTTGTAGGTCCCCTTGCGTCCGCCGTCGACGAGGATCCGCCGGAGGAAGTCCTCGTTGCCGTATTCGAGGAGCAGACAGTCTCCGTCATCGGCGGGCAGCATCCTGAGCCGGATCATCACGTACTCCCTTGCCTCAGGTCGAGAATCAGGAACGGCTCGCGCATGTCGGCCAGCCAGGACAGCCGGCGCACCTCGTCGAGGCGGCGCAGGCACTCGGGGTCGTCGGGGAAGGCCGAGAGCCCGTCGACGAGCCAGGCGAGCCCGAGCGTGTAGAGGGGGATGCCGCGCTCGAAGGCCTCGATCAGCCGGTCGCGGGCCTGCCGCCGGTCCGCCGGGGCCTGGGCCCGGCGCAGCATCCGCACCGCCCGCAGGATCGCCCCGTCGCCGAGCCGGGGGAAGTCCTCGGCCAGGGCCTCCAGCCACGGGTCCCAGTACGTCTCGCCCGGCGAGCGGTCGGTGCCGAGCAGGACGTAGGACGCGGCCGCCGCCGCGAGCGGGTTGGGGGGCTTGGCGGAGAGCATCTCCTCGATGTCGGCCCTGATGTCGGAGAAGAGGAGGGCCGCGGTGTCCAGGGCGCCCTGGGACATGTACGCGAGCCCCGCGCCGGCCACCGGGTCGCGAACGGTCACGGCCACGGCGCTGCCGGTCGGGCTCTGCCGCAGATTGACCAGGACCTCGACCTCGGAGGCGCCCCAGGGCAGCGGCAGGGTGACCAGGCGCACGGATCCGGCGGCCTCCACGACCAGGAACTGCCGCTCGCCGACGGGCCCGCCGGGGGCGTGGAGGGGTCCGTGCGGGCCGAACCGGTAGAGCGGCGCGACCGCCTCTCCGCGCACGTCGGGCGCCGGCAGGACGTGCGGCTCGCCCCGGGCGATCGCCCGGGCGACCCCGAGTCCCGGCGCCTGCTTCCGCAGCGCCAGCATCGAAGCGAAGGACAAGCTCGCGGGCTCGCAATCCCCGATCCAGGTGGCGAGCGCGGTCAGGTCGACGGCCGCCTCGGGGACGACACCGTCCGGCCCGGCGGCGCCGGCCACCATGGACCGCGAGGCGACCGACTCGGCGAGCGGAATGTCGGCGGGGCCGTGGTAGACGCGGCCGGGCTCGATGTTGCCCATGAGGTACTGCCAGGAGTGCGTCTCGTACGGCGAGTCCGTCATGACGAAGTCCACCGGGGTCTGCCGGCCCTCCACCGCCGTGGCGTTCTCCGTCAGCACCAGCCCGGACGGCAGGGTGGCCGACACGAGATAGCGCCCGGGCGTCACCGCGTACGAGGTGGGTTCGGGCGAACTCCCGCACGGGATCAGGATGTTGCGTTGCTCCGTGCCGTCGAGGCCGGCCGGGCGGATGTCCCCGACGATCACCGCGTTGTTGGCTTCCCCTGCGGACGAGAGGAAGAGCCTGACGGCGAGTGTGGCTTCGGTGCTCATGGCCGGGCCAATCCGACGCGGAACATCGGCGGGCGGGCGTCCAGTTCGTCCCTGCGTACGTCTTCGGGGCCGAGGACGGCCTCGATCTGGTAGTGCCCGAACGGCAGGAAGAGGGCCCACTCGCCGAGGTCGGGCTCGTCGCCGGCGGCGGGTGGCGGGCGACGCCGTTCCTCCTGCTGGGGGTGGCGGCAGACGAATTCGGCGCGGGCGTTGTCCTCCGGATCCGTGCAGCCGATGTACACGGGGACGACCGGGTCGCCCCTCAGCTCGTGGAAGGGGAAGTCGACCGACTCGGAGGTCACCGGTGTCTGTGCCTTCGCGAGGCTGCCCGCGAACGGGGGCTCCGCCAGGAAGTTGACGACCGCGTGGATCAGGGTGCCGGTGGTCACCCGCCACACGCGGCCCTGGGTGTTCTCGCTCGCGGAGCCGTCGAAGCTCCGCAGCAGCGCGTCCGTGAACAGACTGAGCCGGCCGGCGCGGGCGAAGGACTCCTCGCCGTCCAAGGTCGCGTAGAGCACGGCGTGTTGGCGTGGCACGAACCCGTCCGGCCGGGTGTTCCCGGATATCGGGACCCGTCCGACGGTGTCGATCCCGAACTGGCTGAGGAGCGTGTCGGAGCCGGACCGGCAGGCGTCGACGAAGAAGACCTGCTGGCGGGCCCGGCAGCGGTTGAGCCCTCTCCTCAGTGCCTCGAAGTTCAGTGCGCCGTTCAGCGGGCTGTCCTCGTCGGCGAAGACGTCCGCCGCCAGAAGGGACGTGTCGAGGCCCAGCGAGACACCATGGCCGCAGAAGTAGAAGACCAGCCGGGCCTCGTCCTGGTCGCCCCGCCCCTTCCACTCCTTGACGGCGGCCACGATGTTGTCGATGGTCGCCGCTTCCGCGAAGTGCTCCGCATGCGTGTGCGGGTGGACGAAGGGCGCCGGGGTCTCCTCGCTCATCAGCAGGGCCAGGCTTCCCAGCGGTCTCGCCGGGTCGTGGTACTGCTCGATCATCCAGGTGGCGAACGCACGCGCCGAGCGGGGCGGCGACGACAGCTGCCGCAAGCCCTTGGCGCCCGGATGGGTGGTGGGTGCGGTTCCGCCGGACAGATGCGTGTACGTCCCGACCCCGATGACGAGCGCGTGCGTGGACGCGGGCCCCGCGCTCTCGTCCAGGTGCACGGTGAAGGCGGCCATGGAACCTCCGCGTGACGCACCGGCAGGCCGGTGGGAGCGTTTGCTCCTATTATAGGAATGCATATAGCATATGTCCCTCGGAGGCCGTGATGGGCAAGAACATCGTGGTGTGCCTGGACGGGACGGGCAATCAGCTCAAGGCTCGCGGCAACACCAATGTCGTCAAGCTCTACGAGATGCTCGACCTCCACGACCCCGCCGTGCAGATCGCCTACTACGACCCCGGGGTCGGAACCTTCTCTGCCGCCGGCGCCTGGACGCTCCCGGCCCGCAAGCTCTCCAAACTCCTCGGCCTCGCCTTCGGATCCGGGCTCAAGGCGAACCTCGCCGAGGCCTACACCTACCTGATGCACCATTACGAACGCGGCGACCGGATCTACCTCTTCGGCTTCAGCCGCGGCGCGTACACCGCCCGGGCCCTCGCAGGACTGCTCAAGGCGGTCGGCCTGCTCCGCCCCGGCTCGGAGAACCTCGTCCCGTACGCCATCGCCGCCTACGCCAAGAACCGGACCTGGACCGGCGACGACTGGAAGCAGCTGCACCAATTCGCCGACGTGTTCAGCAGGAAGGCCGACGAACGGACCGGCATCCCCGTCCACTTCATGGGACTGTGGGACTCGGTGAAGGCGGCCGGACTGCTGCGCTGGAACCTGCACTGGCTCTTCACCCGCAGGATCCCCAACGTCCTGCGCGTGCGTCACGCCGTCTCCATCGACGAGAAGCGCCGGCCCTACGAGGAATACCTCGTCGCACCCCCGAAGAAGCCCGAGGACCCCGGACCGCTCATCGAGGAAGTCTGGTTCTCCGGAGTCCACTCCGACGTCGGCGGCACCTTCGAGGACGACCCGAGACTGCCCGCCGTCACGCTCAAGTGGATCATGGACGGCGCACTCGACTCCGGCCTGCTGCTCAAGAGCGGGGCCTACGCCGAGCACCTCACCCTCGGTGGCGCCCACGCCCTCGGCACGGTCCACCGCATGGGCGCCGTCTGGGCCCTGCTCACCTACCGCCGTCGCCGCATCCCCGACGGCGCCCACGTGCACGAGAGCGTCCGGCTGCGCGTCGAATCCGACGCCCGGTACGGCGAACGGATCCCGGCCGAGGTGAACTGGGCGGACCGGCAGTGGCTGACCCCTCACCCCCGAGCCGGGACGACCGGGCCGGTCAGGGCCGGGCCCGCAGTCGGCGCCACAGGGCCGGGCCCGCGCTGATCAGGAGGGTCAGGCCGACCGCCAGGGCCACGCCCTTCCACGGCTCCGAGAAGAGGGAGCCGCCCAGGATGCCGATCAGGCCGTACGTCGCCGCCCAGGCCAGGCACGCCGGAGCGTCGCCGCGGGCGAAGCGGCGCAGCGGCAGCTCCGCCAGGAGGCAGGCCAGCATCACCGGGATCCGGCCCGCCGGCAGCAGCCGCGAGACCACCAGGACCAGCACGCCGTGCTCGTCCAGCCTCGCCTGAGCCTGCTCCAGCCGCTCCGGCGTGGCCCGGCCGCGCAGCGCCTCCAGCCAGCGCGAGCCACCCCGCGAGCGCACCCCGCGCCGCCCCAGCCAGTACAGCGCCATGTCCCCGGCGAACGCCGCCAGCGCCGCCACCCCGAACACCAGCAACACCCCGAAGGGCAGCGACTGGTGATGGAACGCCACCACCGCCGCGGAACTGACCAGCGCCCCCGTCGGGATCACCGGCACCAGCGCGCCCAGCGCCACCAGCACGAACAACGCCGGGTACCCCACCGCCTGCTGGGTGGTCTCCGGAGGTACCTGGCCGGCCGCCGCCGCGACGTCGCGCCACGTCACGGCAGCCGCACCCGCACTCCGTGCCCGGGCACCCGTACGGTCACCTTCGGCGCCAGCAGCCGCGCGTGCCGCTCGAACTCCTCGCCCGGGGCGTGGAATTCATGCGGCCGCACCGCGTCCATCCCGACGGGCCAGTACGTCCCGTAGTGCACCGGCACGGCCGCCGCGGGCGCGAGCCGGGCCAGCGCCTGCGCCGCCCGCGCCGCGTCCAGGTGCCCCGGCCCCAGGTACGGGCCCCAGCCGCCGACCGGCAGCAGGGCCACGTCCACCGGCCCGACCTCCTCGGCCATCGACTCGAACAGGCCGGTGTCCCCGGCGAAGTAGGTCCGCGCCGCGCCCTGGACCACGTACCCGAGCGCCGGCGCCCGCTGCGGCCCGAACGGCAGCCGCCGCCCGTCGTGCCGCGCGCTGACCGCGCGGACCCGTACGCCGTCCCGTACGTCGACCTCCTCGCCCGGGGCCACCTCCGTCACCGTCAGCCCCCGCAGCCCGGCGACCCGCGCCAGCCCCGGCACCGCCCGGCGCGCCCCGCGCGGCACCAGCAGCCGGGTCCCGGGCGCGAGCCGCTCCAGCGACGGCAGGTGCAGATGATCGGCGTGCAGGTGCGACACCAGCACCACGTCCGCCACCGCGGCCTCGGGCGGGGGCACCGCCCCGCGCCGCCGCCGCAGATGCGCGAGCCGCCGCGCGAACAGCGGGTCCGTCAGCACCCGGACCCCGGAGTCCTCGACGGTGCACGTGGCATGACCCCACCAGGTGATCTCCACCGGCACCCGGCCTCCCTCCCTAGTGCTGCGTTCCCGAGCCTAGTGCTGTGACCGGAAAGGTTCACCGGGTCGCGGCCCCCGGCACGGCACCTCGCCGCGTTGTCGGACCGCGCTGGTACGTCCAGTACGAGCCG
>NZ_JBVIFS010000040.1:0-51223 GCF_055571215.1 Streptomyces sp. NPDC030995
CATCGGGTTCGCTGGGGGGGAGTGGCTCTACCAGGGCAAGTTTTGTCTCAATCCACGCTGTTTCTTTGGATCCTCTTGGGGGTGGGGGGCCGGGTCCCCCCCCACCCACCCGCCCCTCACACCCTCAGCACTTCCACCCCCGCCGCGGCGAAGGCCTCCGCCACGCCCGTCGCCAGGCCCGTGTCCGTGACCAGGACGTCCACCGACGAGGTCGCGCAGATACGGGCGAAGGCGCGCACGCCGAGTTTGCTGGAGTCGGCCGCGATCACCACCCGGCGGGCCCGCTCGCACAGCAGGCGGTTGATCGACGCCTCGTCCTCGTGCCGGGTCGCCGCGCCGTCCGCCGGGTCGAAGCCGTCCACGCCGACCACCGCGGTGTCCACCGCGAGCTGCCCGAGCACCTGCTCGGCCAGCGGGCCGGTCAGCTCGTACGACTGGGGGCGGGCGACACCCCCCGTCAGCACGATCTTGAACTGCGGCCGGATCACCAGCTCGCCCGCGATGTTGAGGGCGTTGGTCACCACCGTCAGCGCCGGCGAGCCCGAGGCCAGGTCCGGGCGCCCGGCCAGGGCCCGCGCCACCTCGGTGGTCGTGGTGCCGCCCGTCAGGCCGATCACCTCGCCCGGGGCGATCAGGGCGGCCACCGCCTCGCTGATGCGGCGCTTCTCGGCCGCGCGCCGGGAGGTGCGGTAGCGCAGGGGGAGTTCGTACGAGACCCCGTGCAGCACCGCCCCGCCGCGCGTGCGGACCAGCAACTGCTGTTCGGCGAGCTGGTCGAGGTCGCGGCGGATGGTCGCGGCGGACACGCCGAGGGTCTCCGCCGCCGGTTCCACCTCCAGCTCGCCCCGCTCCACCAGCAGGTCCAGCAGTGCCTGCCAGCGCTCCTTGCGGGTCATCGGCCGCCCCCTTCGGTGATCCATCGGCCTACCTGGCGACACTAACCCAGGTGGTCATTCCCGTGGCTGCTTGAAGTTGCTTGAAAGTGCCAGCTATCTTGCAGGAAAACGCATGAGGGAACGCATTCAGATCAGCCTGCCGCACGAGGGAGCCTGTATGAGTCACGTCGCGTACGAGTTGGGCACACAGCCCGCATGCTGGGAGCGGGCCGCCGAACTGGCCCCGGCCCAGCGGGCGGTGCTGCCGCAGCCGGGGGAGCGTACCGCGATCGTCGGGTGCGGGACCTCGTACTACATGGCCCAGGCGGCCGCCGTGTTGCGCGAGGAGGCCGGGCAGGGGGAGACCGACGCCTTCCCCGCCTCGGAGTTCCCGCGCCACCGCCGCTATGACCGGGTCGTCGCCCTGACCCGCTCCGGCACCACCACCGAGGTGCTGGACCTGCTGGCCGCACTGCGGGACGCCCGAGTGCCCACGACCGCCGTCATCGGCGATCCGGCGACCCCGGTGATGACCCTCGCGGACGAGCTCGTCGTCCTGGACTTCGCCGATGAACAGTCCGTCGTGCAGACCCGCTTCGCGACCACCGCCCTCACCCTGCTGCGCGCCCACGTCGGGCTGCACACCGCCGCCGTGGTCGCCGACGCCCGCACCGCCCTCACCGAGCCGCTCCCCGCCGAGCTGGAGAGCCGGGGGCAGTTCACCTTCCTCGGCCGCGGCTGGAGCGTCGGACTCGCCCACGAGGCCGCGCTGAAGATGCGCGAGGCCTCGCTGTCCTGGGCCGAGTCCTACCCGGCGATGGAGTACCGGCACGGGCCGATCAGCATCTCCGGGCCCGGCACCGTCACCTGGTCCCTCGACGAGGCCCCCGACGGGCTCGCCGAACAGGTCCGGGGCACCGGCTCCCAGTGGGTGGCCGGAGGGCTCGACCCGCTCGCCGAACTGGTCCGCGTGCACCGCCTCGCCCTCGCCGTCGCCGCCCACCAGCAGCTGGATCCGGACGCGCCGCGCAACCTCACCCGCTCGGTGATCCTGACCACCGGCGAGGAGGCGGTCCGATGAGCCTCGTACCCGCGGGTCCGCTCGTCCTGGAAGCGGCCCGCGCGGGCCGCGCCGTCGCCGCCTTCAACATCATCACCCTGGAGCACGCCGAAGCCGTCGTCGCCGGGGCCGAGGCGGCCGGGCTGCCCGTCATCCTGCAACTGAGCGAGAACGCCGTGAAGTTCCGCGCCGGCCGGCTGCTGCCCATCTCCCGGGCCGCCGCCGCCTGCGCGGAGGCCGCCGGGGTCCCGGTCGGCCTGCACCTCGACCACGTCAAGAGCCCCGAGCTGCTGCGCCAGGCCTGCGACGCGGGGTACAGCTCGGTGATGTACGACGCCGCGCAGCTCCCGTACGCCGAGAACCTGGAGGCCACCCGCTCCGCCGCCGACTGGGCGCACGCCAACGGGCTGTGGATCGAGGCCGAGTTGGGCGAGGTCGGCGGCAAGAACGGCGCCGCCCCGCTGGACCCGCACGCACCCGGCGCCCGTACCGACCCCGACGAGGCGCGGCGGTTCGTCGCCGACTCGGGCGTGGACGCGCTGGCCGTCGCCATCGGCAGCAGCCACGCGATGACCAGCCGGACCGCGGCCCTGGACCACGTGCTGCTGGCCCGGCTGGCCAAGACGGTGGACGTGCCGCTCGTCCTGCACGGCTCCTCCGGGCTGCCGGACGCCGAGCTCGCGGCGGCCGTCGCGGGCGGCATCCGCAAGGTCAACATCGGCACCGCGCTGAACGTGGCCATGACCGAGGCCATCCGCACCCACCTGACGCCGGCGGATCCCCGGCCGTACCTGACGGCCGCCCGTACGGCGATGACGGCGACGGCCGCCGCTATGATCAGCGCCTTGAACTGACCGGTACCGGGGGGCGATCGTGGACACGCAGCGGGGGCGTACGAACCGGCGGCGGTTCCTGCTGATCGCCGGCCTCCCGCTGCTGACCCTGGGCGGCGGCCTGACGTACCTGCTGTGGCCGCAGCCGTACCGGAACCCGGTCCGCACCGACCTGGAACCGCTGAACGAGCGGCTGCGGCCGCACCTGGGCGAGCTGACCGACGCGCACTGGCTGGGCTACGACGTCGACGAGGAGGCGGGCGGCGGGCGGAGCATCCCGAGCCCGGACTCCGAGATCCGGCTCGTCGGTGTCGCCCACCTGCCGCCCGGGGGCGCGTCCGCGATCGTCCGTGCCCCCGGCCGTACCTTCGCCTCCGCCGCGCCGTCGGCGCTGCCCGGCGCGCTGGAGCCGTACCTGCCCGCCGCCGCGGCCTGGCAGCACAGCCCGGAGTTCGACGCGTACGCGAACCGCGAGGCGCCGGACGCGGCCGTGTCCGCCTCGGGCGCGTACCTCTTCGACGTGGCGCGCGATGTCGTCTGCTTCGACGTGCTCTACCGCTACGCCTGACGGCGGGCGGCGGCGGGCGGCTGTCGGCCCTCGGCGCCGGGCGCCGGGCGCCGGGCGGCGCGTGGGTCTCAGATGCCCATCGCCCCGTCGATGCGCTCGCGCAGCAGGTCGGCGTGCCCGTTGTGCCGGGCGTACTCCTCGACCATGTGGATCAGGACCCAGCGCAGCGAGACCTTGCCGCGCCACGCGTCCACCGCATGTATGTCGAGGCCGGGCGCCTCGGTGACGAAGCGTTCGGCGAAGGCCACCTCGTCGTGCCAGGCCTCCCAGGCAGCCGCCACGGCAGCGGGGTCGGACACGGCGCCGTCGAAGTCCCCGTCGGGATCGGAGGGGGAGGAGAAGCGCGGAGCCGCGTCCTGGCCTGCCAGCACCTGCCGGAACCAGCGGCGCTCCACATCGGCCAGATGCCGGACCAGGCCGAGCAGGGAGAGGGTGGACGGCTCCACCGACCGCCGGTCCAACTCCGCTTCCAGACCCGCGCACTTCAGCTCCAGGGTCGCGCGCTGGTCCGCCAGGAAGGCGACCAGCATGCGCCGCTCGTCGCCGGTCGCGGGGCCGGTGAAACGGTCGTCCTGCTCCGGGTCGACGAAGAATTCGGCCCTGCTGCGTGGGTTCGTCATGGCCAAGATTATTTCTCGGCCGCCACCGGGTTTCCGACCCCTTCCAAATTTTTGTAACAGGTTCTAGTGTGACCGCCGCCGCCACAGCGACCGGCTGGACCGCGAGACTCCCGGAGGGGCCGTGCACCTCGAATACACGCCTGAGCAGCAGCAGTTGCGCACCGAGCTGCGTGCCTACTTCGCCGAGCTGGTGCCGGACGACGTCTACGCCCGCTACGAGGACCCAGCCGCGCAGAAGCGGTACTACCGGGAGACCATCCGCCGGCTCGGCGCGGACGGCTGGCTCGGGGTCGGCTGGCCCAAGGAGTTCGGCGGCCGCGGGATGTCCCCGATGGACCAGTTCATCTTCTTCGACGAGGCCGCGCAGGCCGTCGTACCGCTGCCCCTGATGGCGCTCAACACGGTCGGGCCGACCATCATGCAGTTCGGCACCGACGAGCAGAAGGCGTACTTCCTGCCCAAGATCCTAGCGGGGGAGATCGACTTCGCCATCGGCTACAGCGAGCCCGACGCCGGCACCGACCTCGCGGCGCTCAAGTGCAAGGCCGTGCGCGAGGGCGACGAGGAGAGCGGCACCTACGTCGTCAACGGGCAGAAGATCTGGACCACCAACGGCGACACCGCCGACTGGGTCTGGCTCGCCGTCCGCACCGACCCGGACGCCCCCGCGCACAAGGGCATCACCATGCTCCTCGTCCCGACCGCCGACCCCGGCTACTCCTGCACCCTCATCAACACCCTCGCCTCGCACGACACCACCGCCAGCTACTACGAGAACATCCGCGTCCCCGCGAACCGCCGCGTCGGGCAGGAGAACAAGGGCTGGCGCCTGATCACCAACCAGCTCAACCACGAGCGCGTCACCCTGGCCGCGCACGGCACCATGGCCATCCGGGCCCTCCACGACGTCCAGCGCTGGGCCGCCGAGACCAAGCTCGCCGACGGCCGCCGGGTCATCGACCTCTCCTGGGTCCGCGGCCGCCTCGCGCGCACCCACGCCCGGCTCGACGCGATGAAGCTGCTCAACTGGCAGATGGTGGGCGCGGTCCAGGAGGGCACCCTCACCCCGCAGGACGCCTCCGCGGTCAAGGTGTACGGCTCCGAGGCACGCCGGGACGCGTACGCCTGGCTCATGGAGGTCGTGGGCGCGGCCGGCTCCCTCAAGAACGGCTCGGCGGGCGCGGTCCTGCACGGCGAACTCGAACGCGGCTACCGCAGCGCCGTGATCTTCACCTTCGGCGGGGGCAACAACGAGATCCAGCGCGAGATCATCTCCTGGATCGGCCTCGGCATGCCCCGCGTCCGCCGCTAGGTCATGGCCGGGGGCAGCGGTTCACGGGCTGCGTGCCAGGCGGGCGGAAGGGTGGCGACGCCCGTGCGAGCGGCGATGACCCCGCCCACGATGGCGCACGTGGTGTCGATGTCGCCGCGCCCGGCGACGGTGGACCACAGGCCCTCGTGCAGGTCGTCGAGGTGTCCCGCCGCGCACCAGAGGGCGTAGGGCACGGTGTCGGGTCCGGACATCCGGTAGCCGGAGCCCAGCACCTCCGCGGCGTGTCGGACCGAGGTGTGCTCCGGCATCCGGGCCGCGATCCGCACCCCGGACCGGACGTCGCCGACGGGTAGCCGTTCGGCGACGGCCCGGAGGAAGTCCGGCCGCGCCGGGGCGGCCCCGCCCCGGCTCCGCGTGGCCAGCGCCGCGGCCACGGCGACCGCCACCGCCGCGGAGGCGGCCTCCGGGTGGTGGTGTGAGACCGCGCTCTGCCCGGCGGCCTGCGAGGCGACGGCGTCGAGGTCGGCGGCGTGCCAGGCGCCGAGCGGGGCGACGCGCATGGCCGCGCCGTTGCCCCAGGAGCCCTGGCCGCCGAACTGTCCAGAGACCACTTCCCGCCAGGGCTCGCCCGCGCCGATCCGGCGGAGCACATCGTGCATCGAGGCTCCGTAGCCGCGGTGCGTGTCGTCGGCGTAGGCCTCGGCGAGGCGCAGGGCGAAGCGGTCCTGGTCGACGGTGCCGCCGCCCTCGGCGAGTTCCCGGACGAGAACGAGCGCCTGGGCGGTGTCGTCGCTCCACCGCCACAGCGGCTCCGGGGGCAGGAGCCGTGCCTCCAAGGCTGCCGGGCCTTCGCGGCGCAGGATGCCGAACCAGCGGTCACCGAAGGCATCACCGAAGGCGAGCCCGGACAACGAGTCCAGCGCAGCGGTAGGCAGGTTGATCATCGGAGCAGTATGGCAAGGCCACTGTGCCCCCGGCACTCCGATTTCCACGCCTCATGCGGCGGTGGGCGTACGGAGCCGGCAGTGGACGTCGACGATGCCCTCGACCGGGTGGGCGAGGCGTTCTGCCAGGGGGATCAAGTGGCTGTCGCGGACCTGGCCGCTCAGGGTGGCGATCCCTTGGGACACGGTCACTTCGACGGCCTCGTGTGAGAGGGGGAACAGGCGCTCGACGACGGTGCGGCGGATCTCGGTGGTGAGTTCTTCGTCAGTGCGGAGGAAGACCTTGAGGAGGTCGGCGCGGCTGACGATGCCCTTGAGGGTGCCGTTGGCGTCGACGACCGGGAGGCGCTTGATGTGACGGTCGGCCATGAGGCGGGCGGCCTGGGGGAGTGTGGCGTCGGGGCGGATCGTGACCGCGGGGGAGGTCATCATGTCCTCGGCGCGGCTGGAGCCGGCCTTGGCGGTGTCCCCGAGGCGGCGCATCTGTTCGATCAGGCCCGGGGGGTGCTCGTGGAACCGGCTCGCTGCCGCGCGCGACCTCGGTGCCGATGCCACCGCGAGCGCGGAGGAGGAGCCCGAGCGGCTGGTGGAGGACCTGACCGACGGGCTCGGGGCGGACGTGGTCATCGAGGCCGTCGGCGTGCCCGAGGCGTTCGAGATGTGCACCCGTATGGTCCACCCGGTCGGCCGGGTCGCCAACATCGGCGTCCACGGCAAGCCCGCCGTCCTCCACCTCGAAGACCCGTGGATCAAGGACGTCACCATCACCACCGGCCTCGTCGACACCCACTCCACCCCCATGCTGCTGCGCATGATGGCCGCCAGCCGCCTGCCCGGGGCCGAGATGATCACCCACCGCTTCGAGCTGGACCAGATGGAAGCGGCGTACGACGTCTTCTCCCGCGCCGCAGACACCGGCGCCCTCAAGGTCGTGCTCGGTGGACCGCAGCACGACACGGTCGCCGTACCGCCCCAGGAGCAGTGAGTGCCGTGAGGGAGCATGCCGAGCCCCCGCCCGGCGCGACACCGCGCTGGCAAGCGCCATGGGGGCGCCCTCCCAAGGGCTCACCCCGAGTGCGGGGGCGGGGCTCCGGCCGCGGGACCAGACTGGACGCATGGGCGACGGACCGGGACCGACGATCGAGCTGACCGGCCTGACCAAGAGGTACGGGCCGGTGGTGGGGGTCGACCGGTTGAGCCTGACCGTGAGATCGGGTGAGGTGTTCGGATTCCTCGGGCCCAACGGAGCGGGGAAGACGACCACGTTGCGGTGTCTCACCGGGCTGCTCCGGCCGAGCGAGGGACGCGTGCGGGTGCTCGGGCTGGACCCGATCGCCGATCACCGCCGGGTGGCCCCGGATCTGGGGTATCTGCCCGGTGAACTGCGCTTGTACCCGGAGCTCTCCGGAGCGGAAACGCTCGATCTGCTGTCCGCGCTGCAGGGCGCCCCCGTGCCCCGCCGCGGCGAGCTGTGCGACCGGCTGGGGCTGACGCCCGCGATCCTCACCCGCCCCGTCGGAGGTTACTCACGCGGGATGAAGCAGAAGCTCGGCCTGGTGCAGGCGATGCAGCACGATCCGCGACTGGTGGTACTCGACGAACCGACCGAGGGGCTCGACCCGTTGGTCCAGGAGACGTTCTTCACGTTGCTGGGCGAGGCGGCCGCCGCCGGACGCACCGTCCTGCTCTCCAGTCACATCCTGCCGGAGGTGCAGCGTACGTGCGGGCGTGTGGCGATCATCCGGGACGGACGGCTGGTGACGGTCCAGAGCGTGGCCGGCCTGCGCGAGGCCCGTGCCAGGCGGATCCGGCTGTCCTTCGCGGACGGACAGGGGGCACGGCCGCTGGGCGGCGCGGAGCGCTGGGCCCCGCGCTGGCAGGGGGACCGGGTGGAACTGCTCGTGCCGCCGAGCGAGGTGGTGGGCGCGCTGCGCGCACTGCTCGGCCTGGCGGTGGCCGACGTCACCGTGGAGGAGGCCGGGCTGGACGAGGCCTTCATGGACCTGTACCGCGACGGCGCCGGGCGGGAGGAGCCGTGAGACGGCGCTGGCCCCTGTTGTGGCTCGCCCTGTACCGGCGGCGCCGGATGCTGGTCGCCCTGCTCGTCGGGATGGTCGTCTTCGAGGCCCTCATCGTGGTGGTCGCGAACGCGATTCCTCCGGGGCAGCTGTTCTCCGCGGGCGGGAAGGGACCCCCCTCGGCCTACCGGGCGTTCAGCGGTTCCAGCGGCGACGTGTCGATCGCCAGCTACCCCGGCCTGCTGGGTGCCGGCCTCACCCACCCGTTCTGGATCGCCATGCAGCTCACCGCGATCGGTTCGCTCGCTGCGGCCGCCGTGGCGGCGGACGTGGAGTCCGGGACGGTGGAACTGGTGATGGTGCGTCCCGTCAGCCGTACCCGTCTGCTGGCCGAGCGGACCGCGGCACTGGTGCTCGTGGCGCTGGCCCTGAACGTGGCAGCGACCCTCACGGTAGCGGTGGGGGTGGCCCTGTCACCGGACATGCACCACGCGGTGCCGATCGGCGGGGTGTCCGCCGCAGGGGTGATGGGCCTGGGCTTCTCCCTGTGCCTGATCGGGCCGGCGCTGGCCGTGTCGGCGGCGGGCCGGCGGCGCGCCCAGGTGGTCGGCGCGACCATCGCGATCGGAGCCGTGGGTTTCGCCGTCAACTTCATCGCGCTGGCATGGGAGCCGGCGGCCCCGCTGAGGTTCCTCAGCCCGTTCCACTACTACGCCCCGGGCGACGCCCTGGCTTCGGGCGGCGTGCTCTGGCCCCAGCTCGGGATTCTGGTCGGCACGGGTGCGCTGGGCATTCTGTTGGCTCATCTGGCGCTCCAGCGCCGAGACCTCGCGCCCTGAACGGCGCCCGTACCGGCGGTGAGGGAGACGGTGAGGTCCGCCTTGACGTCCACCTTGACGTCCACGACGCCCGGTACGGTTCCGGCGGCGCGCACGACGACGTCTTCCTGGAGGATGGGGACCTTTGGTCCCGGCGGTGGTCCCGGGCGGCCCTCTTCCCCGAGCATCGACGGTGCCAGCGTGAGGGGTGTCCCTCATCGGCTTCTCGGTTGGGAGCGATCGTGGAAAGCACCTTCCGCACCCCGGACACCAGCTCGGTCGTCGTCGGCGTGGACGGTTCGGAGCCGGCGCGCAGCGCCGCACTGTGGGCGGCCCGGGAGGCCGTACGCCGCGGCCGTCCCCTGCACATCGTCTACGGCGCCGACACCGACGGCAGGGCCTTGTACCTCTCGGCGGAGACCATCGAACGGGTCCACGTCAACGGCCGAGTACCCCGGCCTGCACGTGACCACCGAATCCAGCCGCGCGGACGCCGTCAGCAGCCTGCACCGGGCCGGCGGGCGCCACGGCACGGTCGTGGTGGGCAACCGCGGCCTGGGCGGTTTCAACTCCCTCATGCTCGGCTCGGTCGGGCTGGGCACCGCGGCCATCGCCGTGACCCCCGTCATCGTCGTCCGAGTCACCGACGGGGCCGAGGAGACCGGCACCGTCCTCGCGGCCGTGCGCGACGAGCACGACCTCCTGATCGCCCGGTACGCCGCCCGTGAAGCCGGGCTGCACAAGGCCTCCCTGCGGCTGCTGCACGTGTGGAACGTGCTCCGGTCCGTCGGCGAGGTGGTCGGCATGCTCGACGGCGTCGAGGAGATCGCGGGCGGGCACGAAGAGACCTTGCGGGCCGTCACGGACGTGATCCGCGACGAGTTCCCCGACCTGGACGTGCGGGCCGATGCGGAGAAGAGCATCTCCGTGGCCGGTGTCCTGGTCGAGGCGTCCCGCCACGCCGACCTGCTCGTCATGGGCGGCCGCCGCGTCCCCGGGCCCCTCGGACTCGCCCCCAACCTGGGCAAGGCCGCGCACAGCCTGCTGCACCACGTCCACTGCCCCGTTGGCTGGGCGGCCGGATGGAGGCCGCAGCGCGGGGCGACGGGGAGCGGGGCACCCGTCTGGACTGGAAGGTACCTCTGGTCCCACCACCGGCGTGAGCTGACGGATGGCGGTTACGCGGATGCTTCGCCGGCCCGGGGAAGCGCCGAGCCGGGTGAGGCCTTGCCCGAGGCCCCCGCGGCGAGGCAGGCGGCCACGACGGAGAGCGCGGCGAGGCCGGCGAAGAGGTGGGGGTTGCCGCCGAGCGGGCCCACGAGGGCGGCTCCGGCCCAGGGGGCCAGGGCTGCCGCGATGTGGGCGGGTGCGCCGAGGAGTCCGGAGAGGCGGCCGTAGTGGGCGGTGCCCCAGCGGTCGGTGACGGCGGTGGCCTGCAGCAGGGTCAGGTTGCCGCGTACGACACCGGCCAGGACCGCGAGCGCGACCAGCACGGGCATCGGGCCGGGGACCGCGGCGAGGGCTGCCGCGGTCGCGCCGCCCAGGGAGATCAGGACGACGGTGCGGGCGGTGACCGAGGTGCGGGCGGACAGGCCGGCGTAGAGGGTGCGGCCGAGGGTCTGGCCGGCTCCGCCGAGCCCGAGGGCCCAGGCGGCTGTCGACGGGCTGGCGCCGCGCTCGGTGAGGAGTGGGATGAGGCCCATGACGACGGCGTACGTGGCGAAGCCGGACAGGGTGAAGGCCGCGGCCAGGAGGAGGAAGGGGCGGCTGCGGGTGAGGGGGGTGCGGTCGATGGCGGGTGGCGGCGGTGGTGAGGCCGGCCATGGGGCGCGCAGGGCGAGGGCGTGCGCGGGGATGGTGACGGCGGCCAGGATCACGGCGAGGACCGCGTACGTCGTGCGCCAGCTCAGGTGTTCGGCGAGCAGGGCGGTCAGGGGCGCGAAGACGGTGGAGGCGAGCCCGCCGGCGAGGGTGACGATGGTCAGGGCCCGGATGCGGTCGGGTCCCCACCAGCGGGTGAGGGCGGCGAAGGCGGGCGGGTAGAAGGTGGCGGCCATGGCCACACCCGCGAGCAGCCAGCCCACGGTGAAGACGGCCGGATTCGGGGCGGCGGCGATGACGAGGAGGGCGAGGGTCCCGAGAACGGATCCTGCCGTCATCACCGCGCGCGGACCTCGGCGGTCGAGGATCCGGCCGATCGGGATGCCGGCCACGGCGGAGACGAGGAGCGCGAGGGAGAAGGCGGCCGTGGCGGCGGTGACGGACCAGCCGGTGGCGGCCGTCAGCCGCGGGAGCAGGACGGGGAAGGCGTAGTAGAGGATGCCCCAGCCGGTGATCTGCGTGGCGCACAGGGCGGGCAGCGCGGCGCGGGGCCGCGACCGGACCCCCGTACCGGTCGCGGCCCCGCTGCTCCGAAGGTCGCTCACCCCGGTCAGCAGCCGCCGGAGGAGACGGGGGCGCCGACGCCGACGGTGAGCGTGGCGGGGGCGGCGCAGCATCCGCCGCCGGTCTCTTCGGCGGCCTGGGGCTGGTCGAAGAGGCCGGCGCCGCCGCAGACTCCGGTCTCGGGCAGGGTGAGTTCGACCCGCTCGGCGGCTTCGCGGTCGCCGGCGAGGGCGGCGGCGATGGAGCGGACCTGTTCGTAGCCGGTCATGGCGAGGAAGGTCGGGGCGCGGCCGTAGGACTTCATGCCGACGAGGTAGATGCCCTGCTCCGGGTGGGAGAGCTCGTTCACCCCGTGCGGGTAGACGGTGCCGCAGGAGTGCTGGTTGGGGTCGATCAGCGGGGCCAGCCGGACCGGGGACTGGAGGCGCTCGTCCAGGCCGAGGCGGAGCTCGTTCAGGAACGACAGGTCGGGGCGGAAGCCCGTCAGGACGATGACCCTGTCCACCGCGTCGAGACGGCGGCCGTCCTCACCCACGAGCACCAGGCGGCCCTCGTCATCGCGCTCGATGGCGTCGGTGCGGAAGCCGGTGACCGCGTCGGCGTACCCGCCGTCGACAGCGGCCTTCGCCGCCAGGCCGAGGGCGCCGCGGGCGGGGAGCTGGTCGGCCTCGCCGCCGCCGAAGGTGGAGCCGCTGATGCCGCGCCGCAGGATCCACACCGCGTGCGTGCCGGGGGAGTCCTTCGCGAGTTCGGCCAGGTGGGCGAGCGCGGTGAAGGCGGAGGCGCCGGAGCCGATGACGGCGGTGCGCTTGCCCGCGTAACGGGCCCGGACCGCCGGGTCCTTGAGATCCGGGACGCGGTAGGAGATCCGGTCGGCGGCGGCCTTCTCACCGAGGGCGGGCAGGCCGTCGCCGCCGGTGGGGCCGGGGGTGGACCAGGTGCCGGAGGCGTCGATGACGGCGCGGGCGGTGACCCGCTCCTCGGTGCCGTCGGCGTTCAGGATGCTGACCGTGAAGGGCTGCTGTTCGCGGTCGGCGTCGACGATCCGGTCGCGGCCGAGTCGGGAGACGCCGGTCACCGTGGCTCCGTAGCGGACCTTGTCACCGAGGACGTCGGCGAGCGGCTGGAGGTACTTCTCCGCCCAGTCCGCACCGGAGGGGTAGGTCGCGCCGTCGGGGGCGGTCCAGCCGGTAGGGGCCAGAAGCTTTGCGGCGGCCGGGGCGACGACCTCGGACCAGGTGGAGAACAGCCGCACGTGGCCCCACTCGCGGACCGCGCTGCCGGCGGCCGGTCCGGCTTCCAGGACCAGGGGTGCGATGCCGCGCTCGGTGAGGTGCGCGGCGGCGGCGAGGCCGGCCGGGCCTGCTCCGATCACGACGACGGGCAGGGCTTCGGTGGATGCGTTCACGACGGGCTCCCCTATTGATTCGACGTCTGTCGATGTCCTGGTGCCTCAAGCGTGGCACTTGTATCGATGTTCGTCAACATAGACAGCTGTCGAAGTGTGCCGGGTGGGCTAGACTTGCAGAGTTATGCAATTCATTAGTTCGGGGAGGTGGCGGCCGCCATCGAGCACGCAGGCGAGCGAGGGATGCAGGTCCCGGTCCGCCCCTGCACCCGCCCGCACGGGGAACCTGGGAAGGATGACGCGTCATGACGCACGACACCTCTGGCGAAGAGCAGGCTGCCGACCACGAGCGGTGGAAGGAGAAGGGCGTCGCCTTGCGCGCCTTCTTCTACATCTTCGGCACCCACGTGTTCGCCGGGTTCGTCTGGCTGCTCTTCTACCTGGGCCAGCACGCACAGAAGTGAGAAGCGGCCGTCCTGTGGTGTCAGAAGCGCGATGAATCCGCACCAGCGGAAGACGGCCGCCGTATGTGGGGCGCGGCCCGGTGGACCTGCACCGCAATGCGCCGCCCGGACAGGGCGGGCCTAGGGCCCGGCCTGATCCCAAAGACACGCCCTAGCTGCCGCTTGTGGCGCGGAGGTCGGCCAGGAGTTCGGCCTGGCCCTCCAGGACGCCGGACAGGATGCCGCGGGCGACCCGCAGCAGTTCCGCGATCTGCGGGTGGGTGAGCCGGTAGTGCACGTTGGAGCCCTCGCGGCGGGTGATCACCAGGTTGGCCTTGCGCAGGACGGCCAGCTGTTGGGAGAGGCTCGCGGCCTCCACCCCGACCTCCGGCAGCATCTCGGCGACCGCGTGCTCGCGCTCGGCCAGGAGTTCCAGGACCCGGATGCGGACCGGGTGCCCCAGCGTCTTGAAGAACTCCGCCTTGAGCTGGTAGAGCGGCGTGCTCACCTGGGTACCCCTGCCTTGACTGCCCATCTCATCCACCCGGACCGTTCCTTCGCAGGGGCATCCAGTCGCCCCTCCTCGCACCTTGTGACCTCCAGAATTGCAGATCCCTGCAACTCCGGGGGGTCGGGTGGACCGTCTCCGGTACCTGCCGCCTTGCTTCGACATGTGTCAACATAGACGCATGTCGAATGCGAAGGTTTTGCCGCTCCTGGAAGCCGATCAGGCCATCGCGCTGTGCTGCCCGCCGCTGACCGAGCGTCCCATGTCGGCGGACGAGGCGGAGGTCGCGGCGAAGATGTTCAAGGCCCTCGGCGATCCGGTGCGCCTGCGGCTGTTCTCCTCCGTCGCCTCTCACGAGGGCGGCGAGGCGTGCGTGTGCGACATCTCCGATGTCGGCGTCTCGCAGCCGACCGTCTCCCATCACCTGAAGAAGCTGAAGGATGCCGGGCTGCTGTCCTCCGAGCGGCGCGGGACGTGGGTGTACTACCGCGTCGAGCCGTCCGTGCTCGCCGCGATGGGCGCCCTGCTGGCCGGAGCCGCCCGCAGCTGACCCGCCCCCGCAGGGCGCTCACCCGCTGACCCCGCTGACAGGGCCTCATCCATCGGCGCTGTCGCCGGTTGACGCGGATGAGGACGCCTGCGCGGGGCGGCCGCCGGATCAGCCGGGGCCGATCCAGTCCGTCTCCGGGTCCGGGTCCGCGTCCGCGTCCGTCTGCGCGTCCGGGCCCGCGTCGGTCGGGGCCGCGCTGGGGCCGACCCAGTCGGTGTCGGGGTCGGCCGGGGCGGCGGTGGGGCCGACCCAGTCGGTGTCGGGGTCGGCCGGGGCCGCGGTCGGGCCGAGCCAGTCGGCGTGCTGGACGTTGTCCGTTTTCTGGGCGGCCGGTTCTGTGGAGTCGTTCTCTCCCATGGTTACCCCTTGGGTTCGATTCCGTTGTCCTGCACAGAAGATGACGTGCCGCGCGGCCCAAGGGTTCCCCGCGGACGTGCCCGGCCGGGAACACTCCCCTGGCCGTCATCCTGTTGGCCCACGGGTGCCTGACATGCCGTCACCCGGAGGCCTACGCAGCAACCGCTGTCGCGACCTCACGCGCCGCCCGGCAGCTCTCAGACCCGTCGGCGAGGTCCCGCCCGCATGGCGAGCCTGCCCCCGACCTCCGGCCGAAAGGTCTGCACGACCACCGGGCAGATCGACGAGTACCCCCTGCCCACCACCGGCAACTTCCCGGTGAGCATCGCGGCCGGGCCCGACGGCAATCTGTGGTTCACCGAGCTCTTCCGCGACCACATCGGGCGACTGGAGGTCGGCGCCGATCCGCCCACGGCCGACCTGGCGGTCCGGCTGAGCGCACCGGTCACCGTACGGGGCGGCGCCGCGTACGGCTATGACATCACGGTGACCAACTCCGGGCCCTTCAGCGCCGCCGACCTGGCCGTCACGCTGACCCGGCCGAGCGGGGTGCCGGTCACGAGCGCGTCTCCCGGCGCCGACCGGCGCCATCCCACCCAGGTGACCTGGCGGGTCAAGGCGCTGGGCGCCGGACAGCAGCGGGTCTTCCACGTCACCGTGCGAGCCACCCAACGTCCCGGCATCACCGCCACGGCCGCCGTCACCTCCCGTACCCCCGATCCCAACCAGGCGAACAACACCGCCTCGGCCACCACGCGGGTCACCGGCCGCTGACACCGCACCGCTGAAGGGCCGCACCACCTGCCCGGAGCGGGCTCCGGGCCGGACCGCGGCGTCCGCGGCGACGAATGGCATGATCGATGGCGTGACCAGTGAACTTCCTCGGCCCCGCCCCCGGCGGTACGTCCTCTTCGACGTCGACGGCACCCTGATCGACGCCGTGGACAACCAGCGCCGGGTCTGGGGCGCGTGGGCGGAGCGGTACGGTCTGGATCCCGCCGCGGTCCACCGGGTGGCGCTGCGGACCAGGCCTCTGGAGACCTTCGCCGAGGTAGCGCCGGACCGCGATCCCCACGAGTGCCTGGCCGCGCTGCACGAGCTGGAGGACGAGGACGTCCGGTCCGGCGTCTACGGGGCCTTCGACGGCGCGGCGGAGCTCCTGACCGGCCTGCCGGCCGGCTCCTGGGCCCTGGTGACCTCGAACTACGAGCACCGGGTGCGCGGACGCTTCGCCCGGACCGGCCTGCCCTTCCCGGATCTGATCGTGGACGCCGCCGCCGTCGACGAGGGCAAGCCGTCGCCCGTCCCCTATCTCCGGGCCGCCGCCCGCCTCGGCGCGGATCCGGCGGACTGCCTGGTCATCGAGGACGCCCCGTCGGGAGTACGGTCCGGACTCGGCGCCGGCATGACGGTGTGGGGGGTCAACGCCCCGGTCGCGGTGGAAGGCGTGCACCGGCACTTCGGCAGCCTGCGCGAAGCGGCCCGCGACATCCTCGCCTTCGTGAGCCCTCAGCCACCGATGTCCCGGCCGCGGTAGTCGTCCAGCGTCTCGCGCCGGACGAGCAGCCGGACCGCGCCCTCGTGGACCGAGACCACCGGCGGGCGGCCCACGAGGTTGTACCCCGAGGCCATGGACAGCTGGTAGGCGCCCGCGACCGGTACCGCGAGGAGATCGCCCGGCCGGACGTCCGCGGGCAGCGGCACGTCCGCGGCCAGGATGTCGCCCGCCTCGCAGTGGCGGCCGACGACCGTGGCCGTACGGGACCCCGCGGCCGACTGGCGGCCGACGAGGCGGGGCGCGTAGCGGACCCCGTACAGTGCGGGCCGCGGGTTGTCGCTCATGCCCCCGTCCACGGCGACGAACAACCGCTCCCCGGTGTGCTTGACGGCCAGCACCCGGTAGAGCGCCACCCCCGCCGGGCCCACGATCGCGCGCCCGGGCTCGATGGCCAGCCGGGGCACGGGCAGCTCGGCGGCGGCGCAGGCCGCGGCCAGTTCCGCACGGAGCCCCCGCGCGAGGGCGTGGAGGTCGAGCGCGGCCTCGCCGGGCCGGTAGGCGACCCCGTGGCCGCCGCCCATGTCCAGCTCGGGCAGCGTGACGCCGTGGCTCTGCCGGACCCGGGCCATCAGGCCCACCATCCGGCGTACGGCGGTCACGTACGGCTTGACCTCGGTGATCTGGGAGCCGATGTGGCAGTGCAGGCCGGTGAGTTCGAGCTGCGGCTGACCGAGGACGCGGGCGATCGCGTGAGGTGCGGAACCGTCGCCCAGCGAGAGACCGAACTTCTGGTCGTCCGTACCCGTACGGATCTTCTCGTGGCCGCCGGCCGAGATGCCCGGGACCACGCGGACCATCACCTTCTGGTGGCCGCCCGGTCCCACGGCCGCGGCCAGCCGCGCGATCTCCGAGGGGCTGTCGATGACGATCCGGCCGACACCGAGCCGCAGCGCCGTGTCGATGTCGCGGGGCGACTTCGCGTTGCCGTGGAGCACGATCCGCTCGGGCGGGAAGCCCGCGGTGACGGCGAGTTCGAGCTCGCCGGCGGAGCACACGTCGAGCCCCAGGCCCTCCTCGTCGACCCAGCGCACGACGGCACGCGAGAGGAACGCCTTGGCCGCGTACAACACCTCGGCCTCCGGGAAGGCCTCGCGGTACGTCCGGCACCTCCCGCGCACCTCGCCCTCGTCCAGGACGTAGGCCGGGGTGTCGAACCTCCCGGCGACCTCGGCCAGCGACACCCCGCCGACGGCCAGTCCGCCGTGCGGGAGGCGGGTCGTGGAGGCGGGCCAGACGGACAGGCCGTCCGCACCGGCCGCCACCTCGCACAGTTCGGCGATCGTCATGGAGACCTCCTCCTCAGAGAGCACGGACTTCGGCCTCGGCGGCCGCGGGCGCACGCACCGGCACCGGGGTGACGGCGGGGGCCGAGAAGCTCGGGTCGACGGTCACCAGACCCGCGCCGAGCGGAGCCGTCAGGGCCCGGAGGGCGGACTCGGAGAGCCGGATCCAGGGCTGCCGCGCACCGAGCGTCGCGGCCAGCAGGTCCGCGCGGGTGAAGCCGACGGCGGTGCGCTGCCCCAGCGGGGTGCGGAACATCCGGAGCGCCACCTCCGCCGTCCCCGGCCGGACGGGCACGTACAGGGGTCCGGCCGGGGTCCGTTCCTCGGGCTCGGGATCGTCGCCGTAGTGGATCAGGCACATGTGGTCCTCCTGGAGAGCCACCGTCGGGTTGGTGACGCCGAAGCTATGCCCGTCCCCGCACCCTGCGCGCCGTGCCCTGACGCGACCTTGACGGAAATCGGCCCGGTTCATACGGATCGCTGACGGGGATAGTCGGAGGATGGGGAACATCGTGACCGGACCTGGAACCGCACCCGGACCTGGACCTGCACGCGGACCCGCACGCGGACCCGCACCCGGTCCCGGTCCTGCACCGGGACCCGCACCCGGCGCCGACCCCGGCCTGTACGGCCCGTCCTCCGTCACCTGGCAGTGCCACGGCGACCCGATGATGTGGATCGCCGGCGTCCGTGCGCTCTACCTCCAGGCACTCCATCCGCGCGCCGTCCGCGGGGTCATGCAGAATTCAGCTGCGTTCAACACTCAGAGGGGCCGACAGGACGCTTGGGGGCGCCTGATGCGCACCGCCGACTTCGTCGGCACCCTCACCTACGGCACCACCGAGGCCGCCGAGCGCGCCGGCAGCCGCGTCCGCGCCATCCACCGCAGGCTGTCCGCCACCGACCCGGTCACCGGCGAGCGCTTCCCCGTCGACGACCCCGAACTGCTGCTCTGGATCCACTGCGCGCAGATCGACAGCTTCCTGCACGTCCTGCGCCGCTCCGGCGTCCCCCTCACCCCCGCCCAGGCCGACCGCTACGTCGACGAGAACCGCACCAATGCCCGCCTCGTCGGCCTCGACCCGGCCGGTGTCCCCGCCGACACCGCCCAGTTGGCCGCGTACTTCGAAAAGGTGCGCCCCGAGCTCGCCGCAGGCCCCGACGCGCACGCCGTGGACGCGTTCCTGCGCCGCCCACCCGTCCACCCCCTCCTGGTGCCTGGCCGAAATCTGCTGTGGCGCCCGCTCGCCGAGCTCGCGTACGGTTCCCTCCCCGGCTGGGCGCACCAGCTGTATGGGCGGCCCGCACCGGCACCGCGCAGCGTCACCCGGCGCCTGCGCCTCACCGGACGCGTGCTGCGCAGCATTCCCGCAGGTCTACGCTGGCAGCTGCCGCCAGGTCACATCTTGAAAGCGATGCGCCGCCTGGGCCCCGGGAGCCACCCCTCGCCGTACACACTGCGCACATCAGCGGCCATACTGGACCGGCCGGGGAGGGCATAGCGCGACGACGGGGGCGGCTTTAAGACATGGCGGAGTCCAGACTGATCCAGGGCCGGTACCGGTCGCTCGATCTGATCGGGCGCGGCGGCATGGGCGAGGTGTGGCGCGCCCGTGACGAATCGCTGGGCCGGCAGGTCGCCGTGAAGTGCCTCAAGCCGATCGGGGCCGAGCAGGACGCCCACTTCACCCAGGTGCTGCGCGAGCGGTTCCGGCGCGAGGCGCGCGTGGCCGCGTCCCTCCAGCACCGCGGGGTCACTGTCGTCCACGACTTCGGTGACGACAGTGCCGCGGGCGGCTGCCTCTACCTGGTGATGGAGCTCCTCGAAGGCCGCAACCTCAGCCAGCTGCTGGAGGACAACGACGCCCGCCCGCTCCCCGTGGACGTGGTCGTCGACATCGCGGAGCAGATGGCCGCCGCCCTCGGCTACACCCACGACCAGGGCGTCGTCCACCGCGACCTGAAGCCGGCCAACATCATGCGGCTCACCGACGGCACCGTGAAGATCTGTGACTTCGGCATCGCCCGGCTCGCCCACGACATCGGCTTCACCGCCAAACTCACCGGCGGCGGCATGGCCATGGGCACCCCGCACTACATGTCGCCCGAGCAGATCGCGGGCGGCGAGGTCGACCACCGCAGCGACCTGTACTCCCTCGGCTGCGTCCTGTACGAGATCGCCACCGGCGCCCCGCCCTTCGACCTCGGCGACTCCTGGTCGGTGCTGGTGGGCCACCGCGACACCGCCCCCGTGCCCCCGCGCGAGCACCGCCCCGAACTGCCCGGGTACTTCGAGGAGGTGGTCCTCGACCTGCTCGCCAAGCGCCCCGAGGACCGCCCCGGCGACGCCCGCCACGTGCACCACCGGCTCGTCGAGGCACGGCTGGGACCGGGCGGGCTGCCCGGCGCCCAGGCACCGCTCCCGGCATGGGCCCGCGGTATGACCGCCGGGCGCAAGGCCGGGATCGACGCCCGCCCGGCGAGCGGTGAATGGGCCGTGCTCACCGGCTCGTGGACGGCCGCGCGTTCCAGCGGCGAGCACGCCGTGGTCCCCCCGATCGTCCGCCCCGAACCCGCCGAGGACCCGCGGCTCACCGCCGCGTACGGCCTCCCGCGCCCTCCGGGCCCGTGCGTCCCCGGCGGCCCCGAGGCGCTGGCCGCCGACCACGCGCGCGCGTACGCCCTCAGCCGCGCGGGCCGGCCCGAGGACGCGCTCGCCGTGTACACCGCCGTGGCCGAGGGGCGCGCCCGGGTCCTCGGCCCGGACCACGCCGACACCCTCGCGGCCCGCCAGGAGGCGGCGTACGAGATGGGCCGGCTCGGACGCCACCAGGAGGCGCACGACGTCTACCGCGCGGTGCTCGTGGCCCGCGAGCGGACCATGGGGCCGCGCCACCCGGACACCCTGCGCTGCCGTCACAACCTGGCCTGCGCCCTGGGCGCGCTCGGCCGGTTCGCGGACGCCCACGCCACCGCCGCCGAGGTCGCCGCCGAGCGGGCGGCCGTCCTGGGCGCCGAGCACGCGGACACGCTGCTGACCCGGTACGAGGCGGCGTACGCGCTCGGCCGCCTGGAGCGCTGGGAGGAGGCCCTGGTCGCCTTCCACGAGGTCGCCGCCGTACGGGAACGGGTGCTCGGCCGCGACCACCCCGACACCCTGGCCGCGCGCTACGAGGTCGGCATCGCGCTCGGCCGCACCGGGCGCAGCTCCCAGGCGCTCGACCTGTTCCGGGCCCTGGTCCGCGACCGCACGCGCGCCTACGGGGCCGCCGATCCGGAGACCCTGCGTGCCCGGCACGTCCTCGGCGTCAACCTGGGCCGTCTGGAGCGCTGGGAGGAGGCCGTGGCCGAGGCCCGGCAGGTGGGCGCCGTACGGGCCGAGGTGCTCGGCGCGGAGCATGCGGACACCCTGGTCAGCCGCCGCGAACTCGCCGTCGGGCTCGGCCGGCTGGGCCGCTGGGAGGAGGCGCTGCCCATCTACCGGGACCTCTCCGGCATCCGCGAGCGGTCCCTGGGCGACGGGCATCCCGACACGGCCCTGGCCCACGCCGACGAGGCGTACTGTCTGGAGCGGCTCGGCCAGGTGTGCTACCAAGAGCCATGACGACCTTCGGGCGGGACGTGTACGACGACGTGATCGTGGGTGGCGGGCACAACGGCCTGGTGGCCGCCGCGTACCTGGCCCGGGCGGGCCGATCGGTCCTGGTCCTGGAACGGCTCGGGAACACCGGCGGGGCGGCGATCTCCAGCCGCCCCTTCGTGGGCGTCGACGCCCGTCTCTCGCGCTACTCCTACCTCGTGTCCCTGCTCCCGTCGAAGATCGTGCGGGATCTGGACCTGCGGTTCGCGGTCCGCAGGCGCACGGTCTCCTCGTACACGCCCGTCGAGCGCGACGGGCGCCCCGGCGGACTGCTGGTCGGCGGCGGCGAGCAGCGCACCCGGGAGTCCTTCGCGCGGCTGACCGGTTCGGAGCGGGAGTACGAGAGCTGGCGCGCCTTCTACGGAACCACCGGGCAGGTCGCCCGGAAGGTGTTCCCGACCCTGACCGAGCCGTTGCCCACCCGGGACGAGCTGCGGGCCCGGATCGACGACGGGGCCGCGTGGCGGATGCTCTTCGAGGAGCCGCTGGGGCAGGCGGTGGAGCGGCACTTCGACGACGACCTGGTTCGCGGAGTGGTCCTCACGGACGGGCTGATCGGCACCTTCGCGGACGCGCACGACCCCTCGCTCGCGCAGAACCGCTGCTTCCTCTACCACGTCATCGGCGGCGGGACCGGGGACTGGGACGTGCCGGTCGGCGGCATGGGAGCGCTGACCGACGCCCTCGCGGCGGCCGCGCGGGCGGCCGGGGCGGAGATCGCCACCGGGCACGAGGTGCTGCGGATCGACACGGACGGGATCGCTCCGGCCGAGGTGGTGTTCCGTACGGCGACGGGGGAGGGGCGGGTCGTCGGCCGCACGGTACTGGTGAACGCCTCGCCGCGGGCGCTGGCCGAACTCCTCGGCGAGGCGCCGCCGGAGCAGGCCCCCGAGGGAGCCCAGCTCAAGGTCAACATGCTGCTGCGCCGGCTGCCCCGGCTGCGGGACACCGCCGTGGACCCGCACGAGGCCTTCGGCGGCACCTTCCACATCGCCGAGGGGTACGCCGAGCTGGCCCGGGCTTACGCGGAGGCGGCCAGCGGGGAACTGCCCTCCGTACCGCCCTCGGAGATCTACTGCCACTCGCTGACCGACCCCACGATCCTGGGGCCGGAACTGGTGGAACAGGGCTACCAGACGCTCACCCTCTTCGGCCTGCACACCCCGGCCCGGCTGTTCGGACACGACAACCAGCAGGCCCGCGAGGTACTGCTGACCGCCACCCTCGCGCAGCTCGACGCACACCTGGCCGAACCGCTCACCGACTGCCTGGCCTTCGACGCGGACGGCCGTCCGTGCATCGAGGCGAAGACCCCGCTGGACCTGGAGCGCGAACTGCGACTGCCCGGCGGCCACATCTTCCACCGGGACCTGTCCTGGCCCTACGCCGACTCGGGCGGCGGCCGGTGGGGCGTGGAGACCGCGCACCGGGGCGTACTGCTGTGCGGGGCGGGCGCGGTCCGGGGCGGCGGCGTCAGCGGGGTCCCCGGCCACAACGCGGCGATGGCGGTGCTGGGGCACTAGGACACGTCTCAGCCGGTTCGGGCTCCGGAGGCTCGGCCGAGCGGATTGGCCGAAATCAGCCGGTCGTGTGCGCACCTGCTCCTAGAGTCGTACTCATGAGTAACATGAGCGGCGGGAGCAACATGAGTGACATCGTGCGCGCCGGCGGGCAGTCGCGGCGCAAGGTCCTGAAGGCGGCCGTGGCCGGGGTGGGGGCGGCCGCCGCGGTGGGGGCCGGAGCCTCCGCTGCGCACGCGGACGCACGAAGGCGCGGCGCGCCCACCTTCGTCCTCGTCCACGGCTCCGGGAGCAACTCCTACGCATGGTCCGCGGTGGTGGCCGAACTGGGCGTGCGCGGGCACCGGGTGATCGCGGTGGACCTGCCCGGTCACGGTCCGGGCGCGTACTTCCCGGTCTCCTACCAGGCCCCGCAGGACCTGGAGCGGCTGCGCACCGAGCCGTCGCCGATCTCCGAGGTGACACTGGCGGACTGTGCGGAGCACGTCGTCGGCGTCGTGCACGCCGCGCACCGCAACGGCCCCGTGATCCTCGTCGGCCAGAGCCTGGGCGGGGCCACGCTGAACGCGGTCGCCAACCGGGTTCCCGAACTGATCGCCCACCTGGTGTACGCCTCCGCGTTCTGCCCGACGCGGCACGCCTCGGTGCGGGATCTGATGATGACGCCGGAGGCGTCCACGAGCGCCCTGTTCCGGATTCCCGCCGTCAAGACGGCGCCGGAGCTCGGTGTCAGCCGGGTCAACTGGCGCTCGGGCGATCCCGGCTTCCTCGCGGCGGCGAAGGAAGCGCTGGGCGCCGACCGGCCTGACGCCGAGGTGCGAGCGGTCCTCAACATCCTGGAGCCGGACGAGTCCGCGGCGATCGCGGCGGCCGACGCCCGGGGCCTGCCGGCCACGTGGGGGCGGGTGCCGCGGACGTTCCTGCGGTTCACCGAGGACCGCTCCGTCCCGCCGGCGCTTCAGGACCTGATGATCCGCGAGGCGGACGAGGCGACGCCGCGGAACCGCTTCCGCGTACGGTCGTTGGCCACGCCGCACATCGGTCCGCGGGATGCGGCCGTGTGGGCGGACGAGCTGGAGCTCGCGGCACGGACGTGCCGCTGAGGGTGGAGGAGCCGCCCGGCGGGCCCGGACCGGGCCTGCCGGGCGCCAGCCGCGACGAGCCTGCCGGGCAGCAGTCGCGACGTGCGTGCCGGACCGGGACCTACCCGACGGGCTCGATGACCACGATCGGGATCTCGCGGTCCGTCTTGGCCTGGTACTCGTCGTACGAGGGCCAGTGCCGCAGCATCAGCGGCCAGTGCGCGGCGCGTTCCTCGGCGGTCGCCGTGCGGGCCGTGCCCCGGAGGGTTTCGGCGCCGACCTGGATGCGGACCTCGGGGTGCTCGGTCAGGTTCCGGTACCAGAGCGGGTGCGCCGGGTCGCCGCCATTGGAGGCGACGAGGAGGTAACGGCCGTCGTCCTCACCGTAGATGAGGGGGGTGCGCACGGGATGGCCGGAGACCCGGCCCACGGTGGTGAGCAGGAGGGTCTGGGTGCCGTTCCAGAACTGGCCCTGGGCGCCGTTGGAGGCCACGTACTGCTTGACGTGGTCCAGCTGCCAGCTCCCCTCCTTGGGGTCGGTCGGATTCTCCCAGTCGATGTCGGTCGTCATACGGCTCCGCCTGCCTTCGTGTTGAGCGGTCTACAAACCTCACCCACGGGTGCCAACGCCCGCGGGCTCGCCGTCCATTCCGCCCGGGAGGGCGAATCCGTCGAAGAGGCCGTCCAGCGCCCGGAGCGAGACGCGGGCCGGGGTGGCGCGGACGGCGAGGTCACGGACGGCCACCGCGAGCGGGTGGGTGAGGGCGGCGACCCGGCCCGCGCGGCGGGCCCGTACGCGGATGGCCTCGGTGCGCCCGAGACGGGCCGTGCTGTAGGCGGCGAGGGCGGCCGGAACGTCCTTGGCGTCGGCCCCGTCCAGCAGCCGGGCCAGGACGGCGGCGTCCTCGATGGCCTGGCAGCCGCCCTGGCCCAGGTTCGGGGTCATGGCGTGGGCGGCGTCGCCGAGCCAGGCGAGGCGCCCGTGGTGGAAGCGGGGGAGCGGGGCGGCCAGGTCGTACAGGTCGTGCTGGAGCACGGCCGCCGGGTCGATCCGCTCCAGCAGGGCCGGGATCGGGTCGTGCCAGGTGCCGTAGCGGAGCAGGAGTTCGCTGCGGACGTCGGCGGGGCGGTGGCCCGCGGGGACGACGGCGGTGGCGTAGACGTAGATCCGGCCGTCGGCGAGCGGGACGACGCCGAAGCGCTCGCCCCGGCCCCAGGTCTCCGCGGCCTGCGCTTCGGCGCGGCCCGCGGCGGCGGGCAGGACGGTGCGCCAGGCGGTCTCCCCGCTGTAGTGCAGGCCCGGGTGGTCCGGGAAGTACCGGCGGCGCAGCGGGCTGTTGATGCCGTCGGCGGCCAGCACGAGATCGGCGCCGCCGAGGTCGCCGGCCGGGGTACGGACCACCGGGGAGCCCTCGGCGTCGTCCACGGAGGTGACCGCGGCGCCGTACCGGATCGTGCCTTCGGGGAGCGCGGCGGCCAGCTCTTCGGCGAGGGCCGCGCGGTGCACGGCGAGCGGCGGACGGCCGTAACGGGCGGCCAGCGCGGCGGTGTCGGCGCGGTTGAGCCAGCGGCCGTCCGCGCGGCGCAGGCCCATCGCGGCCGGGACGGCGCGGCTCGCGGCGTGGGCGATGTCGAATCCGATGGCGTCCAGGGCGCGCAGGCCGTTGGGGGCGAGGACGATGCCGGCGCCGGCGGCGGTCGGCCCGGGCGCCCGCTCGCACACGGTGACCCGCCAGCCGCGGCGGTGCAGGGCCACGGCCGCCGTGAGTCCGCCGATCCCCGCACCCGCCACGACCGCATGACGTTGAGACATGACACGCCCTCCCTGCCGACACGACCCTCTACATCCGTAGAGGACATGGCTCCACTCTACAGCTGTAGAGTGGAGCCATGTCCACCCCTGACCGCGGAACCGACCGCAGAACCCTGATCGCCGACACCGCGATCGACCTCGTGGCCGCCGCCGGGCTCCGGGGCCTGACCCACCGTGCGGTCGACGGCGCGGCGCGGCTGCCGGCGGGCAGCACCTCGTACTACTTCCGTACGAGAACGGCCCTGATCGGCGCCTGCTACCAGCGGCTGGCGGAGCGGGATCTCGACGACCTCGGCGGGGACGCCGGCGACGGCCGGCCCGCGCTGGGGACGGCGGACCGGGAGGCGGCCGCGGCCGCGCTGGCCGCACTGCTGCACCGCTGGCTGACGGTGGGGCGCGAGCGCCAGCTGGCCCGCTACGAACTCAGCCTGGAGGCCGCCCGCAACCCGGAGTTGGAGCCGCAGCTCCACCGGGCGGGGCAGGGGGCGCGGATCCGGGCCGCGGAGATCCTCGCCGCGCTCGGGGCCGAGCGGCCCCAGGAGGCCGCCGAACTGCTGGTCGCCTGGACGGACGGACTCCTCTACGACCGGCTGGCCGGAGCCTTCGCCCACTCCCGTCCGGCCCCTGACCTCGCCGAACTGACCTCCGTCGTACGCCGGATGATCGACGCGGCCCTCGCACCCGATCTAGGATCCGGTCATGATCGCTGAATTGCAGTGCGTGGTCCTGGACTGCCCCGCGCCGCGCCCGCTCGCCGAGTTCTACGCGTCCCTGCTGGGCGGAACCGTCAACCGGCCCGACCGGCGCTGGTCCGTCGGCGAGGCCTGGGCGACGCTGCACACCCCGTCAGGCATGGTCCTCGCCTTCCAGCGCGCGGCGGATTACCAGCCCCCGCACTGGCCGGACCCGGCCCGGCCGCAGCAGTTCCACCTGGACTTCGGGGTCCCGGACCTGGACCGCGCGCAGGAACAGGTGCTGGCGGCCGGCGCGACCCTGCTCGACGAGGGAGCGGACGGCCGCAGCTGGCGCATCTACGCGGACCCGGCGGGTCATCCCTTCTGCCTGGTCCGCCACTGAGGCGTCGCCGGAACGCGTCAACGCCCTTCGTGCCGGCGTGCGGTGAGGGCGTCCAGCAGTCCGGGGAACGCCTCGTCCATCTCGGCCCGGCGCAGGGTGTTCATGCGCGAGGTCCCGGCGTAGTGCTGTCGGATCAGGCCCGCCTCGCGCAGCACCTTGAAGTGGTGGGTGGCGGTGGACTTGCTGACGGAGAGGTCGAAGGCGCCGCAGGCGATGTCCTGCCCTGTGGCGTCGAGCTGCGTGACGATGCTCCGGCGTACCGGGTCGACGAGGGCCTCCAGTACCTGCTGGAGGTCGAACTCCGAAACATCCGGGTGGGGCGGCGTGCGTTCCATGCCCCCATGGTACGACCTCCATCAAACTTTGACCGCGATCGTACTTCCGTGGCAGGGTGAGCGGCGTTTCTGCGAGCGAAGGACGGTGCCATGGCAAGGACTGTGCGGTTCCACGAGATCGGCGGGCCCGAGGTGTTACGCCTGGAGGACCTGGAGACCGGCGAGCCGGGACCGGGCGAGGTGCGGATCCGGGTGGACGCGATCGGGCTCAACAGGGCGGAGGCGCTGTTCAGGAGCGGGCGGTACATCGAGCAGGTCAAGCACCTGCCCTCCGGGCTCGGCAACGAGGCTGCCGGTGTGATCGAGGCGGTCGGCCCCGGGGTGGCCGGGTTCGACGCGGGTCAGGCGATCAGCGTCGTACCGAGCTTCTCGCACAACGACTACGGCGTGTACGCCGAGCGGGCGATCGTGCCGGCGAGCGCGCTCCTGCCACGTCCGGACGGTGTGGACGCGGTGACCGGCTCGGCGGTGTGGATGCCCTACCTCACGGCCTACGGCGCGATGGTCGAGGTGGGAGGGATGCGGGCGGGCGACGTGGCGGTGGTGACCGCGGCCTCCAGCAGCGTCGGCCTGGCCGCGATCCAGACCGCCAACCGGGTCGGCGCCACGCCGGTGGCCGTGACCCGGACCCGAGGCAAGCGGCAGCGGCTGCTGGAGGCGGGGGCGGCCGAGGTGATCGTCTCGGACGAGGAGGACGTGCCGGGACGCCTGTTGGCGTTGACCGGCGGCCGGGGCGTCGAGTTCGTCTTCGACGCCGTCGCCGGACCGGGTGTGCTAGACCTGGCCCGCGCCGTGGCCGCCGACGGGACGGTGTTCCTGTGGGGCGCGCAGAGCGGGCAGCCGACGCCCTATCCCGGGTTCGAACTGGGCATGCCCGCACTGAACATGCGCACCTACACCATGCTGGAGATCACCAGGGATCCCCAGCGGATGCGCCGCGCCACGGCGTTCGTCACCTCGGGCCTGCGCACCGGGTTCCTGCGCCCGGTGGTGGACCGACTCCTGCCGCTGGAAGAGATCGTGCAGGCCCACCGGCACATGGAATCCAACACCCAGTTCGGCAAGATCGTGGTCACGGTCGACCACTGACAAGGGCGCAGGGCACCACGTGGCCGCGGGCCCGGCCCGATCCGGAAAGACACCTCCTAGTCCGAGGACCGGGTCCAGCCGATGGCTTCGATGCGGGCGGCATCGGCGGGGCGGTCCTCCGCGAAGAGGAGGCGGGCCGGTTCCGCCACGCGGACCACGTCCACGTAGATGCCCCGCCCGACGTAGCGGCCGGTCGCGGTGTGACGGAAGCGCAGCCGTACCTCGCGGCTCGCCCAGGCCGCCGTGAGGGGGGCTTCGAGGCGGTGCCAGATGCGGCCCGACCAGCCGCCCGTGGAGCCCCGCGGCCACTCCTCGGCGCCGCCGCCGGTGGACCGTACGGTGCTGAAGGGCAGCGGCTCCCAGTGCTCCCCGTCAGGCGAGGCCTCCAGGTGCAGGGCGCCCTCGCCGGGCACGGTGTCCCACCACACGGCGCAGCGCAGGCGGGCGGCGGCCGTGGCCGGGGTGAGCGGCGGCAGGGTGAGGCTGCCCGAGGCGCCCGGCTGGATTCCGGAGAACCAGGCCGCGCCGCCGTGCTTCGTACGGACCGGGACGGCGCGGGCGAAGCGGTTGCCGACGGCGACCCGCGGCGCGCTGCCGGCCCGCCAGGTGCGCACGGGGTGGACGGAGTTGCCCAGGAGGACGAGGAAGGAGTCGGTGGAGGGGTCGAGGACGAGGGAGGTGCCGGTGAAACCGGTGTGGCCGGCGGAGTGCGGGGTGGCCATGGCGCCCATGTACCAGTGCTGGTAGAGCTCGAAGCCGAGGCCGTGGTCATCGCCGGGGAAGGCCGTGTTGTAGTCCGTGAAGAGCAGCTCGACGGAGGCGGGGCGCAGGATGCGGCGGCCCGCGTACACCCCGCCGTCCAGCAGGGCGCGGGCGAGGACGGCCAGGTCCCAGGCGGTACCGAAGACGCCGGCGTGGCCCGCCACCCCGCCGAGCGCGTACGCGTTCTCGTCGTGGACCTCGCCCCACACCAGCCCGCGGTCCAGGCCGGACCAGGGCGGGCGCTGCACCTCGGTGGCGGCGGTGACCCGGCGCCAGGAGAGCGGTGGGTTGTAACGAGTGCGGTGCATCCCGAGCGGAGCGGTGATCTCGTCGTGGAGCAGGACGTCCAGAGTGCGACCGGTGATCCGTTCCAAGAGCAGCTGGAGCGCGATGAGGTTCAGGTCGGAGTACCGGTAGACGGTCCCGGGAGTCTCCTGGGGCCGCACGGACCACAGCAGCCTCAGCTGACCCTCGCGTGTGGATTCCTGGTAGAAGGGCGCCCACGAGCGCAGCCCCGAGGTGTGCGTGAGCAGCTGACGGACCGTGATCAGTTCCTTCCCGCCCCCGGTGAAGTCCGGCAGGTACCGGGCCACCGCGGCCTCCAGCTCCAGGCGCCCCCGCTCCATCTGCTGCACGGCCAGGATGGAGGTGAACAGCTTGGTCAGCGAGGCCAGGTCGAAGACGGTGTCCTCGGCCATCGCGATCCGCTCGGCCGCCGGGAACTCCCGGACCCGGTCGGTGCGCCCGTCGTAGTCCGCGTACCGGACGGCGTCGCCCATGGCGCGGTGCAGGGCGATGGTGCGGCCCCGCCCGGCGAGGACCACCGCCCCGGCGTAGTAAGGGTGCTCGGGGGAGGGGCCCAGGAACCGCCGGGCCTCCTCCGCCACCCCCTCCAGGTGCTTCTCCAGCAACCCGGCCTGGCGTGCGGACCCGTACCGCAGGCGCAGCCCCTGGAGCGCGCGCCGCTCGGCCGGATTGTGGCCCGCCGCCCCGGCGCCGGCGGCGGGCAGCGCGGCGTGCAGGACGAGCACCCCGCCGAGCGCGAGCAGCCGCGCTCCGAGCCGGCGGCGGCTCAGCCCGTGTCCGTCGGCGGCCGCCGCCGCTCCTTCATCTGCCTGCGCCTCGACCCCCGTGCCTGCTGCCATGTCCGGCCCTCCTGTCTCCTGTCCGAGTCAGCCTGCGGCGCCGTTGCCGGGGGCGCTGCCCCCGGACCCCCACGCCTCAAACGCCGGCGAGGCTGGATCTGGCGCACGCTACTGGGTATGTGCCCGCCCGGCGGCCAGCCTCCGCATCGACCAGCCCGTAAAGAATCTGACACTGCATCAGAAAATCTCTTCCCTCGGATGCCGGGCTGCGGCATCCTGCGGCCCATGGAGACGGAGCTGAGCAAGAAACTGGGAGTCGAGCACGCCATCTTCGGCTTCACGCCCTTCCCGGCGGTCGCCGCTGCCATCACCCGCGCGGGCGGATTCGGCGTGCTGGGCGCGGTCCGCTACACCGCCCCCGACGACCTCAAACGCGACCTCGACTGGATGCAGGCGCGCACCGACGGCAAGCCCTACGGCCTCGACGTCGTCATGCCCGCCAAGAAGGCCGTCGACGGCATCAGCGAAGCCGACATCGAGGCGATGATCCCGGCCGGACACCGTGCCTTCGTCCGCGACACGCTCGCCAAGCACCACGTGCCCGAGCTCGCCGAGGGCGAGGCCTCCGGCTGGCGGATCACCGGCTGGATGGAGCAGGTCGCCCGGGGCCAGCTCGACGTCGCCTTCGACTACCCCATCAAACTCCTGGCGAACGCCCTCGGTTCCCCGCCCGCCGACGTCATCGCGCGCGCCCACGACCACGGCGTCCTCGTCGCCGCCCTCGCCGGCAGCGCCAAACACGCCCGGCGCCACGCCGAAGCCGGCATCGACATCGTCGTCGCCCAGGGCTACGAGGCCGGCGGCCACACCGGCGACATCGCCACCATGGTCCTGGTCCCCGAGATCGTCGAAGCTGTCGCCCCGCTGCCGGTCCTCGCCGCCGGCGGCATCGGCAGCGGAGAGCAGATCGCCGCCGGACTGGCCCTCGGCGCCCAGGGCGCCTGGCTCGGCTCCCTCTGGCTCACCACCACCGAGGCCGACCTGCACTCCCGCGCCCTCACCGAGAAGCTGCTCGCCGCGGGCTCCGGCGACACCGTCCGCTCCCGCGCCCTCACCGGCAAGCCCGCCCGCCAGCTGCGCACCGAGTGGACCGACGCCTGGGACGACCCGGAGGGCCCCGGCGCGCTCCCCATGCCGCTCCAGGGCCTGCTCGTCGCCGAGGCCGTCTCCCGGATCCAGAAGTACGAGGTCCAGTCGCTGCTCGGCACCCCCGTCGGCCAGATCGTCGGCCGGATGAACGAAGAGCGCAGTGTCCAGGCCGTCTTCGACGACCTGACGAGGGGCTTCGAGCGAGCCATCGACCGCATCAACAGGATCGCCGGCCGAGGCCGCGAGGAGGCGTGAGCGCCATGACCGACAACCAGCCCCCCAACGGCTTCTGGGCCCAGGCCGCCGCCGACCCCGAGCGGACCGTCCTCGTCACCCCCGAGGGTGAGGAATGGAGCGCCGCCCGGCTGCACGCCGACGTCAACCGCCTCGTCCACGGCCTGCGCGCGGCCGGAATGGAGAAGGGCGACGTCTTCGCCGTCGTCCTCCCCAACGGCGTCGAGTTCCTCACCGCCTACCTCGCCGCCTCCCAGGCCGGCTTCTACCTCGTCCCCGTCAACCACCACCTCGTCGGTCCCGAGATCGCCTGGATCGTCTCCGACTCCGGCGCCAAGGTCCTCATCGCCCACGAGCGCTTCGCCGACGCCGCCACCGCCGCGGCCGACGAAGCGGCCCTGCCCGCGAGCCACCGCTACGCCGTCGGAGCGGTCCCGGGCTTCCGGCCGTACGGCGAACTCCTCGACGGCCGGCCCGGCACGGCCCCCGGGGACCGCACCCTCGGATGGGTCATGAACTACACCTCCGGAACCACCGGCCGCCCGCGCGGGATCCGCCGCCCGCTGCCCGGCAAGCTCCCGGAGGAGACGTACCTCGGCGGCTTCCTCGGCATCTTCGGCATCCGGCCCTTCGACGGCAACGTCCACCTGGTGTGCTCGCCGCTCTACCACACGGCCGTCCTGCAGTTCGCGGGCGCCGCCCTGCACATCGGGCACCCGCTGGTCCTGATGGACAAGTGGACGCCGCAGGAGATGCTGCGCCTGATCGACCGGCACGCCTGCACGCACACCCACATGGTCCCCACCCAGTTCCACCGGCTCCTCGCGCTCCCGCAGGAGACGAAGGACGCGTACGACGTCTCCTCGATGCGGCACGCCATCCACGGCGCCGCGCCCTGCCCCGACCACGTCAAGCGGGCGATGATCGACTGGTGGGGCGGCTGCGTGGAGGAGTACTACGCGGCGAGCGAGGGCGGCGGCGCCTTCGCGACCGCCGAGGACTGGCTGAAGAAGCCGGGAACCGTCGGCAAGGCCTGGCCGATCAGTGAACTCGCCGTCTTCGACGACGACGGCAACCGACTGCCCGCGGGCGAACTGGGCACCGTGTACATGAAGATGAAGACCGGCGGCTTCAGCTACCACAAGGACGAGGCCAAGACGAAGAAGAACCGCATCGGCGACTTCTTCACGGTCGGCGACCTCGGACTGATGGACGAGGACGGGTACCTCTTCCTCCGCGACCGCAAGATCGACATGATCATCTCGGGCGGGGTCAACATCTACCCCGCCGAGATCGAGTCGGCCCTGCTCACCCATCCGGCGGTCGCGGACGCCGCCGCCTTCGGCATCCCGCACGCCGACTGGGGCGAGGAGGTCAAGGCCGTCATCGAACCGGCCGAGGGCTTCGTCGCGGGCGACGCGCTGGCCGCGGAGATCCTGCACCACTGCGAGCGGCAGCTCGCCGGCTACAAGCGCCCCAAGACGGTCGACTTCATCGAGACGATGCCGCGCGACCCGAACGGCAAGCTGTACAAGCGCCGGCTGCGCGACCCGTACTGGGAGGGCCGCGAGCGCGCGATGTGACGGGCGTACGGGGTACGGGGTGCGGGGCCCGGGCTCGGCCCTGTACCCCGTAGCCCGTTGGGCGCCGGGTCAGCCCGTGAAGATCCAGCCCAGCTGGCCGCCGGAGGCCTGGCCCTCGCAGTTCGTGGTGTTCGACTCGAAGAACTCGCGCTGCTTGCCGACCATGCAGCGCATCAGCGGCAGGCTCCCCACGCCCGAGGGCTGGCCGGGGTGGAACCAGCCGAGGCGGGAGACGTACGTCTGGCCCTCGCAGTTGATGTCCGCCGAGAGGAAGTTGTCCTTGCGGACGACGCAGTGGTACAGCGGGACCGTGCCTTCGCGCGGGCTCGTGTAGAGCTGGCCGAGGCTGCCCTCGACGGTGTAGCCCGGCGGGACGTTCCACACGGTGCTGATGTGCTCGCCGTTCGGGCCGATGAGCCGGTTGAGGCTGCGGGTGGGGGTGCTCACCGCAGGCTCGCCGCTACAGGTGGCCTTGATCATGGCCTGCCAGTAATTCATGGTGATCTGCTGGTAGACGGGCCCCAGGGTGACCCGGCACTGCGACCCCGAGAAGCCGAACTCGGCGGCCTGCCGGCCGAGGGAGTCGTAGGCCGCGGCCGCCGCGATGTTCTGCGGGCCGCTGCCGATCCCGGTGAGGTGGACGTTCACGGGCCCCACGGCGGCGGAGGCGGCGGCGGAGGCGGCGGCGGAGGATGCGGCGGCGGGGGACGGGACGGGGGTGGCGGAGCCGGGGGCGGGCGCGGCTCCGGCCGGTGCGGCGGCGGTCACGGCCGCCGCCAGCGCGGTGGTCAGGGCGAGGAGGGCGGTGCGTAAGCGGGATGTGCGGCGCAAAGCGGGTCTCCTGGTCGTCGGCCCCGGCGTCGGTGGACGGCCGAGGGGTGAGCGGCAGCGCATACCGCCCGATCGGCGGCATCACCGGCATTCCATCTGCTACCGGCCGCCCGGGGCCAGCCGGTCTTCGGCCGAAGCCGGGGGCGGGGCTCGGCCGCCCCGGCCGCCCGTGCCGTCGCCGCGCCCGGGCTGCCCGTGAGAAAGGCCACGTCGGCGGCTCGGAGGTGCGCTTTGCGCCGCACCAAAGGAACAGTTCTGGCAAGTTGGCTGATATGAGTACGGCAACGCGCAGATCCCCCCTGACCGACTGGACCGTCGCGGTCCCCGTGGTGGCGCTCGTGGCGCTCGTCTTCAGCTGGGGTCGCGAGTTGCCCTCGTTCGCGGTGGCGCTCGTCGCGCTCTGCCTCGCGGGCGCGGTGCTGGCGGCCGTCCACCATGCCGAGGTCGTCGCTCACCGGGTCGGCGAACCCTTCGGGTCCCTCGTCCTCGCCGTGGCCGTCACCGTCATCGAAGTGGCCCTCATCGTCACCCTGATGGCCGACGGCGGCGACAAGACCTCCTCGCTCGCCCGGGACACGGTCTTCGCCGCCGTCATGATCACCTGCAACGGCATCGTCGGCCTGTCCCTGCTCGTCGGCGCCCTGCGCAACCGGGTGGCCGTCTTCAACGCCGAGGGCTCCGGAGCGGCCCTCGCCACCGTCGCGACCCTCGCCGTCCTCAGCCTGGTCCTGCCGACCTTCACCACCAGCAAGCCCGGCCCGGAGTTCTCCACCGCCCAGCTGACCTTCGCGGCCGTCGCCTCGCTCGCCCTGTACGGCCTGTTCATCGCCGTCCAGACGGTCCGCCACCGGGACTACTTCCTCCCCGTGGTCCCCGAGCCGCGCCCCGGCGCGGCCGAGGACCACGACGGCCACGCCGCGCCGCCCACCGCCCGCGCCGCACTGATCAGCGTCGGCCTGCTGATGGCCGCGCTCGTCGCCGTGGTCGGCAACGCCAAGGCGGTCTCCCCGACCATCGAGAAGGGCGTCGCCGACGCCGGCCTGCCGAACGCCGTCGTCGGTGTGATCATCGCCCTGCTCGTCCTGGCGCCCGAGACCCTCGCCGCCGTCCGCGCCGCCCGCCGCGACCGCGTCCAGACCAGCCTCAACCTGGCCTACGGCTCCGCCATCGCCAGCATCGGCCTGACCATCCCGGCCATCGCGCTGGCCTCGGTCTGGCTGTCCGGGCCGCTGCTGCTGGGCCTCGGCCCGATCCACATGGTGCTGCTCGCCCTGACCGTCGTGGTCAGCGCCCTCACCATCGCCCCGGGCCGCGCCACCCTGCTCCAGGGCGGCGTGCACCTCGTACTGCTGGCCGCGTACCTCCTCCTGGCCATCAGCCCGTAAGGGCCGCCGCCAGGAGGAGGGGCCCGGGTCAGCGGCGCTCGCGCGGCCACACCACCTTCAGCACCGGCGAGGTGAGGATGTCCCGCTCGCAGAACCGCGAGGTCACCCAGCGCTCCTGGGAGAACAGCCGGGTCTGGTCGGCGTAGTGGGGGGAGTTCGGGTTCGCCGACTGGCTGTACGTCAGCAGGGTGCGCGCCACGGGGCAGCGGCCGCCGTCCCAGCCGACCGCCTGGATGTGGCTGGAGCCGTGCACGACCTCCGGGTAGCCGCCTGCCGCCGCGTTCCACGGCGCCTCGATCTTGTTCCAGACGCCGAGCGACTCCGTGCCGCCGCCCACCGGCAGCTTCTGCCCGCCGCGGACCACGAACTGGTGCTCGCCGAGCGGGGCGTCCAGCGCGATCCCGGCCGCCCCCAGCTCCGCCACCGCGTCCGCGAGCGCCCGGCCGATGCCGGGCGCCGCCTGGTTGAGCGTACGGGGCGTGCGTACGGGATCGGCCGCCGAGAACGGCACCAGCCACAGGTCCTTGGCCGCCGTCGACCCCGTCAGCTTGCGCCAGAACCGGTCGAAGAGGAGCGCGCCGCGGCTGGAGCCGTCGGCGCTGTGGTCCCAGCCCGCCAGGACCGGGCAGGCCGCGGAGACGTCCACGGCGGCGCCGCCGCTCGTCGTCGCCGTACCTCCCGGCAGCGCGGTGCAGGCCCGCGCGGCGTCGGACGCCGCCAGGTCACCGGCCGGAACCCGGTTGGCGAACTGCTGCTTCTGCAGGTCGCTCACCGTCAGCCCGCCCCGGGCGGCCATCGCCGACACGTCCTCGACCGCGCCGCGCGTACGCATCGAGCGCGGGGCGGCGACATTGCCCCAGATCCGCTCGTACCCGGTCAGCGGCCGGTCGGCATTGGCCAGCCAGGCGCTGTCGTTGGAGTTCTCGGCGTACGGGGCGTCGCGCAGCGTCGGCGCCTTCCCCGGCCCGAACACGCCCGGCTGCACCGCGTCCGGGTCCGCGCCGAGCACGCAGTCGGCGCGCGCACCGTCCAGCACCGCCAGCCCCGAGGCCGGGTACGTGGCCCGGCCCAGCGGGGTGGAGCAGCGCGCGGCGAGCTCGTCGGTGATCCGGGGGAGCACCTGGGTCTGGGTGAAGAGGGTGCCGCCCGCGGAGTCGGCGGCCACCGTGTTGACCCAGGGCAGGCCCTGGGTGCGCGCCAGTGCGTCCTGGATTCCGGCGACGGAGCGGGCCTTGCCCATGGCCAGGGCGGAGTCGGAGCCGCGCAGGTTCGCCGCGTTGGGGTCGTACAGCGCGTACGCCGTCTGCGCCGTCCAGGGCAGCGGCAGGCCCGGGCCCATGCCCGTGATCACCGGCCCGAAGCGGGTCCACCACTGGGTGCGGGTCACCGGTTCGCCGCCCGCGACCGGGACGGTGACGGTCCGCCGGGTCATCGCCTCCGGCTTCCCGTCGACCAGGTAGGCGGTCGGATCGGCCGGGTCGAGCGTGAGCTGGTGCAGGTTGACGGGCGTGCCGGTCGCCACCGTGTGGCTCCACGCCACCTTCTCGTTGAAGCCGATGCCGACCACGGGGGCGCCGAGCAGGGAGCCGCCCGAGACGTTCAGCTCGCCCGGGATCGTCTGCTGCGACTGCCAGAACCGGCGCCCGCCCTGCCAGGGATAGTGCGGGTTGCCGAGCAGCAGTCCGCCGCCGCCCGCGGTGGTGGAGCCGGCGAAGGCGACCGCGTTGGAGCCCATGTCGTACCGGGCCGTGTCGAAGAACTCCCGGGCGGCCTCCGCGGCGGCCGCCGGATCGACCGCCGGGGGCGGGGCCGTCGTACGGGCCGCCGGAGCCGCCGGGGCCGGCGGCTGGGCGGCCGTGATCGCGTCGACGGCGCGCCCCTGGCCGCCGAGGACCGAGACCGCGAAGGCGCGGGCGGCGACGTCGGTGGTGGTGACCGGGCGGACCCAGCCGGCGCCCTTGCAGGCGGGATCGCTGATCTTGTTCTGGGCGAGCCAGGCGTTGTAACCGGCGGCCCAGCCGCGCATCAGCTCCTTGACGTCCTTGCCCGGACCGGCCGGAGCGGGCGTCGCGAGGAGCTTGTCCACCGCGCCGGACTCCCGGACGCCCTTGAAGTACAGGTCGCTGGAGAGGTTGCGGGTGGCGGAGGAGAGCGAGCCATCGGGCGCGGCTTCGGGGCCGAACCAGCGCGAGCGGTCACCGGCGACGGTCGCGAACCCGTCGGCCAGGACGCAGACCTGGTCGGCGGCCTGCGCCCAGCCGGTCCCGAAGCCCAAGTGCGCGTAGTCGTGGGCGAGGATGTGCGGTATGCCGTACTCGGTGTACCGGATGACGGCGGACAGGCCGCCGCCGGAGGGTATCCGGTCCGCGGTCGCCGCCGAGGCCTGCGGTGCCGCGGCCGTCGCGGCGAGCAGCGCGGCGCCGGCGAGCGCGACGCGGCGGAATATCGGGCGGGTGCTGAGGTGCAACGTACCTCCCAAGTAGCCTGCGGACGGGCGTGGTTGCCCGGGATGCAGGCGGCTCGTCCGTGCCCCCACACTCATGCAGGCGGTCGGATGATCTGTCAACATCCCGTTTGGTATCCCGGTTATTGACCTTGGGCGTACGGGGGACGAGGATCGCGCCATGACGGCAGAGCGGGAAGTGCGCCACCACACGGTCGACGGACTCGTACGGGACAGCGCGCGGAGGGTCCCCGACCAGGTGGCCGTCCGCTACCGCGAGCGGACCTGGACGTACGCGGAACTCGACGCGGCCGTCACCACCGGCGCCGCCGTGCTGCGGGAGCGGTACGGGCTGGCCGAGGGCGACCGGGTCGCCACCTTCGCCCACAACTGCGACGCCTACCTCATCGCCTTCCTGGCCTGCGCCCGGGCAGGGCTCACCCACGTCCCGGTCAACCAGAACCTCACCGGCGAGGACCTCGCGTACATCCTCGGCGACTGCGGGAGCGCGCTGGTCCTCGCCGATCCTGACCTGGCCGGGCGGATCCCCGACGGCCACCCCGTACGGGCGCTGCGCGACGCGCCCGGCTCCTTCCTCGCGGACCTGGCCGAACCGAGGCCGTACGCGGCCGCCGGCCCGGATGCTTCGCGGCTGGTGCAGCTGCTCTACACCTCGGGGACCACCGCCCTGCCCAAGGGCGCGATGATGACCCACCGGGCCCTCGCCCACGAGTACGAGAGCGCCATCGACGCGCTCGACCTGTCCGAGGAGGACCGGCCGCTGCACTCACTGCCGCTGTACCACTCGGCGCAGATGCACGTCTTCCTGATGCCGTACCTGGCGGTGGGCGCGCGGAACACCATCCTGGACGCGCCGGTCGCGGAGCAGGTCTTCGACCTGGTCGAGGCCGGGGAGGCGGACAGCCTGTTCGCCCCGCCGACGGTGTGGATCGGCCTGGCCAACCACCCGCAGTTCGCGGTGCGCGAGCTGGGCGCCCTGCGCAAGGCGTACTACGGCGCCTCGATCATGCCCGTTCCGGTGCTGGAACGGCTGCGCGAGCGACTGCCCGGGCTCGGCTTCTACAACTGCTTCGGCCAGAGCGAGATCGGCCCGCTGGCCACGGTGCTCGGGCCGGAGGAGCACGAGGGGCGAATGGACTCCTGCGGGCGTCCGGTGCGCCACGTCGAGGCGAAGGTCGTCGACGAGGACGGCAAGGACGCCGGGGCCGGCACGGCGGGCGAGGTGGTCTACCGCTCGCCGCAGCTGTGCCTCGGGTACTGGAACGACCCGGCGGCCACCGAGAAGGCCTTCCGTGACGGCTGGTTCCGCTCGGGCGACCTCGCGGTGTGCGATGCGCAGGGCTACTTCACGGTGGTGGACCGGGTGAAGGACGTCATCAACTCGGGCGGGGTGCTGGTCGCCTCGCGGCAGGTGGAGGACGTGCTCTACACCCACCCGGGCGTGGCCGAGGCAGCCGTGGTCGGACTGCCCGACGAGCGCTGGATCGAGGCGGTCACGGCGGTGGTGGTGCCGCGCGGGGAGGTGACGGAGGCGGAGCTGATGGAGTACGCGCGGGACAAGCTCGCCCACTTCAAGGCCCCGAAGCGCGTGCTCTTCGTGGACGCCCTCCCGCGCAACGCCAGCGGCAAGATCCTCAAGCGGGAACTCCGCGACCGCTTCGCCGAACCGTCCCCCTGACGGAGCTCAGCCCGGTTCCGGGTGGTGGGGCGGGAACTGCTCGGGGGGCAGGAGTCCGCTGCTCCGCAGGCGGCGCAGGGTGAAGTGCTCGTGCAGGAGGCGGCCGACGAGTGCGCCGCCGTAGACGACGAAGCCGACGCCGACAAGCCAGGACTGGACGACCAGCAGGGTCCCGAAGGGGCCGTACGTCACGGCGTTCGACGCGATGAGCGGGGAGAACACCAGCTGCGAGAAGACCCGCAGCCCCAGCAGGCCGAGACTGGTCGCCACCGCGCCCGGCACCAGGGCCCGCCAGCGGACCCGGCCGCCGAGCAGCAGGCGCTGCGAGCCGACGAAGAACAGGCAGGTCCCGAAGAGGTCGCCCAGCGTGCCGAGGATCGTTCCGAAGGCGTCGTTCGACGGCGCCGGGATCTCCACGAGCAGGGCGAGGTAGCAGACCAGCAGGGCGAGCCACACGACGTGCCGCCACATGGTGTGCCAGCGGGCGGTCGGCAGGTCCCAGACCTTCTCGTAGCCGGTCTGCACGGCCGAGCCGAAGGTCAGTCCGAACACGGCGAGGGCGGCGAGCCCGAAGGCGGTGGTCCGCTCCAGCGCCAGGTCCGCCGCGCTGAACAGCATCTCGACCTTGGCTCGCGAGGACTCCGTCACCCCGAGGGCCTGACCGAGCCAGCGGCCGAAGCCCGAACCGCTGCCCGGTGAGGCGGCGGCCACGACGATCAGCAGCGGCACCAGGGTGAGGAACCCGAGGGCCGCGAAGCCCATCGCCCGGTGCATGAGCTCCATCTCCCGGCCGCGGCTCCAGGCCAGCCCGGCGTGGGAGCCCTGGAGCCGGTCGTATAGCTGCCGGAGGATCGAGGTCACGCCCTGTGCACTACCCGCGAGGGCAACCGGGCTCCCGGGAGCCACCCCGAAATAGGCCCGAAGGGGTGGTTTCAGCCGCCCGATCGCGTGTCTCAGCCCTCCCCGGCGCCGCGCAGGTCCACCAGCCGCTTGAGCTTCCCCACCGAACGCTCCAGCGTCTCCGGGTCGACCACCTCCACCCCGACGGAGACCCCGATCCCCTCCTTGACGGCCCGTGCCACCTCGGCGGCCGCGGCCTCCCGCCGGCCGGCGTCCGTCTCCCGGCGCGCCTCCACCCGTACCGTCAGGGCGTCCATGCGGCCCTCCCGGGTCAGCCGCAGCTGGAAGTGGGGAGCCAGGCCGGCCGTGCGCAGGAGGACCTCCTCGATCTGGGTCGGGTACATGTTCACCCCGCGCAGGATGATCATGTCGTCGCTGCGGCCTGTGACCTTCTCCATGCGGCGGAAGGCGGGCCGGGCCGTGCCCGGCAGCAGCCGCGTCAGATCCCGCGTGCGGTAGCGGATGACGGGCATGGCCTCCTTGGTGAGGGAGGTGAACACGAGCTCGCCGGGCTCACCCTCCGGCAGGACCGCGCCCGTCAGGGGATCGACCACCTCGGGATAGAAGTGGTCCTCCCAGATGTGCAGCCCGTCCTTTGTCTCCACGCACTCCTGGGCCACGCCCGGGCCCATGACCTCCGACAGGCCGTAGATGTCCACCGCGTCGATGTCGAGCCGGTCCTCGATCTCCCGGCGCATCTCCTCCGTCCACGGCTCCGCGCCGAAGATCCCCGTCCGGAGCGAGGTGGCGCGCGGGTCGATGCCCTGGCGCTCCATCTCGTCCAGCAGAGTCAGCATGTACGAGGGGGTCACCATGATGACCTCCGGCCGGAAGTCCTCGATGAGCCGGACCTGGCGGTCCGTCATCCCGCCCGAGGCGGGCACGACCGTACAGCCGAGGCGCTCGGCGCCGTAGTGCGCGCCGAGGCCGCCCGTGAAGAGCCCGTAGCCGTAGGCGATGTGGACGATCTGGCCGGGCCGCCCGCCCGCCGCCCGTATCGACCGGGCGACGACATCGGACCAGGTCGAGAGGTCCCCGTCGGTGTACCCGACGACCGTGGGTCGCCCGGTGGTGCCGCTGGAGGCGTGGATGCGGCGCACCTCGGTGCGCGGCACGGCGAACATGCCGAAGGGGTACTGGTCGCGCAGATCGGCCTTGGCGGTGAAGGGGAACAGGGCGAGATCGGCGAGGGAACGGCAGTCGTCGGGATGCACCCCGGCCTTGTCGAAGGCCTGCCGGTAGAACGGCACCCGCTCGTAGGAGCGGTGCAGGGTCGCGCGCAGCCGCGTCAGCTGGAGGGCGGCCAGCTCGTCGCGGCTCAGCCGCTCGCCTTCGTCGTGGAGATCCGCGTACACCGCCATGCCGTCACCTCATCCTGAATCAACCGAACGATCATTCGGTAGATTGCCAGGGCCCGGCAGGTTAAATCAATGACTCGAACGAGTGATCGTCTGTTGTGATGGGCCCCATGCCTTCCTTCATCACGCACGACGGAACCGAACTCGCCTACCACGTCCAGGGCGAGGGCGAACCGTTGATCTGCATCCCGGGCGGCGCCATGCGGGCCTCCGAATACCTCGGCGACCTCGGCGGGCTGGCCGCCGGACGCCGCCTCGTCCTGCTCGACCTGCGCGGTACAGGAGACTCCGCCATACCGGCTGACGAGTCGACGTACCGCGTCGACCACCAGGTCGCCGACGTCGAGGCGCTCCGGGCGCACCTCGGCCTGGAGCGCATGGACCTCCTCGCGCACTCCGCCGGCGGCAACCTCGCCCAGCTCTACGCGGCCGCGCACCCGCAGCGGCTGCGCCGGACCGTCCTGGTCACCCCGACGGCGTGGGCGGTGGACCTGCCCGTCACCCCGGAGCAGCGGCTGGAAGGGGCCCGGCTGCGGGCGGGAGCCGAGCGGTACGACACGGCCATCGAGGCCTACGAGCGGATCCTCGCGGGCGCCGGTGGCAGTGACGCGGACTGGGACCTCGCCGCGCCGCTGTTCTACGGGCGCTGGGACGAGACGGCCCGGGCGCACTACGCGGCGAACGCGCGGCAGCAGAACGAGAAGGCCGCCGACGCCTACGCGGGCCCGGGGGCCTTCGACCCGCCCGCCACCCGGGAGGGGCTGCGCCGGGTCACGGGCGAGGTCCTGGTGCTGGCCGCGGAACTGGACGGCAACCCGCGGCCGGCGCTGGCGGCCCGGCTCGCCGCGCTGTTCCCGCAGGGCTCGCTCGAGGTTCAGGCCGGGGCCGGGCACTTTCCGTGGCTGGACGACGGCGTCTGGTTCGCGGCTCGGGTGGAACGCTTCCTGGCGACAGGCGGCTGACCGGGGCGGGTTGCCCGGCGGGCGGCTCGGGGTGCGCGGCTCGGGGTGCGCCGCTCGGGGTGCGCCGCTCGGGGTGCGCGGAGCCCGGCTGCGCCGGGACCCGGGGCTCTGCCCCGGACCCCGCGCCTCAAACGCCGGCGAGGCTGGATTGGGCCCGGCGAGGGTGGATGGCCTGGCGAGCCTGGATTTGGCTCCGCGAGGCCGGATGGTGTGGCCGGGCTGGATTGGGCCCCGCGAGGCCGGATGGTGCGGCGGGGCTGGATTTGGCCTGGCAAAGGTGGATTTGGCCGGCGATGCCGGATGGTGCGGTGGGCCGGGTCAGTCGGTCGTGTCCGCCTCCGTCGCCACCGCCTTCGCCCAGCGGTAGTCCGCCTTGCCGCTCGGGGAGCGTTGGATGGCCGGTGCGATGACCAGCTGGCGCGGGATCTTGTAGCCCGCCAGCCGGGTGCGGCAGTGGCTCTGGATCTCGTCCAGGGTCGGCTCCGGGGAACCCGGCCGGACCTGGACCACCGCGGCCACGTGGCTGCCCCAGGTCGCGTCCGGGACCCCGGCGACCAGGGCGTCGTACACGTCCGGATGGGACTTCAGCGCCTGCTCGACCTCCTCCGGATAGACCTTCTCGCCGCCCGTGTTGATGCACTGCGACCCGCGGCCGAGCACCGTGACGATGCCCTGCTCGTCGACGGTCGCCATGTCGCCGAGGAGCACCCAGCGCTCCGCGCCCTTCTGGAAGAAGGTCTCGGCGGTCTTCGCCGGGTCGTTGTAGTAGCCGAGCGGTACGTGTCCGCGCTGCGCGAGGCGCCCCGGCTCGCCCACCGCCACCGGCTCGTGCGTCACCGGATCCACCACCTGCGTACGGTCGTTGACCACCAGGCGGAAGCCCTTGTCCGGGCCGGAGTCGTCCGTCGCCCGGCCGTTGGACCCGGACTCGGACGATCCGAAGTTGTTCAGGAGCAGCACGTTCGGCACGAGTCGCTGGAACTCGGCGCGCACCGTCTCCGACATGATCGCCCCGGACGAGGAGACGCTGAACAGCGACGACAGGTCCGTGCCCTTGAGCGGGCCGTTCAGGGCGTCGATGAGCGGCCTCAGCATCGCGTCACCGACCAGCGACACGCTGGAGACCTTCTCCTTCTCGATCGTCCGGAGCACCTCCTCGGGCGCGTACTTGCGGTGGATGACCACCCGCTGCCCGTAGTTGAAGGCGATGAACGAGGTCAGCGTCGACGTGCCGTGCATGAGCGGGGGAGCGGGGAAGAAGGTGAGCCCGGCGCCCTTCGACGCGACCCGCTCGGCCAGCTCCTCCGGCCGCTTCACCGGCTCGCCCGAGGGCTCGCCGCCGAAGAGCCCCGCGAAGAAGAGGTCCTCCGCCCGCCACATGACGCCCTTGGGCATGCCGGTCGTACCGCCCGTGTAGATGATGAACAGGTCGTCGGGACTGCGGGGCGGGAAGCCGCGCCCGGACGATCCGGCCGCCTCGGCGTCCGCGTACGTGACGGGCGCTATCGAGGGCTCCGGGGCCCCCTCGGGCACCTCCCCGACCCGGATCAGGTGCCGGAGCCTCGTCGTCTGCGGCAGCGCGGCCGCGACCCGCTCGGTGAACTCGCCCTCGAAGACGAGCGCGGCGAGATCGGCGTCGTTGTAGAGGTAGACCAGCTCTTCCTCCACGTACCGGTAGTTGACGTTCACCGGGACCAGCCGGGCCTTCAGGCAGGCCAGCACGGTCTGGAGGTACTCGATGCCGTTGTAGAGGTGCAGGCCCAGGTGCTCCCCGGGCTTCAGGCCGCTGTCCAGCAGGTGGTGCGCGATCCGGTTGGCCGCCGCGTCCAGCTCCGCGTACGTGAGGCGGCGCTCGGCGCCGGTCCCGGGGTGGTCCACGTACACGAGGGCCTCGCGGTCCGGGACCACGTCCACGACCGACTCGAACAGGTCGGCAAGGTTGTACTCCACCGTTCCTCCTGACCCGAATGTTCCCGACGACTGGCCCCGTGGCTGGTCTGCTCCGGCGGTCATTAGAGCGTCGGAGACGGCAACTGGGAAGGGCGCCGCCCAAGAAATCTGACTGGGTGTCAGAAAACTATTGAACTGCACCCTCCCCTACTGCAACCTGTTCTAGGTCTTGAGACGGGAGGACGGCAATGGGTGGGACAGAACACCTGACCGTGGAACGGCACGGCGCCACGCTGGTGCTCACCATGAACAGGCCCGAGGCGAAGAACGCGCTCTCGCTGCCGCTGCTGGTGGGGCTGTACGACGGCTGGCTGGAGGCGGACGCCGACGACGAGATCCGCTCGATCGTGCTGACGGGCGCGGGCGGGGACTTCTGCGCCGGCATGGACCTCAAGGCGCTGGCCGGGAAGGGCATGGCGGGGGACCAGTACCGGGACCGCCTCAAGGCCGACCCCGACCTGCACTGGAAGGCGATGCTCCGCCACCACCGGCCGCGCAAGCCGGTGATCGCGGCGGTGGAGGGGTACTGCGTGGCCGGCGGGACCGAGATCCTGCAGGGCACGGACATCCGGGTGGCGGGGGAGGGGGCCACCTTCGGGCTCTTCGAAGTCAAGCGGGGGCTCTTCCCGATCGGCGGCTCCACGGTCCGGCTGCCGCGGCAGATCCCGCGTACGCACGCCCTGGAGATGCTGTTGACCGGGCGCCCGTACACCGCCGAGGAGGCGGCCTGGATCGGGCTCGTCGGGCGGGTGGTGCCGGAGGGCAGGGCGCTGGAGGAGGCCCTGGCGATCGCGGAGCGGATCAACGAGTGCGGGCCGTTGGCGGTGGAGGCGGTGAAGGCGTCGGTCTACGAGGCCGCGGAGCTGACGGAGCGGGAGGGCCTGGCGGCCGAACTGCTGCGGGGCTGGCCGGTCTTCGACACGGCGGACGCGAAGGAGGGGGCGCGGGCGTTCGCGGAGAAGCGGCCCGCGGTGTATCGGCGCGAGTAGCTCCGCTGGTGGCGTGCCGTGCCGTGCCCGTGCCGGAGGCGGAGGCGGGGGTGCGGCGCCGTTGCCGGGGCTCCGCCCCGGACCCCGCGCCTCAAACGCCGGCGGGGCTGGAAATGGCCCGGCGGGGCTGGAAGGGGCCCCGCGGGGCTGACTTGGCCGCGGCCGGCGCTCGTACCGACCGCTCGTACCGGAATCAATCGCATCGGAGAGCCACCATGACAGCTGCCTCCCCACCGGAGGTGCTCCGCGCGCCCCTCGTCGTCGAGTTTCCCTTCACCCGGTCCCTCGGGCCCGTGCAGAGCGCGTTTCTCACCGGCCTGCGCGAAGGTGTCGTCCTCGGGGTGAAGACCACCGACGGCAAGGTGATGGTGCCGCCCGTCGAGTACGACCCCGTCACCGCCGAGGAGATCCGCGACCTCGTCGAGGTCGCCGCCACCGGCACCGTCACCACCTGGGCGTGGAACGGCCGGCCCCGGCCCAACCAGCCGCTGGACACCCCCTTCGCCTGGGTGCTGGTCAAACTCGACGGCGCGGACACCGCCCTCCTGCACGCCCTCGACGCGCCCGGCCCCGACGCCGTGCGCACCGGCATGCGCGTGCGCGTCCGCTGGGCCGCCGACCGCATCGGCGCCATCACCGACATCGCCTGCTTCGAACCGTACGAGGGCCCGGCGGCCGGGGAGGCCGCCCCGCACGACGGCGACTTCGCCGACGCCGTCACCGGCATCGTCGCCGAGGCCCGCCTGGACTACGTCTACAGCCCCGGCCGCGCCCAGACCGCGTACATCAACGCCCTCTCCGAGCAGCGGAACGTCGGCGAGCGCTGCCCCTCCTGCCGCAAGGTGTACGTCCCGCCGCGCGGCGCCTGCCCCACCTGCGGGGTGGCCACCACCGACCAGGTGGAGGTCGGCCCGGCGGGCACGGTCACCACGTACTGCATCGTCAACATCAAGGCCAAGAACCTCGACATCGAGGTCCCGTACGTCTACGCCCACATCGCCCTCGACGGCGCCGGCCTCGCCCTCCACGGCCGGATCGGCGGCATCCCGTACGACCAGGTCCGCATGGGCCTGCGCGTCGAGCCGGTCTGGACCGAGGGCGGCCGCTACCCCGACCACTACCGCCCCACCGGCGAGCCGGACGCGGACTACGACGCGTACAAGGAGCTCATCTGATGCCGAAGACGCCGCCGAGGTACGCCCGTGAGGTCGCCGTCGTCGCCTTCGCCCAGAGCGACCACCGCCGCGACACCGCCGAACTGAGCGAAGTCGAGATGGTCATGCCGGTCCTGCACCAGGTGCTGGCCGCCACCGGCCTCAAGGCCGGCGAGATCGGCTTCACCTGCTCCGGCTCCAGCGACTACCTGGCCGGCCGGGCCTTCTCCTTCACCATGACCCTCGACGGGGTCGGCGCCTGGCCGCCCATCTCCGAGTCGCACGTCGAGATGGACGGCGCCTGGGCCCTCTACGAGGCCTGGGTCAAGATCCAGACCGGTGAGGCCGACACCGCGCTCGTCTACTCGTACGGGAAGTCCTCGCCCGGTTCGGTACGCGACGTCCTCACGCGCCAGCTCGACCCGTACTACGTGGCCCCGCTCTGGCCCGACTCCGTGGCCCTGGCCGCCCTCCAGGCCCAGGCGCTGATCGACGCGGGCGAGACCGGCGAGCCCGCCCTGGCCGCCATCGGGGCCCGCAGCCGGGCCTCCGCCCGGGGCAACCCGCACGCCCAGCTCGCCGGTGACGTTCCGCAGGGCGACTACCAGGTCCAGCCCCTGCGCACCGGGGACTGCCCGCCCATCGGCGACGGCGCAGCCGCCATCGTCCTCGCCGCGGGCGACACCGCGCGGCGGCTGTGCGAACGCCCCGCCTGGATCACCGGCATCGACCACCGCATCGAGGCCCACAGCCTCGGCCTGCGCGACCTCACCGACTCGCCGTCCACCCGGCTCGCCGCGCAGCGCGCGGGCGTCTTCGAAGCCCCGGTGGACACGGCCGAACTGCACGCGCCGTTCTCCTCCCAGGAGGTCGTCCTGCGCAAGGCGCTCGGGCTCGGCGACGGTGTCACCGTCAACCCGTCCGGCGGCGCCCTCGCCGCCAACCCGATGATGGCCGCCGGCCTCATCCGCATCGGCGAGGCGGCCGCCCGCATCCACCGCGGCGAGTCCGACCGGGCCGTCGCCCACGCCACGTCCGGCCCCTGCCTCCAGCAGAACCTGGTCGCCGTCCTGGAAGGGGACGTTCGGTGAGCACTACGGGTAAAGAGCCGGTCGCGATCGTCGGGATCGGCCAGACCAAGCACGTCGCCGCCCGCCACGACGTGTCCATCGCCGGACTGGTCCGGGAGGCGGCGGCGCGCGCCCTCGCGGACGCCGAACTGACCTGGGCGGACATCGACGCGGTCGTCATCGGCAAGGCCCCCGACTTCTTCGAGGGGGTGATGATGCCCGAGCTGTACCTGGCGGACGCGCTCGGCGCGGTCGGCAAGCCCATGCTGCGCGTGCACACGGCCGGTTCGGTCGGCGGCTCCACGGCCCTGGTCGCTTCCAACCTGGTCGCGGCGCGCGTCCACCGGACCGTCCTCACCCTCGCCTTCGAGAAGCAGTCCGAATCCAACGCCATGTGGGGCCTGTCGCTGCCCGTCCCCTTCCAGCAGCCGCTGCTCGCCGGCGCCGGCGGCTTCTTCGCCCCGCACGTGCGCGCGTACATGCGGCGGACCGGCGCGCCGGACACGGTGGGCTCGCTGGTGGCGTACAAGGACCGCCGCAACGCGCTGAAGAACCCGTACGCGCACCTGCACGAGCACGACATCACCCTGGAGAAGGTCCAGGCCTCGCCGATGCTGTGGGACCCGATCAGGTACTCCGAGACCTGCCCCTCCTCGGACGGCGCCTGCGCGATGATCCTCACCGACCGGGCGGGCGCGGCCCGTTCGCCGAAGCCGCCCGCGTGGGTGCACGGAGGGGCGATGCGCAGCGAGCCCACCCTCTTCGCGGGCAAGGACTTCGTCTCGCCGCAGGCGGGCAAGGACTGCGCGGCCGACGTCTACCGGCAGGCCGGGATCACCGATCCGCGCCGGGAGATCGACGCGGTGGAGATGTACGTGCCGTTCTCCTGGTACGAGCCGATGTGGCTGGAGAACCTCGGTTTCGCGGCGGAGGGCGAGGGCTGGAAACTCACCGAGGCCGGGGTCACCGAGCTCGACGGGGACCTCCCGGTCAACCCGTCCGGTGGCGTCCTGTCCACCAATCCGATCGGCGCCTCCGGCATGATCCGCTTCGCCGAGGCGGCCCTCCAGGTCCGCGGCCAGGCCGGGGAACACCAAGTTCCGGACGCCCGCCGGGCCATGGGGCACGCGTACGGTGGCGGCGCGCAGTTCTTCTCGATGTGGCTGGTGGGGGCGGAGGAACCGACCCGCTGAGCGGACCGCACCGCGGCGACAGGGCGGCGACGGGTCTGCGACAGGGGTGGCGGACCGGCCACGGGTGACTCACCGTGGCCTGTGCGCCACCCGCTGCGGTGGCTAACCTGGCCCCCGGACGACGTACCGGGAGGAGCACGCACGTGGCCGAGAGCATGACTTCACAGCCCCTCGCTGGCTGGGGCAAGCCGGACCTCGATCTCACCGAGGCGGACTGGCAGTCGAGCAGCCGGGGAGCGGGTGACGTCCAGATCGCCTTCGTCGAGGGCTTCATCGCGATGCGCAACAGCGAGCGCCCGGAGAGTCCTTCGCTGATCTTCACGCCGGACGAGTGGCACAGGTTCGTGCTGAACGCCCGGGGCGGGGAGTTCGACCTGACGTGACCTGACCTGACCGGCGGCACACGGCGCACCACCGGGCGGCGCCACCGCCCCCCGGTGGCCGCCGGGCCCTCCCGGCGGGTCGGCGGGCTCACCTGCCGCGGCCGGGTGCCGGCCGCGCGCCGTCCCGGACGGCCACATCAGCAGCGATACGAGGGGGGCGGCTGCTTGGTAGGACTCGGCGGTCTTGTCGTAGCGGGTGGCGATGCCGCGCCACTGCTTGAGGCGGTTGAAGCACCGCTCGACGACGTTGCGCCGCTTGCAGACCTGCTTGTCGAAGGCCGGCGGACGTCCGCCATGGCTGCCGCGTCGGAGCCGGTTGCGAATGTGTCAGATCGTTCCAGGATGGTGTGCGGGATGTTCCGTCGCCGCAGCCAAGTGCGGATGGCTTTCGAGCTGTAGCCCTTGTCGCCGATGACGTGATCAGACCTGACCCGGGGCCGGCCGGGCCCAGAGCGGGGCACCCGTATCGCGTCCATCACGGCCGTGAACTGGGTGCAGTCGTTGGTGTTCCCGCCTGTCAGCACGAACGCGAGCGGGCGGCCCGATCCGTCGCAGGCCAGGTGGATTTTGCTGGTCAGACCGCCGCGGGACCGTCCGAGGGCCGGGCTGCGGAGCCCCTATTTCGGGCTCCGGCGGCGTGCTGGTGGGCGCGGACCATGGTGGAGTCCACCGACACCAGCCATGCGATGTCGCCTGCCGTGTCCGCGTTGGCCTGGGCGGTCTGGAGCATCCGCTCGGATGTTCCGTCCGCCGCCACCGGCGGAAGCGGGTGTGGAGGCTGGCCCAGGAGCCGTACCTCTCGGGCACGTCCCGCCAGGCGACCCCGGTGCGGAACTTCCACACGATCCCGTTGAGGACCGTCCGGTCGTCCAGCCGTGGCCGCCCCAGCACGGGCCGGGGCAGCAGTGGCTGCACGAGTTCCCACTCGGCATCGGACAGTTCATAGCGACGTATCACCACTCCGTGATCCACAATCCAAGATCATTTTGACGAGAGACTCTAGCGGCCCGGCCCCGCGCCCGAGCGGCGCCCCCGCACGCGTACGCACCACCGGCCCCGGCGTCTGTCTCGACGCCGGGGCCGGGGGCTTTGGTGCGGGGGCGTGGCGGATGCATGCCCGACCGGGGGAGTCAGCCTGCGAAGTCCTGCGTGATGTAGACGGTGCCGTCAGCGGCTTGGTCTATGCCGACTCCGACCAGCTTGTAGTTGACGGTGGGCGGGGGGTCGTAGCCCGCGATGTCACCGTTGGAGTACGGGTTCTTCGGGTCATCGGGGTCGCAGCCCATGATGTTGTACTTGTGGCCCCACTTGGACGCCTCGTCGTGGTTCATCCAGTCGTCCATCGCCTTGTCGAAGGTGTCTCCCTTGCCCCAGTGGACGTTCTCGCCCTGGGCATGGGCAGCCGATGCGCGCAGGTCTCTGTGGATGCGCCCCGTGGTCGCACCGTCGTTCGTGTCCCAGGGCAGCGAGTCGTCACTGCCCACGTGGCCGCGATTCTCGGTGTCCGCGGCCGTGAGGTTCGGGTGGCCGGCCAGGTCCTTGCTGTGGACGCGCGCGGTTTCCGTGAGGTCCGGATCGGCCTTCAGCGGGGCGCACCCGAACTTCTGACGCTCACTGTTGATCAGGTCGAGGAACCGCTGCTCCTCCGAGGGCGCCGGCGGATTGGGGTCGCCGTTGGCCCAGGATGCGGCGATGTCGCTCTTCCCGTCGCCGTTGAAATCCCCGGCGGCCCACTTGGTTGTATCCATCCAGCCACCCGCGTTCGTGGCCCAGTGACTGCGCTTGAAGCCGGAGCCGGTCGACAGGCTCACCGTTATTGTGTTCGAACCGCCGTTGTTCCAGACAGTGGCAAGGTCGGCCTTCTTGTCGCCATTGAAGTCCCCGGCAACCCACTGGGTTCCGTCAATCCAGCCACCATCTCGGTCGCTCCACTGCGACCACCCCGGGAACCGAGAGCCATCAGACAGATAGACCGCAGTGGACAGGTTGCCGCCGTTGTTCCAGGATGCGGCGATGTCGCTCTTCCCGTCGCCGTTGAAATCCCCGGCGGCCCACTTGGTTGTATCCATCCAGCCACCCGCGTTCGTGGCCCAGTG
>NZ_JBVIFS010000040.1:51321-56124 GCF_055571215.1 Streptomyces sp. NPDC030995
TGACTGCGCTTGAAGCCGGAGCCGGTCGACAGGCTCACCGTTATTGTGTTCGAACCGCCGTTGTTCCAGACAGTGGCAAGGTCGGCCTTCCTGTCGCCATTGAAGTCCCCGGCAACCCACGGGGTTCCGTCAATCCAGCCACCGTCTCGGTCGCTCCACTGTGACCACCCTGGGAACCGAGAGCCATCAGACAGGTAGACCGCAGTGGACAGGTTGGCGTCTGAAGTGGTGGCCAGCGTGGGGTCTGAAACGAGGGCTAGTGCGACTGCCAATGGCACGAGCACGGCCGTGCCCCATGTTCGAAGCTTCAGCATAAGCTCACCTACCGCAGTAATGCGGGATCTGGGCCATCTGGTAATAGCCGGAATGACCGATGTGCTCGCGGAGCTGACGCATCTGATAGATGAAGTGCTGGATCGGAACACCAGTGGGGTTCAGTGCGCGCTCGGGTTGGCCTATCGGATGCGCCCTCTGGTCAGATGGATGGATTGACCAGTGCCCAGGCCTAGCGCTGGCCACTCTCTGGATGTCTACAAGTAAAAGGCAGACCGGTCCACCACGCCACAGCAGCAACAGGGGAAGCGGCCACACCCAAGGTGATCAAACCTCTATGGAGGCAGTCTTGAGGTTGGCCAGGGACTCGTAGAAGTTGAGGTGGTGGTCCGGCGTCGGGTGTCTTCCCGGACAACCCGTTGATAGGGGACCACCGTGACCCAGCAGTACCAGAAGAACGTCGAGACGAACCACGCGACTGGGCTGGACGTGCCGGAGAGCGTGAGTGTGGCAATGAACGAGATCGCGGCGGATATGCAGAAGGACTGGTCGCGCTCGCCGTCGGCGCCTGCTTGCAGGTGATGACCGCTCTGATGGACGCCGACGTCGTGCGGTATGCGGCCGCGTGGCAAGCACGACGCCGAGCGGATCGCGGTACGCCACGGCACCGGGCACGGACCGGTGGTGTTGGGCGGGCGCTGGGTGCCCATCAGCCGGCCACGGATGCGCGCAGTCGACGGCTCGGGTGAGCTGGCGGTACCCGCCTATGAGCTATGCAACCGCACCGAGAGCCTCGCCCCGGATGGCGATGGAGCGCGTGCTCGGCGGCCTGTCGACCCGCCGCTACGGCCTGGGCCCGGAGCCGGTGGGCCAGGTGGTCACGGCGACGAGCAAGTCCGCGGTCTCCCGCACGTTCGTGGCCATGACGGAAACCGCCCTCAAAGAGATGATGACCGCCGACCTGTCCGGCCTGGACCTAGGGTGGCGCCATGAGCGGAGAGAGCGACCTGCGCACCCTGCTGAGCGGCATGCGGCCCGAGCTGAACGAGGGCCTGTACGTGTTCTGCACCGTCCCCGGAAACACCGTCCCGGCCGGGACGGCGCCCGTCGCCACGATCCTGGAGCGCGAGGGCCTCACCCTCGTCCTGCGCCAGGAGGACGCCGACGCGGCCGGCCTGGCCTACGACTACACCGCCGGCTGGATCACCCTGCGCATCCACTCCGCCCTCGACGCCGTCGGGCTCACCGCGGCCTTCGCCGCCGAGCTCGGCGCACATGGCCTGAGCTGCAACGTCATCGCGGGCTACCACCACGATCACCTCTTCGTGGCTGCCGACCGCGCCGCCGAGGCCGTGACCGTCCTGGAGGACCTCGCGGCACGTTCCGCACGGGACTGACCCTCCCCGGAAAGGGAGCCGGAAGCAGCCGGGAAGCCGCCGGAAAAGAAGCCGGAAAGGAGGCCGGAAAGGAGGCCGGAAAAGAAGATCGGATTCTTTCCCGACAGTGGGTCCCCCGTCGTGTGCGCGGGCGTACGCTGAACCTCCGAACAGGCCTGGGGGGGTACCAGCCATGACGGACCGCCGGACCCGTTTGCGGCGCACGATGGTCGAACGCGAGACCGAACTCGCCCTTGTCGACGAGGCCCTGGACCAGCTCACCGGTCCCGGCCCGGACGCCGGCGGCGCGCTCCTCGCCTTCTCCGGCCCGGCCGGCCTCGGCAAGACCACGCTCCTCGCCGAACTGCGCCGGCGCGCCCACGCCCGCTCCTGCACCGTCCTCGCCGCCCGCGGCGGCGAACAGGAGCAGAGCCAGCCCTTCCACGTCGCCCGCCAGCTCATTCAGCCCCTGCTGGCCGGCCCCTCCGAGCAGGAGCTGCGCGCCTCCCTCGGGAGTTGGTACTCCATCGTCGGTCCGGCCCTCGGACTCTGCGCACCCGAACAGGGCGCCCCGCCCGACCCCCAAGGTCTGCGCGACGGACTCGACTGGGTCCTGACCCACCTCGTCGTCCAGCGAGCCCCCGTCGCCCTCGTCCTCGACGACGCCCACTGGGCCGACCCCGAATCCCTGGGCTGGCTCGCCGCCTACGCCCCGCGCGCCGAACACCTCCCGCTGCTCCTCGCCGTCGCCTACCGCCCCGACGAACTGCCCGCGCACGCCGAGGCCTTCCGTACGCTGCCGGGCCGGGCCGGACAGCGCCCGCTGCCCCTCGCGCCGCTCACCGAGGCCGCCGTCGCCGCCCTGGTACGCGAGACCCTCGCCGACCACGCCGACGACGCCTTCTGCCGTGAGGCCTGGGCCGTCACCACCGGCAACCCCTTCGAGGCCGTCGAACTCACCGCCAAGGTCCGGGACAAGGCCCTGCCCCCGGTCGCGGCGAGCGCCCCGCTGCTGCGCGACCTCGCCGCCGCCCAGCGCGGCAGCGGCCTGGTCGCCCGCCTCGAACGCCTCGGCCCCTCCACCGTCCGCTTCGCCTGGGCCTGCGCCGTCCTCGGCACCGCCATTCCGCAGGACCTCGCCGCCCGCGTGGCCGCCCTCGGCACCGAGGAGGCCGTGGACGCCACCGGCCGGCTGCGGGACGCCCGCATCCTGTCGGCCGCCGGGCCCACGACGGCGCACGAGCCGGACGCCGGGCTGGAGTTCGTCCACCCGCTCATCGCCACCGCCCTGTACCGCGCCATCCCCGACGCGCTCCGCGTCGCCCTGCACGGAAAGGCCGCGGCGGCCGTCGTCGACGCCGGACTCGGCTCCTCCTCCGCCGCCCGCCACCTGCTGGAGACCCATCCCGAGAACGACCCCTGGGTGGTGCGCACCCTGCGCGAGGCCGCTGCCGAGAACCTCCGGGCCGGCGCCCCCGAGGCAGCCCGCCGCCAGCTCGCCCGCGCCCTGCGCGAGCCCCCGGACTTCGGCGAACGCGCGGCCGTGCTGTACGAACTGGGCTGCGCCTCCCTGCTCACCGAGCCCGCGAACACCGTCAACCACCTGCGGGCCGCCCTCGCCGAGCCCTTCGACGACCCGGCCCTGCGCCAGGGCATCGTCATCCGGCTCGCCCAGGTGCTCGCGCACAGCGACCGCCTCGCCGACGCCTCACAGGCGCTCGCGCGGGAGATCCCGTACACCCAGGACGTCCGCGCCCGGCTGCGCCTGCAGTCCGAGCAGTTCATGTGGGACGCCTTCAACGCCGCCGAGACCGACTCCCCGGCCCGCTCCCGGCGCCTGGCCCGGCTCGCCGACCGGCTGACCGGCCGCGACCTCACCGAGCGGTACGTGATCGGGCTGCGCGCCTGGGACGCCTGCCTGCGGGGGGAGCCCGTGGACGTGGTCCTGCACCACGCCGGACGGGTGCTGGAGCGGGACTTCAGTTGGGCCCACGAGGACCGCGGCTTCGAGGTGCCCGTGCTCGTGGCCATGGCGCACATGTACGCCGACCGGCCGGGACGGGCGGAGGAACTGTTCGAGGCGGGCACCGCCGAGTTCGAGCGGCAGGGCTGGCACGGGGCGCACCTGTCCTTCGCGTACAACCTGCGGGCCTACATCCGCTTCCGGCGCGGGCGGCTCGCGGAGGCCGAGGAGCTGGCGCGCGCCGGACTGCGGCTCGCCGAACGCGTGGGACGGCGTACCCCCGTGCACTGGTACGCCATAGCCATCCTCCTCACGACACTGCTCGCGCGGGGACGGGCCGACGAGGCCTGGGAGCTCGCACGGGAACACGAGTACGGGAGGCCCTTCCCGGCGGCCGTGGTCTTCCCCGACTCCCAGACCGTCTACGCGGAACTGCTCCTCGCCCGGGGTGAGACGAAGGCGGCCGTCGCCGAACTGGAGGAGGTGGAGGGGCGGTTGACCCCGCGCGGAATCCAGAACCCGGCGTGGTGCCCGTGGCAGCTGCACCTGGCCCGGGCCGTGGCCGGGGACGACCCGCACCGGGCGCGCGCCCTGGCCGCCGACGCCGTCCGGCGGGCCCGCGCCTTCGGCGCCCCCTCGGGCATCGGCCAGGCCCTGCGCGTGGCGGCCGAGGTCGCGGCGCCCGAGGACCGGGCGGAGCTGCTGCGGGAGGCGGTGGCGCTGCTGGCGTCCTCCCCGGCGGGATACGAACTGGCCTGCGCGCTGGCCGCGCTGGGATCGGAGCTGGGCGACCCCGCACTGCTCGCCCGGGCCGTGGTGACGGCCCGGGAATGCGGCGCCGACGGCCTGGAGGCGCGGGCGGCCGAGACCCTGCTGGGCCTCGGTGGAGCCCTGCCGTGCCGGTCCTCCTCCTCGGCGGACGGGCTCACGGAGGAGGAGCTCCGGGCGGCGCGGCTGGCGGCTCGCGGCGGCGGGCCGGCCGCCGCGGACCCGGAGCCCGACTGGGCACGGTCGGCGGCCTGCCGCAAGCTCGGCACCGACCTCCCGGGCCTGCGGGCCGCCCTGGAGGCGTACGGGCGCTAGGCCGTCTCTTTCGGATCTTGCCTGGCCCGCACTGCCTGGCACCGCACCTCGCCGCGTTGTCGGGGGGAGCGAATGCATCCCACACCCGGGTATCCCCCCCCCCCCCGC